>NZ_CP142675.1:2292500-2592500 GCF_036365825.1 Qipengyuania sp. HL-TH1
TTCGAATTCGAAGGCCCCGGCCTGACCAATCTCGAATATGCGCTGTGCGCGGAGGAAATGGGCCGCATCGGTTTTGCGTCGGAAGTGTTCAACTGCTCTGCGCCCGATACCGGGAACATGGAAGTGTTCCACCGCTACGGCACACGCGAACAGAAGGACAAATGGCTTACCCCGATCATGAATGGCGAGATCCGTTCCGCTTTCCTCATGACCGAGCCCTTCACCGCGTCTTCGGATGCGACCAACATCGAAACCCGGATTGAGCGGGACGGCGACGAATACGTCATCAATGGCCGCAAGTGGTGGTCTTCGGGCCTGGGCGATCCGCGCTGCAAGGTCGCCATCGTAATGGGCAAGACCGATTTCTCGGCCGGCCGCCATGCCGCACAGTCGATGCTGCTGATGCCCACCGATGCCGAGGGCGTCACCGTGCTGCGTCACCTGCCCGTGTTCGGCTATGACGATGCGCCGCACGGCCATATGGAAGTCGAGCTCAAGGACGTGCGCGTCCCCGCCAGCAACATGCTGCTGGGCGAAGGTCGCGGCTTCGAGATCGCGCAGGGCCGCCTCGGGCCGGGCCGTATCCACCACTGCATGCGCACCATCGGCGTGGCCGAGGAAGCGCTGCACAAGATGTGCAAGCGCCTCCAGGAGCGTGAAGCCTTCGGCAAGCCGATCTACAAGCACTCGGTCTGGGAAGAGCGCGTGGCGCAGGCGCGCATCGATATCGACATGACCCGCCTGCTGTGCCTCAAGGCCGCCGACATGATGGATACGGTCGGCAACAAGGCCGCCAAGCAGGAAATCGCCATGATCAAGGTGCAGGCGCCGAACATGGCGCTGCGGATCATCGACAATGCGATCCAGGCGCATGGCGGCGGCGGCGTGAGTGACGATTACGGTCTCGCCAATGCCTATGCGCACCAGCGTACGCTGCGACTGGCCGATGGCCCCGACGAAGTCCACGCTCGCTCGATCGCACGGATGGAGTTTGCCAAGCACCTGCCCGAGGAAGGTCCCAGCGCCAATGCGCTGCGTGACGGCAAAATCCCCAATGCGGGCAATGCCAATTTCAGCTCGGGCGACATGGGAGCGACGCGCTGATGGCGAAGGCGGCAATCCTCGAGCAGGTCGGCGGCCTCACCATCGGTGAGGTCGAGCTGGCCGATCCCGCCCCGCACGAAGTGCTGATCGACACCAAGGCCTGTGGCCTGTGTCATTCGGACCTGCATTTCATCGACGGCGCCTATCCGCACCCGCTGCCGGCCATTCCGGGCCATGAGGCAGCGGGCGTGGTGCGCGCAGTCGGCAGCGAAGTGAAAACGGTCAAGCCGGGCGACCATGTGGTCTCCTGCCTGTCCGCCTTCTGCGGCCATTGCGAATTCTGCGTGACCGGGCGGATGGCCTTGTGCCTCGGCGGAGATACCCGCCGGGCGCAGACCGCCGCGCCGCGCATCACGCGCAATGGCGGCGAGCCCGTTGCGCAAATGCTCAACCTGTCGGCGTTTGCCGAGCAGATGCTGATCCACGAACATGCCTGCGTCGCGATCGACAAGGACATGCCGCTCGACCGCGCGGCCATTATCGGCTGCGCGGTGACCACCGGGGCGGGCGCGATCTTCAACGCCTGTTCGGTCGTGCCCGGCGAAACCGTCGCAGTCATCGGCTGCGGCGGCGTGGGGCTGGCGACGATCAATGCCGCCAAGATCGCGGGTGCGGGCAAGGTCATCGCGATCGACCCACTGGCGGAAAAGCGCCAGCTGGCCGAAGTGCTGGGCGCGACGCATACGGTCGACGCCATGGCCGACGACGCGGTCGAACAGGTGATGAAGATCACCGGCGGCGGCGTGCATCACGCGATCGAGGCGGTCGGCCGGCAGGCATCCGCCGACCTCGCGGTCAAGGTGCTGCGCCGCGGCGGTACCGCGACGATCCTCGGCATGATGCCGCTCGACTGCAAGGTCGGGCTGGGCGCGATGGATCTGCTGTCGGGCAAGAAGCTGCAAGGCGCGATCATGGGGATGAACCACTTCCCCGTCGACCTGCCGCGGCTGGTCGATTTCTACATGCGCGGGCTGCTCGATCTCGACACGATCATCGCCGAACGCATCCCGCTCGAAAAGATCAACGAAGGCTTCGAGAAGATGAAACAGGGCACCTCGGCGCGCAGTGTGGTGGTGTTCGACTGATGGCCGAAAACCAGCCCATCGATTTCGACAAGGAGATGGTCGGCACGGTCGCAGTGCCCGAGGCCGACCAGCTCGACCTCGCCGCACTGACCGCGTGGTTCGAGGAACATGTCGAAGGGTTCGCCGGCCCGATCAGCTACACCAAGTTCAAGGGCGGCCAGTCGAACCCGACCTATCGCATCGACACGCCGGACCGTAGCTACGTGCTGCGCCGCCAGCCCTTCGGCAAATTGCTGCCCAGCGCACATGCAGTCGACCGCGAATACAAGGCGATGCACGCGCTCGGCCCGACCGGCTTCCCCGTGCCCAAGACCTATGGCCTGTGCGAGGATCCCGCGGTTATCGGTAGCAAGTTCTTCGTCATGGGTCTCGCCGACGGGCGGTCCTTGTGGAACGGGTCGCTGCCGAACAACACGCCCGAGGAACGCCGCGCGATCTACAATGCGATGATCGACACCTTTGCCGATCTGCATCTGAAGGATCCCGAGGCGATCGGACTGGGCGATTACGGCAAGCCGACCGATTACTGCGCGCGGCAGATCAGCCGGTGGTCGAAACAGTACAAGCTGTCCGAGACCGAGCACATGCCGCAGATGGAACGGCTGATCGAATGGCTCCCCCAGACGATCCCGCCGCAGCACGAATCCAGCGTGGTTCACGGCGATTACCGGCTCGACAACATGATCTTCCACAAGACCGAGAACCGCGTCATCGCGGTGCTCGACTGGGAACTGTCGACGCTGGGCGATCCGATTGCCGACTTCAGCTATCTCATGCTCAACTGGCACAACCCGCATGACGGGCGCGCCGGGCTGGAGGGGCTCGACCTCGAGGCACTGGGCATTCCCACCAAGGATGAAGCGGTCGCACGCTACGTTGCGCGCACCGGCTATCCTGTGCCGCCGATGGACTGGTACTTCGCCTACAACCTCTTCCGGCTGGCGGGGATCATGCAGGGCATCAAGAAGCGTGTGATCGATGGGACCGCCTCGAGCGCGCATGCCAAGTCGATGTCCGAACGCGTCGCGCCGCTGGTCGAGCGTGCGTACCAGTTCGCGCAGGCTGCGGGGATGGACTAGCGCGCCGACGCTGCTAACGAACGCTCCGGAATTGCAAACGGAGACCAGCATGAGCGCCGACCTCGAAAGCCGCATCGAAGCTGCGTGGGAAGACCGCGCCAATGTAACGCCGCAAAGCGCGGACGTGCGCAAGGCGGTCGAAGCGGCGCTGGACATGCTCGACAGCGGCAGCGGCCGCGTCGCCGAGCCTGACGGCAAGGGTGGCTGGACGGTCAACCAGTGGCTCAAGAAGGCGGTGCTGCTGAGCTTCCGGCTCAATGACAACCGCGTGATGGATGGCGGCAGCGCCGGCCATCCGGCCTTCGACAAGGTGCCGAGCAAGTTCGCCGGCTGGGACGATGCCGCTTTTCGCAAAGCCGGTTTCCGCGTGGTCCCCGGCGCGGTGGCGCGCGAAGGCGCCTATATCGCGCCCGGCTGCGTGCTGATGCCCAGCTTCGTGAATATCGGCGCCTATGTCGGCAAGGGCACGATGGTCGATACCTGGGCCAGCATCGGCAGCTGCGCGCAGATCGGTGAGAACTGCCATATTTCCGCAGGCGCCGGCATTGGCGGCGTGCTCGAACCGATGCAGGCCAACCCGACTATCATCGGCGACAATTGCTTCATCGGCGCGCGCAGCGAGATCGTCGAGGGCGTGATCGTCGGCGAAGGAAGCGTCGTGGCGATGGGGGTCTTCATCACCCAGTCGACCAAGATCGTCTACCGCGACACCGGCGAAGTTATCCGCGGCCATATCCCGCCCTTTTCGGTGGTCGTGCCCGGTACCATGCCCGGCAAGGATGGCGGCCCCGGCCTCGCCTGCGCGGTGATCGTCAAGACGGTGGACGCGCAAACCCGCGAAAAGACCGGCATCAACGAGCTGCTGCGCGACTGACAATACGGAACATTCGCCGCGCAGAAACGTAAATCTCCCTGACACACGCGGGATCGCGTCCATCGAGGGAGTACAGTTTCATGCACAAGCAAGGCGAAGAAATCCACGTCACCGACACCGAGGCAAGCGGTGGTTCCAAGGAAGGCGTCGTGCGCTGGGTGCTGGCTGGCGGCCTGCTGCTGGCGATCCTGTTGCTCTCGATCACCTGGATCGTGCCTGCGCTGAGCACGGGCGATGTCGAGGAGGAAGGCACGGTCAGCGGCCAGATTTCCTCCACGGAAGATGACGGCGACACCACCGACAGCATCATCACCGATCTGGGCGACGACCAGATCGCCACACCCGATGACCAGGCCACCACCGAAGACGGCCTCGAAATCGTCGAGAATTGAGCGCCGGCGAAAGAGAGGTCGCATGAGCAATCCGAACAGCTTCCGGACCGACCAATATGTCGAATGGAACTGGGGTAACGGCAAGGGTAAGGGCCAGGTGAAGGAGCGTTTCGAACGCGAGGTCACCCGCACCCTGCAGGGGACCGAAGTCACGAAGGACGGCGACGGGGACAACCCCGCCTATCTCATCAAACAGGAAGACGGCGACGAAGTGCTGAAACGCGGTTCCGAGCTGTCGGAGCAAGACTGATGCCTGCACAATCTAAAGCCCAACAACGTGCCGCCGGAGCCGCGCTTTCCGCCAAGCGCGGTGACACCAAGGTCGGCGACCTCAGGGGCGCATCGAAGGACATGTACGATTCCATGACCGAAGAGGAACTGGAGGATTACGCCTCGACCGATCTCGACGGCCTGCCCGAGCATGTCGACGACGACGACGATTGAGCCTGCGGGCTTTGCGCATTTCCTGACCGCGCAGGACGGCGGGGTTTACGAGCGGGCGCTCGATGAAATCCGTGCCGGGGCGAAGACCAGCCACTGGATGTGGTTCGTCTTCCCGCAGATTGCCGGGCTCGGCAAAAGCGCCGCCGCGCACAAGTTCGCGCTTGCCGACCGCCACGCAGCACGCGCCTATTGCCGCCACGAGGAGCTGGGTCCGCGGCTGTTCGAAGCGACCGAAGCAATGCTCGACTGGGCCGGCACGATGGACGCCAGGGATATCCTCGGCGCAGTCGATGCGATGAAGTTCCGCAGTTCGATGACGCTGTTCGAAGCGGCCTGCGACGACGAGGATAGGCAGGTCTTTGCGCACGCGCTCGACCAGTTCTTCGGCGGCGAGCGCGATCCACTGACGCTGGAGAAATTGTAAACCGCGCGCTGGCGGGGGCCTATTCTGCCCCGTCGCGCGGCTCGCCCGCCGGATATTCATACGGCGGCAGGTCCGCCGCACTCGCCGCATAGGCTTCCGCCGCGCGCATGACGCGCATCATATTGCGCGAGGCGATCTTTTCGAGTTCGTCCTGCGTATAGCCGCGCCGCGCGAGTTCGACGAACAGCGCCGGATAACCGGTAACATCTTCCATCCCGATCGGGCCGGTGGGCATGCCATCATAGTCCCCGCCGATGCCGATATGGTCGATCCCCGCCACCGCGCGGATATGGTCGATATGGTCGGCCATGTCCGAAATGGTCGAAACCGGCGCGCGGTTCTGCGCGTCCCATTTGGCCAGCTGCGCTTCGACCGTGTCGGGCAGGCCAGGATAAAGCGCCTTCAGCCGCGCTTCTTCACCAGCGCGATCGGCCGCATGGGTGCGCAGTTCCTCGGTCAGATACCACGGCAGCGCCACCACCATCACGATCCCGCCATTCTCGGGTAGGCGGGCAAGCACCCCGTCGGGCACATTGCGCGCGTGACCGTTGATCGCGCGCGCACCCGAATGGCTGAAAATCACCGGGGCCTGCGCAGCGTCGAGCGCATCGGTCATTGCCGCATCGCTCACATGGCTCAGATCGACCAGCATGCCGATGCGGTTCATTTCGCGCACCACATCCATGCCGAAGGCGTTGAGCCCATCATGTTGCGGCGCATCGGTCGCGCTGTCGGCCCAGCCCAGCGTCTTGCCATGCGTCAGCGTCATGTAGCGCGCGCCCATGTCGTACATCTGGCGCAGGACCGCGAGGCTCGAACCGATCGAATGGCCGCCTTCCATGCCGAGCAGCGAGGCAATCCGCCCCGCCGCCATCGCTTCCTCGACATCATCGGCGGTCAGCGCGAGTTGCAGCGCATCGGGATAACGCGCAATCAGCCGCTTGGTCACGTCGATCTGCTCGACGGTGGCCTGCACCGCTTCGGCTTCGGGCAGGTTGGCGCTGACATAGACCGACCACCACTGCGCCCCGACCTCGCCCACGCGCAGCCGCGCGAGGTCCGAATGCATCGCCTCGCGCCCATCACGCGCGGTATCGAGCGTATCGCGGAAATCGAAGCTATTGATCACGTTGCCCAGCCGCGAACGCAGCTGGATGGGTACGTCGTTGTGCCCGTCCCAGACCGGTGCCGCTTCGAGCGCGGCAGCGGCGGTGCGTTCGGCCTTGTCCTGCGCCAGCGCCGGGGTTCCGAAGGAGAGAGCGGCGGCGGCGGAAGCGAGCAGGAAATGGCGCATGAACAGGAACCCCTTGATGTAGTATGCCCCGTCCTAGCAAAGAGGCGCGGCAAGGAAAGGCCCCAATCATGACCATCACCGCCCGCTGGAACGGCGAAACGCTGGCCCGCAGCGACGACACGCTCGTCGTCGAAGGCAATCACTATTTCCCCGCGGGCGATGTCATGCGCGGCGTGCTCGTGCCGAGCGAGACCACCAGCCATTGCGGATGGAAGGGCACGGCGAACTATTATTCGATCAATGCGGGCGACGCGATCAATACCGACGCGGCCTTCTACTATCCCGAACCGCTGGAAGCCGCCGCCGCGATCAGGGACCGGATCGCCTTCTGGAAGGGCGTCGAGGTGATGGACCTGTGACCATCCCTCGGGCGATTGCCGGAGGTCCGCGCGCGTGATCCGGCACACTCTGCGCTGGCTGCTCGCGGCCTTCTATGCCTTCGCCGGATATGTGCACCTCGCCAACCCGGCCCCGTTCCTGTCGATCATGCCGACATGGGTGCCGGCGCCCGAGGCGGTGGTGTTATGGACCGGGATCGCCGAATTGCTCGGGGCGGCGGCGCTGGCGCAATGGGCCAGCCTGCCGCTACGCCGCGCGGGCGCCATCGGCCTCGCGCTTTACGCAGTGTGCGTGTTTCCTGCGAACATCCATCACTTCGCGCTCGATCTGGCGCGCCCGGGTGGGGGGCTCGGGCTCGGCTATCATGGGCCGAGAATGATCGCGCAGCCGCTGGTCGTGTGGCTGGCGTTGTGGACCGGCGGCGTAACGGACTGGCCGCTGCGCCGCCGGTAACACCTTAGCTCATGTGCTTCGAGACGGCGCCCGTCATCTTGAACATGGAGATCTGTTCCTTGCCGATCACCGCGCCGAGCTTGTCGTCGGGGTTGATCATGCGCCGATCCTTGGAATCCTGCAGGTCGTTCGCCTTGATGTGATCCCACACCTTGGAGGTGACCTGGGCGCGGGTCATCGGACCCTTGCCAACCACGGTTTCCAGTTCCGGCGAAAGATTCACCGGCTTCTGCAGTGCGTTGTTCTTGCCAGCCATGACAGTTCCTTTCCTTGGCTATGCTTCAATCGACGTCGCCAAGATCCTCGACATCCAGTTCCTCGACCTCATGGCCTTCGAACCGGGCTGTCAGGACCGCGGCGGCGGTTACATGCCCGTCAAGATTACGGACGAGTTCTTCGAGCGTCGCCCCCGGCATCAGCGTGAGCGGGAGGTCGACTGCAAAAAGCTGAAAGATATAGCGATGCTCTTCGCCCAGCGGCGGATCGGGCAGCAGCCATTCCGAATTGCCGTGGGAATTCTTGCCGGTGCGCGGCGGGGTTTCGCCTTCCATCAGCTTGCCCTTCTGCGGCGGCAGGCCCCAGACGGTCCAGTGGATGTGCCCCTTGTCGGCATCCTCGACGACCAGCACCAGCTCGTGCGCGCCCGGCGGCGGCGCGGTCCATTCGAGCGGCGGCGCGACGGCATCTTCCTCGACCGCAGTAAAGGAAGGATCGAGTTCGCCCTCGTGACGGAATGCTGCACTGGTCAGGGTAAAGCCGCCCCGACCGAGCACGCGCTCGTCGGCAACCTTCTCCAGCGTGAGCGTATGCCCGATGGCACCTCCGCCAACCGCATTCTGAACCCAGGGCGCAACGCCGCTAGCCATGAAAACTCCTGTATTTGCGCCACTGCGGCGTATTCCGGTCGACCTTTAAGGCATAGCTGCGGGCGACAAACCATCCCGCGATCCGAAATTTGCACCGTTTTTGAGGGAAACCGGGGCTTGCCAGAGACCATTCGCGCCCTTGCCCGCCCCCGATTTAGCCGTCATTGATCGTGACCGATGCCTTCGGGGGGACCGAGGGACGGGATCAGGAGAGGAAGCGCATGGGTCTGGGTCGCACCATTTTCACTGCAACACTGGCATTCTCGCTCGCCGCATGCGGCGGTGGAGGAAGCTCGAGCGGAGGCGGCAGCGGCTCCGGAGGCGGCGCGGTCGGCGGCGGTGGTGGCGGTGGTGGCGGTTCCTCCGACAATTGCACGCTCGCCAGCCGGCAGGACTGGACGCTGGGGCAGATGGAGGAATGGTATCTGTTCCCCGACCTGCTCGACCGGACCGTGAACGCGGGAAATTTCAGTTCGGTCCAGGGTTATATCGATGCGCTGGTCGCGCCTGCCCGGGCGCAGGACCGCGACCGCTACTTCACCTACATCACCTCGATCGCCGAAGAGAACGCGCTGATCAGCAGCGGATCCAACGCCGGTTTCGGGGTGCGCCTGGGCTATGATACCGCCGCCCGCCGGGTGTTCGTGGTCGAGGCTTTCGAAAATGCCCCCGCCTTCGCGCAAGGCATCGACCGCGGCAGCGAAATCATCGCCATCGGCGGACAGAGTGTCGCCGCGCTCATGGCCGACGGCGGTGCGCAGGCGGTGGTCAATGCGCTCGGCCCAAGCGATCCGGGGGTGACCCGCCAATTGCGTATCCGCCAGCCCGCTGGCGGCGAGGTTACGGTCGGCGTGACCAAGACCGAATATGCACTCGACCCGATCTCGGATCGCTATGGTGCGAAGATCCTCGACAATGGCGGGACCAAGGTCGGCTATATCAATCTGCGCACCTTCATCATCGATGATGCCAAGGCCCAATTGCGCGATGCCTTCGCCGTCTTCCGTGCCGAAGGCGTGACGCAGATCATCCTCGACTTCCGCTACAATGGCGGCGGGCTGGTATCGGTCGCGGAACTGCTTGGCGACCTGCTCGCGGCGGACCGGACCGGACAGGTTTTCAGCAAGACGACCTTTCGCGATTCCAAAAGCGACTTCAACGAAATCGCCCGCTTCGCCGCCGCACCTCAGGCTATTGCAGCAACCAGGATCGCGGTGATCGGCACCGGGGGGACCGCGTCTGCCAGCGAGTTGGTGGCCAATGCCTTCATCCCCATCCTGGGCAACAACATCGCGCTGATCGGCACCGATACCTATGGCAAGCCGGTTGGGCAGATCGCCCGCGACCGGTCGGCCTGCGACGACCGGCTGCGCGTGGTCGCCTTCCGCTCGGTCAATGCCGATGACGGGGGCGATTACTATTCGGGCCTCGCCAGCGTGATGCCGCAAACCTGCCGCGCGAACGACGATATCCTCACCCCGTTGGGCGACCCGGGCGAAGCCTCGATCGCCACCGCGCTCGATTTCCTCGCCGGACGCAGTTGCACCGCGATCGGCGCGGCGGCGGAAGGTCTCGCCGAAAGCCGGGCATTGCCCGCCAAGCGCGAACTGGTCATGCCGCAGGCGCCCTCGCCCGCGCAGATCGAAATCCCGGGCCTGCAATGACCGAGCGGCACTACACCACCTTCGCTGCCTTCTGGCCGTTCTACCTGCGCGAACATGCGCGCCCCGGAACCCGCGCACTGCATTACATCGGCACCTCGCTGGTCGTCGCGCTGGGCGTGGCAGCGCTGGCGACGGGCAAGTGGCTGCTATTGCTCGGCATGCCGCTGGCCGGGTACTTCTTCGCCTGGATCGCGCATTTCGGGCATGAGAAGAACCGCCCGGCGACCTTCTCCTATCCGCTGTGGAGCCTGCGCGCCGATTTCCGCATGTGGTGGATGTGGCTGACCGGCAGGCTCGGCCCCGAACTCGAGAACGCAGGCGTCACCAAGCGCTAGGCGACCGCTGCTGCCATGGTCATCAGCCCGAGGCCGAAGGACAGCGGCACCCGCAGCGGCATCCACCAGCGCGGGGCGAGCGGCCCCAGTCTGGCATCGACACCCAGGCTGACGAGCAGCGCCCCGCTGAGCATGGCCAGCGAAGGTTCGGGCCACTGCCAACCTAGCGCCCATGGCACGAAACCGGCGAGCGCCACGAGGCTTGGCAGCACCGCCGCCACCCACACCCAGCCAAGCGTGTTGCGCCGCTGCGCCGCGGGGGCCGCCGCCGCGATCCCCCACCACATCCCGCCGAGGAACGACAGGATCAGCGCGGCATATGCAAAGGCCAGCGCCTGCGCGGGTTCGCGCCATTCCGCCGGACCCGCATAAAGCACCCCGACGCAGGCCAGTTGCGGCAGCAGCCCGGCGCGGCCTAGCCAGCGCGGCAAGGCAGGGACAGTGTCCATCAGGGCAGTTCCGGTTCGCCAAAGGGCTGGCTGTCGGTCCAGGCGCATCCCTGGCGCTGTTCGTCGCCCACAAGCAAGGTCGCAGTATAGGGATAAGTCCGGTCGCTCATCCCGTCCGAACATTCGCCCGGCGTGATCATCAGGTCGAACGCCGCCCCGTCGAGCCGCCCGCTGATACCCAGCCCGTTATTGCCCGCGAACCGCTCGACCGCGAACTCGCTGCCGTCCGGGTTCTCGGGGGTAGCATAGAGCGCGAGGCCGCCGCCCGCCGCGCCGTTCCAGAAGGGTTCGGTGCCGATGTAATGAACCACTTCGCCTGCACCGATGCCCGCGAAAGTGCCGGTGTCGAGGCCCTCGGGCACATCGCCCGAGCCGGTGTTGCAGGCAGCCAGGAGCAATGCTGGCAAGGCGGCGAACAGGATGCGGGTGGTCATGTGGTCTTCCCGTGCTGGCGGATGAAATTCGCGGTTTCGGCGCGTGCGCGCTTGCCTTCGGGGACAGGCAGCAGCATCCAGACGTGAAACATATCCTCATACTCGCGATAAATGTGGTCGGGCATGCCCACTTGCGCGAGCTTGCCGGCAAGGCGGCGCCCGTCGACCAGCAGGATGTCGGCGGTGCCCGAGAAGATTGCCATCGGGGGCAATCCCTCCAGCGGTCCGAATAACGGGCTGACGCGCGGATCGTCGATTGCCAAATCGCCGCGATACATGTCGCCGCAGGCCTTGAGCCCGCTGACCGCCAGCATCCCGTCGCGCGGTTCGATTTCGCGCTGCCCTTCGGCAGTGGCCGTCGCATCGAGCCAGGGCGAATAAAGCACCAGGCTGCCGGGCAGCGGCTGATCCGCGGCCTTGAGCATCTGCGCCAGCGCCAACGTCATGCCGCCGCCCGCGCTGTCGCCCATCACGGTGACATGATCCGCGCCATAACGCTCGGCCAGTTCGAGATAGAGCGAGCGCATCGCCTCGAGCGTCTCGTCAGCCTTGTGTTCGGGCGCCAGCGGGTAGAGCGGTACGGTCGCCGAGGCGCCCAGCCGCTCGCACAGATCCGCCACCGCGTCCCAATGCACCGCGGCGATATCCATCACATAGCCGCCGCCATGCAGATACAGCAGATGCGGCGCGCCGGGCTGGGCCCCGCCCTTGGGTTCGAGCGTGACCACCGGAAACCCGCGACTGCCATACTCGCGAATATCGAAGCGCTTGTGCCATTTCGCACGCGGGCGAACCGGCTTGGCCGCACGCAGCTTGGCGATCCGTTCGTCGAACTTGTCGGGCTGCGAGAAGAACCGCTTGATGCCGAGCAGCGGCAGCGCGAGTTTGACGAGGCGGGCGCGAATACTGGTCATATCAATCTTCCTTCAGGCCCGACCGGACCAGTCGTGGCTCAGCAGCTTGACCGTGACGCGGCCCGTGGCGACCAGCGCGCCATCGGCATCGTGCATCGGGACTTCGGCGGTGTAGCCCGCGCTGCCCTTGCGCTCGAGATCGGCCTCCAGCGCGGCAATATGGCTCTCGGTGAGTTCGTATTCGCCGGTGACATCGCTGGCCGCCATGCGGTGAAAGTCCACCGCGATGTCCTTGATGATTGGGAAATGGCGCGCGGTGTCGAGGATCGAGATCCCCGGCCCTGCCGCGATCGCTTCGGCGAGCACACAGAAGGCGCCGAGATACATCACGTCGACATGGTTGGCATTGCCATCGAGCGGCATCAGCAGTTTCGAATACCCACGCCGCTCCTCGATCCGGCGCATCCCGGTGCGCTCGACAAAGGGTACGCTGTAAACCGGCTTCTCGGCGGCTACGCCCATCGGTGTTCTCCTCTCGCCCGCGCAAGACGCTAGCGCGCCGCGCCGCAGGTGCAAGCTTCGAAGCAGGCATATGCCGATATGCCGCTTGGCATGGCGCGTGGGCGGCGCTGTAGAAAAGCGCCTACGAAAAAGGCGGCCCCGTAAAGGAGCCGCCTTTCGCGAGTAACAGTGCGATCGCCTTACTGCGGCATCAGCACGGTATCGATGACGTGGATCACACCGTTCGAGGCGGCGACGTCGGTTGCGGTGACGGTGGCGGTGCCGCCGGCGGCATCGGTCAGCACGACATTGCCGTCGACCACGGTCGCGGTCAGCGTGCCGCCGTTGACGGTGGTGATGGTGTAGCCCGCATCGCCTGCATCGGTGATCGCCTGCGTCAGCGTTGCGGCATCCACATTGCCTTCGACCACGTGGTAGGTGAGGATGTTGCCGAGCGTTTCGGTGTCATTGGTGGTGAGCTCGGTCAGCGTCGCCTCGGGGATCTTGGCGAAGGCATCGTTGGTCGGCGCGAAGACGGTGAACGGGCCGTCACCCGACAGCGTTTCGCCCAGGCCGGCGGCGGTCACCGCGCTGACGAGCGTCGAGAAAGTCTCGTCGTCCTGTGCGACTTCGACCACAGTGCCGGCTTCGGCTTCTGCATTGGCCATCTGATCGGCGGTGGCGGTGTCTTCATAGGCAGCGGTTTCGGCCGGTTCTTCGGCGCAGGCGGCGATAGCCAGCGATGCGGCCGAGGCGAGCGCGATGGTAAGCTTGTTCATATCCATTCCCTTTATTCGGTAGTCGTGAGCATTGTCACAGCCGACGGTTTCCGGCCGCTGCTTCAAGATACGAACGCTGCACCGGTCCGGATGTTTCGAACTTGGGCAAAAATAAGGCAAAGCGGCTGGGTTGCGCGAGCAATGGAGGGTCGAAGCGCGACGAATGCGTCTTGGCGCGCCCTTGATGGAAGCGAAAATCGATTACTCTGTGCGTCATTCATCGCTTCAATCGATCAAACGGCACTCCTATCTGCGATGAATGAAACGCAACCTGTCCAAGACGCTGACCTTCCTCGTCCTCCACCTGCTGGTCGGGTTCACGGTCGCCTACCTGTTCACCGGGTCGGTGATGCTTGCGGGCGGGATCGCGCTGGTCGAACCGCTGGTCAACGCGGTGGTGTTCTTCTTCCACGAACGCGCGTGGGAGCAAAAGGACCGCCCCGCGCTGCTCGATGTCATGCTGCACCGCCACGGGGCGGAGGAACGCTCCGTCCCCGGCTGACACGCGCAGCCCGGGCGGAGCGCGCCCGCGCTACCGCTTACAACACCTTATCGGGCCGCGGGTCGTGGCTGTGCTTGGATTCCTTGCCGAAGTGCCGTTCGAGCCGCTGGCTGAGCGTCGCCGCCGCCTTGCGCGCGGCATCGTCGACCTTGCCCGCGTGTTCGGTCACGCCGATTGCCTTGCCGCCGCGCGGGCGCGCCTCGATCGTGCAGGCCTTGTCGTCCGCCCCGCCCTTCGCGCCGTTTTCGTCGCGCACGTGGATCTCGATCCGCGTGAGCCGTTCCTCGAACCGCGCCAGCTTCTCGCGCACGCTCGCCTCGATGCGTTCGGCGACGTTCTCGGTACCCATGACCGAAGAGTCGGAATTGAACTGGACCTGCATAGTGGAAGGCTCCTCTCATTGTTGTCTTGCCTAACCTCGAGATGGGGATTCGTGCGCGTGTTTCCAGCGGTTTGATGGAACGGGCGGAACGCGGTGCTGCGATTGGAGGACCCGGCCCCCAAAGCGATCACCCTGCCCGCGCGCGCCGCCGCCAGGCCCGCAATTGCCAATCCGCCCTGCAAACGGTACACCGGTGTCATAGCCCGCTTGGGGCGCTGTTTGGGGACAGGATCATGCGTATCGCTCTTTGGTGTCAGACTTCCGCCGCGCTGGTATTCGCTGTCGGCATCGCCGCCTGTTCGCCCGCGCCCGCCGATGAGGCGGATGAGGCCGCGGCCAGCGACAGCGCGATCCTCGCCGATGGGCCCGAAGCGGTGGTTACCGAGCTTGGTGCCGACGATATCCCCGAGGGCGCACGCGCCGCCGCGCTCGAGGCAGTGCCGGGCATGAGCTTCGCCGGGGCCGAGCGCAAGGAGCGCGACGGCATGGTGTTCTACGACGTCGAGGGCACGCGCGCCGATGGCAGCGAGGTCGAACTCGACATGCTGGTCGAGGACGGCGTGTTCCGCGTGGTCGAGATCCAGCGCGATCTCGCCTGGGCCGATGTCCCCGCGCCCGCGCGCGCCGTGGCCGAAGCCGCGCCCGACATGTTCACTCCCGTCCGCGTGATCGAAAGCGTGCAGGAAGACGGCGCGGTGATCTACGAGCTGTTCCGCGAAGGCCAGCCGGGCGAACCCGCCGCCGAGGTGAAGCTCGCGGATGGCAAGGCCGAAATGCTCACCGAGCGCTGGGCCTATTGATCCGCCCGCCGATCGCGGGGCTGGTTCGCGCGCGCGCCGATGGCTAGGCAGGCGCGATGTCCAGCCCCAGCCCCACAGCCGCCCCCGTCACGATCCTGGTCGATGCCGACGCCTGCCCGGTGAAGGAGGAGATCTACCGCGTCGCCGAACGCTTCGGCGCCGAGGTGCGCGTGGTCAGCAACAGCCCCTTCCGCGTGCCGGTGAGCGCGCGGGTCAAGCGCGTGGTGGTAAGCGACGGGTTCGATGCCGCCGACGACTGGATCGCGGAGCATGCGGACGCCCGCAGCGTGGTCATCACCGCCGACATCTTGCTCGCCGAACGCTGCCTGAAAGCGGGCGCACGCGTGCTCAAGCACGACGGGCGCGCCTTCGACGCCGCGAGCATCGGCAGCGCCGTGGCCACCCGCGCGATCATGGAAGACCTGCGCGCCGGGATGGACGGTGCCCACGGCGGCCCCCCGCCCTTCAGCAAGTCCGACCGCTCCAACTTCCTCCAGGCGCTCGACCGGGTGATGGTCGAACTGCGCCGCTAGCGCGCGGCGGCTGCCCGCGCGAATAAACGCGCTTTGTCCGGCGCGCAGGCGTAGGGCCATGGCCGGGGCATTCCGCCCCGATTGGAACCACGCATGTCCAAGGGACAGAAATCGAACCGCGAAGCCCGCAAGCCCAAGAAGGAAAAGGTCAAGACCAACGCCTCGCAGCCGTCGCAAAAGCCCGGCGCGATCAGGGGCCTGGAGAACATGAAGAACAGCTAGCGGATGCGAGCGGGCGGCGGGTGCAGCCTGCCCCCCGCCGGTCCGCCGCGGCGCTGCCGCAAAGCGGCGCGCGCTAGGCCTTCTTCGCCTTATGCGCGGCAATCGCCTCGTCGATCGCGACGATCCGCTGCCGCTCAGGCGTGCCCTTGGCCAGCCCCTTGAGACGGCAGGTCGCCCACAGCTGGCGGCGTTCGGATTCGAGGTTCTTGAGATAGAGATCGGCCATGCCCGCGCATATGGGCGTGTTGGGGACCGGTGGCTAGGGGGCGTGAGACCAAGTGTACCGACCCCGCAATTGCGGAACTGCTGCAGGCGCTGGCCCGCGTGCCGGTGAAGCGCGCGCGCGGCCAGGCGGCGTGTAGGACATGTGGAGGATTTGCCCCCTGCCACTCCCATCACATGGACCGCATGGACCACAGTCCATTGCGAAAAAAGTCCGGGCGTGCGCGCGGGGGCTTGGCGGAAGTGGTTCGCGAGGGGACGGAGCGCGTACATGGCCCGCAGCAAGACAGGTTTGCGCGGAGTAGGAAAGCCCTCAGGTGAGGTGCCGGCGGAACCAGTGGGCGAGTTCGGCCCCGGGGAGGTCGATCATCCCGTCATCCCAGCGAAAGCTGGGATCTGGCTCGGTCGCGCGAAACGACGGCGATCCCAGCTTTCGCTGGATGACGGATATGGGCCACTTCGCCAGCGCCCGCAGGATATTGCGCGGTGTGTTCATACGGGCGCTACAATGCGCCGTTAGCCATGTCGCAACCAAAAGCTGCTAGTCATATGCGTCATGGAAACCGTCAATTTCCTGCTGGATCGCCCCGTTGCGTTACTGATCGTGCTGCTTGTCGGCGCGCTGATCGGCGTCGCTTTCGAGCGGGCAGTCGCCAGCGCCGATACGGCAAAGCGCAAGGCGTATTGGCAGGGGCGCAATGCGCAGCGGTTCGGTAAAAAGAGCGCAGGGCTGCGCAAGATCGAGGCGGCGGAGCGGGGACAGGCGATCCGGTCCGATATGGCGGCGGACCAGTTGAAGATCGTCAGCCGGGCCAAGTTCACCTCGCGCTCGCTGCTCAACAAATCGGAGGCCAAGGTGTTCGAGGCGCTCGACAAGGCGGTGATTGCGCGCAATCCGAAATGGCAGGTGATGGCACAGGTGAGCCTCGGCGAATTCCTCGCCAGCCCCGACAAGGACGCCTTCTTCGCGGTCAATTCCAAACGCGTCGATTTCGCGCTAATGGACGAGCACTGCCGGGTGGTCCACGCGCTCGAATACCAAGGCTCGGGCCACCACACCGGCGCCAGCGCCGCCGCGCGCGACGCGGTGAAGAAGGAAGCGCTGCGCAAGGCAGGCATCGGCTATCACGAGGTGGTCGCGGGGCACACGACGCCGAGCGAACTCAGGGCGTTGGTGGACCGGTTGGTACCGGCAGGTTAATCACTCGCTAGACGAGAGGACGTCGCCTGCCTTTCAAAAGGCATCAGACCGTCGCGATCATATGCGGCAATATTATCGAGGCGCAGTTGCTCGTAGTGAGCCTGTATCTCGCGAGCTTTCTCAAGATGCTCAGGCGAGGGGTCCGAATTCAAAGCATCGCCGAATTGCTCGAGCATAGCGTTTTCAACGCCATCGAATGAAAAATCGTTCTGCATTCCTCTCTTCATGGCAAACGACAAAAGTCTGCCAGACTCATACGGGATATCCTTGCCCTCTAAGAATCTCTTGAACAGCCAGAGGATCAGGTCTGCGACTTGAATACCGGGGCTGTGTTCAGACGCAGAAATCTCAAAATCTGAACCCGGAACTTGGCGCAGTACGCGAGTTTCACCTGGTAAATGAATAGGGTCGGGAAGGGCGTTCGAGAATAGCTGATGCCAATGGGCCAAGGTTCTTTCGAACTGCGATTGTCGGTCGTGGCGGATCAGTCGAACAGGCCGATCCCATTTCTTGGAAAGAGCTTCCAAACCCTCCAGCAAATTTGTGAATGCCACGCTGTTTGGCATGTGCCCATTCTTCGCCTCTCTACCAGTCTGGTAGAAATCAAGGCCTTCCGGGTGGTCTCTCGTCCATTGAAGAGCGTCAGTGACAATTTCTCGTGAACGAGCATCGGGGAGGCGATCAATGCGAGCAAGTACAGCGGCACAGATTTCCGGGATCAGCGCTCGTGCGCGAGCCTCTGATCTTTCCATCAGCATTTTCCAAAACAGCTGAGCGACAGTTTCATCGACTAGAGAGGCAACCTTGAATGCGAGAATGAGCCGCAACGGTCGCACATTGTACGCGTGCCAAGGTACCGCTGGATTCTCACCGCTATCGAAGAAAGTATCGAAAAATTTCGTGGCTAGGAGGTACCGCTTTTCAACCCGTGAAATGAAAAATCGCGCATCCGCTGCCTTTAGAAGCTTCAGCACCGGCCCGGCGATTGGCTCAATGCCACCAACCCCTAATTCTGTTGCATGGATGCCAGAAAGGTTTGCATCCGCTAGAATCTTATCAAACTGGCGCGCCTTTGACCTGTCGAAGTCACTTCGCGTGATGAGTGCCGCTGTTAAAAAAAGCGGCTGATCTTCATCAAAAAGATTGCCGCCAGTATTACCAGTTTCATCTACAAATGCGTACATCTGACTTCACCAAAAAGAAAAGGCCTACCCTAGAGCGAAAGGGTAGGCCTCAAATAGGGTGTGGGATTCGAACCCACGGGAGACCCTAAGATCTCCACCGACTTTTCAGGTCAGCGCAATAAGCCGCTCTGCCAACCCTCCAGATTCCAGCTCTCGCTGGTGGACAGCCAATGTGGGGAGCGTAACGCGGCCTTCAAGGGCTTTCGCTAGGCAGATACAACCTCTCCCCCTTCTCGCGGTAAACCTCGCTCATCTTCTCCATCCCCGCGCGCGCTTCCTCGGCCTCTTCAGCGCTTGTCTCGCGCTTGATGTTCTCGCTCGCAAGGTAGCTGTCCGAGTTCTGCTTCGCTGCGAATTCGCGCACTTCCTGCGTGATCTTCATGCTGCAGAACTTGGGACCGCACATCGAGCAGAAATGCGCGGTCTTGGCGCCTTCTGCGGGGAGCGTCTGGTCGTGGTATTGCTCGGCCGTGTCGGGATCGAGGCTGAGGTTGAACTGGTCGCGCCAGCGGAAGTCGAAGCGCGCCTTGGAGAGCGCGTCGTCGCGGACCTTGGCGGCGGGGTGGCCCTTGGCAAGGTCGGCGGCGTGCGCGGCGAGCTTGTAGGTCACCACGCCGACCTTCACATCGTCGCGGTCGGGCAGGCCGAGGTGTTCCTTGGGCGTGACGTAGCAGAGCATGGCGGTGCCGTACCAGCCGATCTGCGCGGCGCCGATGCCGCTGGTGATGTGGTCGTAGCCGGGCGCGATATCGGTAACGAGCGGGCCCAATGTGTAGAAGGGCGCTTCGCCGCAGGCCTCGAGCTGCTTGTCCATGTTCTCCTTGATCTTGTGCATCGGCACATGGCCGGGGCCCTCGATCATCACCTGCACGTCCTGTTCCCAGGCGCGCTTGGTGAGTTCGCCCAGCGTGTAGAGCTCGGCAAACTGGGCTTCGTCGTTCGCGTCGGCGATCGAGCCGGGGCGCAGGCCGTCGCCGAGGCTGTAGGCGATGTCGTAGGCCTTCATGATCTCGGTGATCTCGTCGAAGCGCTCGTAGAGGAAGCTCTCCTTGTGATGCGCGAGGCACCATTTCGCCATGATCGAGCCGCCGCGCGACACGATGCCGGTGACGCGCTTGGCGGTCATCGGGACATAGGGCAGGCGCACGCCCGCGTGGATGGTGAAATAGTCGACGCCCTGTTCGGCCTGTTCGATCAGCGTGTCGCGGAACACTTCCCAGGTGAGGTCCTCGGCAATGCCGCCGACCTTTTCGAGCGCCTGGTAGATCGGCACGGTGCCGATGGGGACGGGGCTGTTGCGGATGATCCATTCGCGCGTGTCGTGGATGTTGCGCCCCGTCGAGAGGTCCATAACGGTGTCGGCGCCCCAGCGGATCGACCAGACCATCTTGTCGACTTCCGCCGCGACATCCGATGCGACGGCGGAATTGCCGATATTGGCGTTGATCTTGACGAGGAAGTTGCGCCCGATCGCCATGGGTTCGGTTTCGGGGTGGTTGATGTTGTTGGGGATGATCGCGCGGCCGCGGGCGATCTCGTCGCGGACGAATTCGGGCGTGACATATTCGGGGATCTCGGCGCCCCATGAATTGCCGTCGAATTCGCGGCGCACCTGTTCGCGGCCCAGGTTCTCGCGCTCGGCGACATATTCCATCTCGGGCGTGATGATGCCCTGCCTCGCGTAATGCATCTGGCTGACGTTCATGCCGGGCTTGGCGCGCAGCACTTTCTTGGCGACATTGGGGAAGGCGGGGACGCCGCCCGAACGGTCGGGGCCGAGCTGGCCGTTATCCTCGGGCTTTACCTCGCGCGCGGTGTATTCCTCGACATCGCCGCGCGCCATGATCCATTCGCGGCGTTTCTGTTCGAGGCCGGCGCGGATGTCGATCGTGGCATCAGGGTCGGTATAGGGGCCGGAGGTGTCGTAGACGCGCACGCTGGGCTCGCCGCCCTCGAGGTCGATCTCGCGCATGGCGACGCGCACGCCGCTGCCGCTTTTCGCGCCGATCTGGACCTTGCGGCTGCCGCGGATCGGGCCGGTGGTGACGCCGATGTCGAATTTGCTGTTGATGTCGGCCATGAAATGGACCTTCCTTGGAAAAGAGCGGGAAGTGTTAGAGACGCAGCAGCGCGACGACGATGAGCGCCGCGCCGAGCAGGAGCGAGAGACCGGCCCAGAGCCGGTTGGCAGCGCCCATCAGGCGCCGCGCGAAAGCGAGGAAATTGTCGCCAAAGGCGAGGATCAGCGCGCCCTCGACGACCATCCCGCCGCCGATGACGGTGACCAGCACCGCGAGCCAATCGCCCGGTCGCCAGGGCGAGACGAGGTAGATCGCGGCGCCGAGGCCGAGACAGACGATGCCGGTGAGAAAGCGCAGGCCCAAATCGCGTTCGAAATGCGCGACCATCCCTACCCAGCCGCCCGGATGGCGCAGTTCGCCGATCGCGGCGCTGGCGGAATAGAGCCCGATGAACAGGGCGATCCACGCGGGAATATCGATACCGTCGGCCATGCGAAATCTCTCCTCGCGACGGATGGAGAGCAGGGCCCTGCACGGGTACCGCCCACTCCCTCCGCCGATGCTAATCGGTTCAGGTTCGACGGGTCGGGCGGTGCTACGCGCCCCTCTCAGCCTGAGCAGGCTCCCCGGGGATGGCGCTGTTGTAGGCGTGTTCGCGCGCCGCGTCCAGCGAGGGAAAAACACCGCATTCGACACTTTATTTGCAAATGATTATCACTAGCCTTGACTCCTGCGACTAATTCGCAATAGCGGCGCGGAAAGTTCAGATGAGGAAATCATTCATGTCCACCGCTTCCCCCGCCGCGCGTCTGCTCGCCTGCACCGCGCTTGCTCCCTGCCTGTTCGCCGCCGCGCCCGCGCTCGCCGACGAGGCCATGGACAGCGCCGCTGCCGCACCCGGCATCGTGGTGCTGGGCGAACGCGATGACGACCCGCCGCGCAGCGCGACCAAGCTGCCGCTGGAAGTGATCGACACGCCGCAATCGGTCTCGGTCATCGGGCAGGACCTGATCGAGGACTTCGGCTTCGACGAGATCAACGATGCGCTGGCGGTGGTCCCGGGGATCAATGTCGAGCAGGTCGAAACCGACCGCACCTATTACACCGCGCGCGGCTTCGACATCAGCTGGCTGATGGTCGACGGGCTGGCCACGCCCAATGTCTACGGCCCCACCAGCGGCGCGCTCGACACGGTGTTCTACCAGCGGGTCGAAGTGGTGCGCGGCGCCAATGCGCTGCTGTCGGGGATCGGCAATCCGGCGGGCACGATCAATTTCGTCCGCCGCCGCCCGACCGGCGAAACGGGCGGGTCGGCCGCGCTCAGCTATGGGTCGTGGGACACGATCCGCGGCGAGGCCGATCTCGACATCGCGCTGGACGAAACCGGCAGCTGGGGCCTGCGCGCCACCGGGGCGATCACAACGGGCGATTCGCACCTGCGCGACTACACCTCCGACCGCTATGCCGGGCAGCTGGTCCTGGCGGGCGAGATTACCCCGACGCTGTCGCTCGCGATGGGCTATTCGCACCAGCAGAACAATGCCGACAACGTGCTGTGGGGCGCGCTGCCGCTGCTGTTCACCGATGGCACGCCGACCGACTATCCCGTCGGCACCTCGACCACGCAGGACTGGACCTATTGGGACACCACCAACACTCGCGGCTTCGCCGAAGTGGCGTGGAACCTCGCGCAGGACTGGACGCTCAGGACGGTGCTGACACGGCAGGACACCTCGAGCGATTCGGAACTGTTCTATGTCTATGGCACCCCCGATCGCGACACCGGGCTGGGGCTGCTCGGCTATCCCGGCGCCTACCAGTACGACACCGGCGGCTGGGTTTCGGATACCGAGCTGAGCGGCCGCTTTGGTGCCTTCGGGCGCGAACACGATTTGGCCGTGGGCGTGCAATATAGCGACACCAGCTTCGGCTACCTCGGCCGCCAGGCCCCCTTCACCGATCCCGCCTGGGGCCCGCTTCCCGCGCTGCCCGACTGGACCGGCGAGGAAGTCGGCCGTCCCGCCTATGGCGCGGCGCAGGTCGATGCCGATTTCGATTACCGCATGTGGCGCGCCTTTGCCGCGACGCGGCTCGAACTCACCGACCGGCTGAGCGTGGTCGGCGGCGCCAATTACATCGATGTCGAATCCGAGGGCATCAGTTACGGAGTTGACTTCGGCCGCAGCGAAAGCGCGCTGAGCCCGTTCGCGGGCGTGACGTTCGAGGCGATCGACGGGGTCAATCTCTACGCCAGCTATTCGGACATCTTCCTGCCCCAGCACGAAACCGGGACCGACTATGCCCCGCTGGGCGCGGCCAAGGGCGAAAGCATGGAAATCGGCCTCAAGGCGCAGACCGCCGACGGGGCGCTGCTCGGCACGGTGGCGCTGTTCCGTGCAGAGCAGTCGAACCTCGCCGAATCCGCCGGGCTCGATCCGGCCACCGGCCAGACGCTCTACAATGGCATCGACGTGGTCAGCGAAGGCGTCGAGTTCGAAATCACCGGACGTCTGGCCGAAGGGCTGCTGCTGCAGGCGGGCCTGACGCATCTGTCGCTCGAGGATGGCAATGACGGCAAGGTGCGCACCTATGTCCCGCGCACCACCGCCGATATCGCGCTGCGCTGGCAGCCGACCACGCGGCTGTCGCTGGGCGCGGTGCTGGGCTGGCAGGATGATGTCTATCTCGACACCGCGCTGGGCCGGATCGAACAGGACGCCTATGCCACGCTGCAATTGCAGGCCGGCTACCAGCTGACCGACAATCTCGAGCTGCAGGCGAATATCGCCAATGTCGCGGACGAGAAATACCTCACCAGCCTCTATTGGGAGCAGGCCTATTACGCCGCGCCGCGCAATTACACGCTGACGCTGCGGGGTAGTTTCTGATGGGAGGGGACGGCGCACTCTGGCTCGGCTGCGTGCTTGCTGCGGCGGGCGTGGCCGGATTGCGCCTGTCCTGGGGGCGCAAGGGCAAATCGCCCGTGCTTAGCGCGCTCGGCTGGACGGCGCTTGCCGCGGGCTGCGTGGGTGCGGGCATGGCGAGCGGCGCCTGGGGTGTGGCCATTGCCGCGCTGGTCGCCACCGCGGTGGCCTGCCTGTTGCTGACCCATGCGGCATTCGAGCGGCCGCGCATGCCGCGCCGCGCCGCCGAACCCGAAAGCGCGGCCGCCGCATCTGCGCCGGGCGACTGGCACCGGGGTGTGATCACCTTTGCGCTGACCGGACCGCTCGCGCTGGCGGTGGCGGTCGTGCTCGCGCTGGGAATACGTGCCGCCGCGCTCGACTGGCCGGTGGCGGAAGCGGATGCCAATGTCATGGTGCTGGCGCTGGTCCCGCTGTTCTGGCCGCTGCTCGCCTTTGCCATGCTGATGGCCGAAAGCCGCCGCCCGCAAATCGCGATGCTGGTCGTGCCACTGATCGCTGCATCGCTGCCACTGCTTGCCATGGGGAGCCGGCCATGACCGCGCTGTTTTCGAAAGATACCGTCCGCCGGGGGATCGCGGCGCATTCGGCGATCGGGCTGGTCTGCTGCGCGCTGCTTTATCTCATCTGCGTCAGCGGCACGGCGATCGTGCTGTACGAGGAATGGCAGCGGCTCGAACAGCCAAGCGCGCCCGAGATGGAGAGCATCGCGCCGCAGGCGGTCGAGCGCGCCATTGCCAATGTGGCGGCCACCGAAGCCGGACAGACGCCGACCACGCATCTCTACGTCCATATGCCCACCGAGGCGCTGCCGCGCACGACGGTCACCACCGATACGCAGGCGGTGCATGTCGATGCGCAAGGCGCCATCGCCGCGCCCGAGGAAAACGCCTGGGCCGAATTCCTGCTCGGGCTGCATTACACGCTCAACCTGCCCCCGGTGCTGGGGATGACGCTGGTCGGCATGTTCGGCGCGATGATCGTCGCGCTCGCCGTGTCGGGCATTGTCGCGCATCCGCGGATCTTCCGCGACGCCTTCCGCCTGCGCGCCCGCCGCAAGGACGATGTCGCCACGCTCGACTGGCACAACCGGCTGGCGGTGTGGACGCTACCCTTCGCGCTGGTGATCGCGCTGACCGGAGCGATGATCGGCCTGTTCTATGTCTCGGGCGCCAGCCTCGCCGAAACCGCTTATGACGGCGACGGCGATGCAGCGCTGGCGCCGGTGTTCGGTGCCGAACCCGAGGGGGACGCTGCCCCCGCCCCGTTCCCCCGTGTCGCACCCGTGCTGGACTATATGAACCGCGAATATCCCGGGGTGCGCGTGTCCTATCTGATCCTCCACGATCCCGGGACGCGCGGCCAGCATGTCCAGGTGGTCGGCGAGCACGAGCGGCGGCTGATCTTCGGCGAATATTACGCCTTCGCGGCGGATGGCAGCTTCAAAGGCACTGCCGGGCTTGCCGACGGCGAAACCGGCCAGCAATTCGCCGCGTCGATCTACAAGCTGCATTTCGGCAATTACGGCGGCCTGCCGGTGAAGATCGCCTATATCGTCTTCGGCATCGCGCTCAGCGTAGTGGTGACGACGGGGACCTTCATCTGGCTCAACAAGCAGGCGCGCAAGGGCCGCCCGCGTCCCGTGATCCGCGCGGGCTGGTGGGGCGTGACGATCGGTGTGCCGGTTGCGATCCTCGCCACGCTGCTGGCCCGGCTGACCCTTGGCAATGGGGCGCCCTTCGCCGCGATATTCTGGCTGGTAACGCTCGCCATGGTGGGCGGGGCGATCCTGCGTTCGCGCCAGGCGGGGCAGCGCGGGGCGCTCGCCCCCACACGCGGATTTGCCCCTTAGCGCAGCATCGGTATAGCGGCCCTCACCATTTCCAGGAGAGGATTGCCAACCATGACCCTTCGCGCGCCGCTTACCGCCGCCGCCCTGCTCGCCACCGCCTCGCTCGCCGCACAGGCGCAGGCCCGTCCGATGACGCCGGAAGACGTCGCCCAGCTCGAAAGCGTGGGCACCATCGCGGTTTCGCCCGATGGCAGCCGGATCGCCTACACCACCGCCAGCCTGCCCGACGTGACCGACGGCGAGGAAAACGGCACCACGCAGCAGCAGCTCAAGCTGGCCTATGGCCCGAGCAACGCCCGCGACTTCCTGCCCGACGACATCAGTGTCTCCGGCGTCACCTTCTCGCCCGATGGCCGCATGGTTAGCTTCACCTGGGCCGACGAGGACGAGAAGACCGCGGTCTGGGGCATCCCCGTCGATGGCGGGGCGCAGCGCAAGCTGGCCGCGGTCGAGGGCGCGGCGGTGCGCTCCTACGCCTGGTCGCCCGACGGCAGCACGATCTGGATGCTGGCCGGGGCCGAGGAAGACAAGGCGCGCACGAAGCAGGCCAAGGCCGGGTTCAATTCGGTGGTCTACGAGGAAGAGGCAAAGCTGACGCGGCTGTTCTCCGCGCGGGTCGGTGCCGAGATCGACGCCGAGCCCAAGCCGGTCGCGATTCCCGGCTATGTCAGCGCCTTCAAGGTCGCGCCCGATGGCCGCCACGCGGTGGTCGACAGCGCGCCCACCCCGCAGATCGACGATGCCTATACCGCCAAGCGCGCGCATGTGCTCGACCTGACCAATGGCAAGGTGGTGCGCATTGTCGAAACGCCGGGCAAGCTGGGCGATATCGAGATCTCGCCCGATGGTGCGCAGCTGTCGATGATCGCAGGGGTCGATATGAACGACCCGGCGGCGACGACGCTGCATCTGGTCGATGTCGCGACCGGTGCCTATCGCGCGCTCAATGCAGGTGCGCCCGAGGCAGCGGTCGATGCCGAATGGCTTGCCGACGGACGCCTCGCCGCGGTGATCCACAAGGGCGCGCAGAGCGCGCTGCGGATCTACAATGGTGATGGCTCGGTGGCCGAAGAGCATGACGGCGGCGCGCTGATCCTCACCAGCGTCGAGGCGGGGGGCGGCACGCTGGCGGTCGAGGCCAACAGCCCGCGCCACCCGGGCGAGCTTTTCGTCTGGAACGACGGCGCCTTCCAGCGCTGGACGCAGCACAATGCCTGGCTGTCCGAAATCGACTTCGGCGAGCAGCGCGCCTTCACCTACACCGCGCGCGACGGGCAGGAAGTCGAAGGCGTGCTGATCGAACCTGTCGGCGGCGCACCGCGCGGCGGCGCTCCGCTGATCCTCAACGTCCACGGCGGCCCCGAAGCGCATGACAGCAATGGCTGGCAGACCGCCTATTCCAAGCCCGGCCAGGTGGCCGCAGGCCAGGGCTATGCCGTGTTCCTGCCCAACTATCGCGGTTCGACCGGCTATGGCACCGCGTTTTCCAAGCAGCACACGGGCAATTACACCGATCCCGAGTTTACCGATCTGGTCGATGCCAAGCGCGCGCTGGTCGCAGCCGGGATCGCCGATGCCGACCGCACCGGCGTGACCGGCGGTTCCTATGGCGGCTATGCCACGGCATGGTCCTCCACCCGCTGGAGCGAGGAATTCGCCGCGGGCGTGATGTTCGTCGGCATTTCGAACCAGGTCAGCAAGTTCGGCACGGGCGACATCCCTTACGAGATGTACAATGTGCACAGCGGCAAGTGGCCGTGGGACGACTGGATGGCGATGCTCGAAGTCTCGCCGATCTTCCATGTCGACAAGGCCAGCACGCCGCTGCTGATCATGCATGGCGAGGAAGACACGCGCGTCGATCCGGGCCAGAGCCTCGAGCTGTACCGGGCGATGAAGATCCGCAAGCCCGATGTCCCGGTGCGTCTGGTGTTCTATCCCGGCGAAGGCCACGGCAACCAGAAGGCCGCCGCGCGCTACGACTACAATTTGCGCATGATGCGCTGGTTCGACACCTATCTGAAGACGGGTGACCGCGATGCGCCGCTACCGGCCGAGCGCCCTGTGCTTCCGGCAGGCACCACCGGGGCTTCCAGCGACGACTGATCGCCCCGAGCGGGCATGAAAAAGGGGCCGCGCGGCATTCCACCGCGCGGCCCCTCTTTTTTTTGCGCCGGACTATTTGCCGCCGGCGGCGATCCAGTCGTCGATCTTGGCTTCGAGCACGGTGAGCGGGATATTGCCGCTGTCGAGCACCTGTTCGTGGAAGTGGCGGATGTCGAAATCCTCGCCCAGCGCGGTTTCGGCGCGCGCGCGCAGTTCCTTGATCTTCAATTCGCCGATCTTGTAGCCCAGCGCCTGCCCCGGCATGGCGATGTAGCGCGCGACCTCGTTTTCCGAATAATCGCGCGGATTGCCGTTCTCGACCATGTATTCGACCGCCTGTTCGCGGGTCCAGCCGAGCGCGTGCATGCCGGTATCGACCACCAGCCGCACCGCGCGCTTCAATTCGCCATCCTCGAGCGCCTGCAACCGGTCGACCGGATCGTCATACAGGCCGAGCTCGTAACCGAGGCTTTCGGCATAGAGCGCCCAGCCCTCGCCATAGGCAGTGAACCAACCGTGCCGCAGCAGATCGGGCAGGCTCTCGTCCTCGACCGC
The DNA here is from genome assembly GCF_036365825.1 of Qipengyuania sp. HL-TH1. Taxonomy (NCBI): domain Bacteria; kingdom Pseudomonadati; phylum Pseudomonadota; class Alphaproteobacteria; order Sphingomonadales; family Erythrobacteraceae; genus Qipengyuania; species Qipengyuania profunda. The sequence continues at coordinate 2,320,375 of NZ_CP142675.1, forward strand.
GAACATCACCTGGAAGTGATGGCCGGGATTGCCTTCGTGCATGTAGAGCCGGACGGACGGGCTCAGTTCGCGCTCGGCCGCGTTCCAGCCGCTGAAATAGAAGGTGCCGGGGCGCGAGCCATCGGCCTTGCCCGGCTGGTAGGACGCGGCGAGGAAGAACTGCTCGCGATAGGGCTCGTAGGGCTCGATCCGCAGCTCGGTTTCGGGCTGGCGCAGGAACAGCGGGCCGATCTTCGCATCGACCTTCCGGCCGACTTCGTACCATGCTTCCTGCAACGATCCCTTGTTCTTGTAGACCGGCGGGCGGCGGTCGCCGCGCTCGGCGATCGCCTGCTGGCGCGCCTCGTTGATCCGCGCGACTTCGGACAGGCCCAGCCGGTGCACCTCTTCCGCGGTCAGCGGCAGCGTGGTCATCTCGGCGATCCGGTAGGCGTAATAGGCATCGCCGCCGGGTGTTGCGGTGGCGCCGATGCTGGTGCGTGCCTGCGGCAGGTAGCTGTCCGCCAGATAGGCGCGCAGCTTGCGCATTGCCGGGTAGAGCGTGCCTTCGACCGCCGATATCAGCGCGGCGCGCGCCTGCCCTTTCTGCGCTTCGGTGAAGCTTTCGGGCAGCTGGCGCAGCGGTGCGTAATAGGGATTGCTACCCTCCGGCGCGCCCAGCTGCGTGTCGAGCTGGTCGATCATCAGCTCCACCGTCAGCCGCGGCAGGGTGATGCCCTGCTCCAGCCCCGTGTCAAAGCGCGCTATGACATCGTCGACCATCTGCGCATAGGCGGCATGCCGTGCGACATTGTCGGCATAGTCTTCAACCGCCGCGAACGGCATCACGCCATCGGGTGCCGACAGGCCCGGATAGGAGCCCTGGATACCCTGGAAATGGTCGATCGGCAGCGCGAGGATGGTCTTGAGCACGTCGGGCTCGGTCGCGGCCAGCGTGCGTTCCTGCGAATAGCGGAAGGTGTCATAGGCGATCCGCTCGCTCGCGGTGAGCGCCGCGCGGTCGATCGTCGCGAGCGCAGCAATATCGCACATCGCCGCCGCGCGTTCGGTCTCATAGACCGCGGGCGAGAAATCGCCGAGGCTCCCCGCATCGGAAAAGTCGCCGCGATAGAACGCCGCGCGCGGGTTGCGGTCGAGGAAGGCGGCATCGCTGTCGGCCATCAGCGTGCGCAGACGCTGGCTGTCGCTCTGCGCGGCCGCGACCCGGTCGCAGGCTTGCGCCGCGGGGGCCGCCAGCGCGGCGCCGGCCATCGCCAGCGCCGAGGCGACCTGCAGGACCCTGTGTTTCATGGCCATGCCCTTACTGCCCCCCGCCCGCGACCCAGGCGTCGATCTTGGCTTCGAGCACCGGCAGCGGGATATCGCCCGTGTTGAGCACCTGTTCGTGGAAGGCGCGGACATCGAAATCCTCGCCCAGTGCGGCCTCGGCGCGCGCGCGCAGCTGCTTGATCTTCAATTCGCCGGTCTTGTAGGCCAGCGCCTGCGCGGGCATCACGATATACCGCGCGCTCTCGCTTTCCGCGAAGTCGCGCGCCGCGCCATTGGCGACCATATATTCGATCGCCTGCTCTCTGGACCAGCCGAGCGCATGCATGCCGGTGTCGACCACCAGCCGCACCGCGCGCAGCATTTCCCCGCCCTCGAGCGCTTTCAGCCGTTCGACCGGATCGTCATAGAGGCCGAGTTCGTAGCCGAGGCTCTCGGCATAAAGACCCCAGCCTTCGCTGAAGGCAGTGAACCCGCCGTAGCGCATGAATTCGGGCAGGTCCTCGTTCTCGATCGCGAACATCGACTGGAAGTGATGCCCCGGATTGCCTTCGTGCATGTAGAGCGAGACCGAGGTGCCCAGCTCGCGTTCGGCGACGTTGTAGCCGCTGAAGTAGAAGGTGCCCGGACGCGACCCGTCGGCCTTGCCCGCCATGTAGCTGGCGGCGAGGCTGAATTTCTCGCGATAGGGTTCGTAGGGCTCGATCCGCAGTTCGGTTTCGGGCTGGCGCAGGAACACCTCGTCCATCAGCGGATCGACCTGCTCGGCCACTTCGTACCACGCGGCCTGGAGGTCGGCCTTGCTGGTGTAGGTGGCGCCGGTGCGGCCACCGGCTTCCGCTTCGGCGGCGTCGATCGCGGCATTGATCCGCGCAACCTCGGCCAGCCCGGTTTCATGGACCTGCTGCGCAGTCAGCGGCAGCGTGGTGTTCTCTTCGATCCGGTAGGCATAATAGGCCTCGCCGCCGGGATTGTCGGTCGCGGCGATGCTAGGCCGTGCCTGCTCGAGATATTCCTCCGCGAGGAAGCTGCGCAGCTTGGCGAGCGCGGGCATCAGCGTGCCGGTCAGCACCGCGCGATGCTCGCCGATCAGGCGCTCGCGCTCGGAGGCGGAGAAGCTGTCGGGGAAACTAGCGACCGGCGCCCAATAGGGGCTCTGCTCGATCGGTGCGCCAATCTGCAGATCGAGCTGTTCGATCATCAGTTCGACCGACATGCGCGGCAGCGTGATGCCCTGCGCCGCACCGGTGCGGAAACGCGCGATCGCCTGGTCGACGATCTCCGCCATCGCGCGGTGGCGACTGAAATTGTTCTCGTAATCCTCCACCGTATCATAGGGCATCAGCGCGCCGGGCGCGGAAAAGCGCGGGTAGAAGACATGCAGCCCGCGGAAATGGTCGATCGGCAAAGCGAGCACGGTGGGCAGCACATCGGGCGCGGTCTGCGCCAGCGTGCGCTGCTGCGTGTATTCGAACACATCGTAGGCGATGCGGTCGGTCTCCCCCAGCGCGGTGCGGTCGATCGTCGCCAATTCGGCCAGATTGGCCTGCGCCGCCGCGCGGTCCGCGGCATAGCTGGCGGGCGAATAATCGCCCAGCTGGTCGGCATCGGAAAAGTCGCCGCGGAAGAATGCGGCGATCGGATTGCGGTCGAGCATGTCCGCTTCGCTGCGTTCGAACAGGGCGGCGAGCTTGGCGGCTTCCGCCGCATGCGCTTCGGCCTGGTGCGAATGCGCCAGCACGGCGGGTGCGGACACGGTGGCGCAGGCAATGGCGAGCGCCGATGCGAGGCGCGCGAAAGTGGTAGTCATGATGTGCAGTCTCCCCTGAGATCGTAGCGCGACGCTAGCCGTGCGGGCAATTGCCGCAAAGCCCCTTCGACAAAGCGTTTTCCCAGACCCGCGAACGGTGTTCAGGCAAACTCGAGCCCTTCGAACGCGCCCGAACGCCGCCATTGGTCGATATGGTTGAAGAATCCCAGCGCGCCCGCCGGATGGCCCAGCGCGAAACGTTCCTGCTCGCCGTAACCCTGCCCTTCGTTGTTGTAATAGCCGGGCGTGCATTCGGTGCTGCCCAGCCGCGCGGCGGGACCCGTCAGCAGGAAGTCGAGCCATTGCTGTTCGGCCTCCGCGCTGGGTTCGACGCTGGCATGCCCCTGCGCCTCGGCATGGGCGACCACCGCCGCCACCGTCTCGGCATGGTCGACGAGGTTGTGCGGGTAATTGGCAATGAAGGCCGCCGCCTGGTTCTGCTGGACGAAGAACAGGTTGGGGAAGCCGTGGACATGCAGGCCGTGAAAGCTGCGCATGCCGCCCGCCCAATAGTCCGACAGCAGCCGCCCGCCGCGTCCGGTCACGTCATAGCCCGCGCGTTCGGTGAAATCGGTGCCGACCTCGAATCCCGAGGCATAGACGATGCAATCGACCTCGTACTCCTGCCCATTGGCGACCACGCCCTTCGCGGTGATCCGCTCGACGCCCTGGCCGTCGGTGTCGACCAGCTGGGTGTTCTCACGCGTGAAGGCCTGGAGATATTCGTCGTGGAAGCACGGACGCTTGCACAGCTGGCGATACCAGGCCTGCAGCTTCTTGCCCGCCTCGCCGCCGACGATGTCCTCGGCGCGCGCACGGATTTCGCTCATCTTCTGGTTATCGGCATCCTCGAAAGCAGCCATGATGCCTTCGGGCGTGCGCTGCTCGGGCGGCATGTCGATCACCTGCGCCCGGATGCGCTTGCCGAGATCGGTCCAGCCATCGTCGACGAGGTCCTCGGCAGGGAAGCCGATGCCGAGATTGGCGACGAAGTTCTCCTGCCATTTCTTCTGCCAGCCGGGCTCTGCAACCTCGTCGAACCAATCGCGGGTCAGCGGGCGGTTGTTGCGCTCGTCCACGCTCGACGGCGTGCGCTGGAACACCAGCAGTTCCTTCGCATCGCGCGCGACATTGGGCACCACCTGGACCGCGGTCGCACCCGTGCCGATCACCGCCACGCGCTTGTCCGCCAGCCCGGTCATCGGCTCGCCTTCGGGCGTGCCGCCGGTATAGCCGTAGTCCCACCGGCTGGTGTGGAAGCTCTTGCCTTCGAACAGCTCGATCCCGGGCAGGCCGGGCAGCTTGGCGACATGCAGCGGACCGGTGCCCATGCCGACATATTTGGCCGTGAATTCATCGCCGCGATCGGTGCGCACGATCCACAATCGGCGAGTCTCGTCCCATGCGAGATCGGTCACCTGCGTGTGGAACAGCGCGTTGTCGTAGAGACCGTATTGCCGGCCGATGGCGCTGCAATGGTCGCGGATCTCGGGGGCATGCGCGTATTTCTCGCTCGGCATGTGCCCGGTTTCCTCGAGCAGCGGCATGTAGATCATGCTCGCGGTGTCGCATTGTGCGCCGGGATAGCGGTTCCAGTACCAGGTCCCGCCGAAGTCGCCGCCCTTCTCGACGATGCGATAATCGGTGATCCCCGCTTCCTTCAGCCGCGCGCCGACGACCAGCCCGGCAAACCCGCCCCCGATAAAGGCAAAGGTGACATGATCGCTGACCGGATCGCGTTCCTCGCGCGGAGTGTAGGGATCGACGGCAAGATCGGTGAACTCGCTCTCGAGCCGCTTGTACTGCGCGGCCCCGTCGGTGCGCAGCCGCTTGTCGCGCTCCGCCGCATACCGGCGCCGCAGCGCCTCCTTGTCGATCGTGCCGTCCTTATGGGCCGTAGCCATGTCTCTCTCCCCGCCGCGCCAGTATCGATTCGCAACCCATCCATCTTGTCGCGCAAGGATGAGAACGACAAGGGTGCGGTATTGGAGTGTGCGAGAGGCGCGTCAGTGGAGCCTTTACAGGGCGATGGCGCGGGGCGGGGCGGGGCGGGGCGGGGTTGTCATAAGGAAAATCAGTGGTGCCAGAAGAGGCATCACATTCGAACTTCTTTTCCGTTTAATTTCTGATGTTTAGATATTTCGGTCAAGCTGAAAAGCCCGCAAAAGGCCCGCAAAATCCCTCTAATGTATTGGTTCGATGCCTTTTTTAGGACTCGGAATTTCAATTTCAAACTTGACCGCGGAGTAGGTCGTTATCCGCTTTGCGCTCCAATCTCCGCTATTCTACGGGCTGCGCGCTCTGCCCGGAAGCAGTCATCCGTTCGGTTTACTTTAAATCATCGATATTCGTTCCAGCTTCTCTTCTTTTTGGCCGATAGTCTGGGAGGGGAGGATTTGATGTAATTCCCTCAACCTGAATATCTTCGATTTTTTCACTGAGAGGAGCAAGTTCGCGACTAAGCTCGCGAAGGTCCGTTTCACCTTCAACCAAAGAATCTTCGACCGCCGGAATGCCACTCCTTATCTGGGAAAGTTTGTTTTCAGCGTTCTGCACGCCCTCCCTGAATTGGCGAAGGCGTCGTTGCGCGATAGCAGAAGCGCTCCGCCCTGAGATCCGCCGATCTGCATCTCGAAGATTATTTCCCCATCCACCAACCCTGTGCCCTAAGTCTAACAATCTTCCTTTTGTTGAGGCCAATCGTTCGTCCCAACCTTCGGCGTCCGATGCGAGTGCGGCCGTCGTGACTCGAAGCCGGACAAGATCGGAGGTGATCACCCGTTGCTTTTCTGGCTCCAGTCCTTCGTTCAGAGCGCGAATGCTATTTGCCACGGTCTCTACAGTGGCGGTCGCATCCCTCCCCAATAGTCCGGTTTCGTCCGCGGCGGGAATGATCTTTTTTCCTGACTTGTCGGTGTAAATGCCCTGACGACCCCGTCGGCCCTCGAGCACGAGCGCAGCCTCTCCAGTTATCAGATCCGTGCTGATTGTCGCTTCAAGGCCGTGGACTTTCGCCGCAGAAGGATCGAGAGTCAGAACAACGACCACGTTTTCCGGTTCATTTTCCGCCAGACGGACCGATGTTACCTGTCCCACAGGGACTCCCGATAGTGTTACAGTCGATCCCGACTGAAGGCCTTCCACGGAGCGATCAAACTTGATCTGATATGTTTCCTGATTTGGTCTGGGATCGATTAGCCACATCGCGAAAGCGATGGTCGTAAGCATCAGAATGCCAACGATCCACGCCACTAGGGAGAAGTTTGCGTTAGTTTCCATCTAGCACGCCGCCAGCGGTTTGTTCGTCCGGCAGAGGGCCGGTGCAATGAAAGTTCGCGTCCCGCATGCTCCATTCGGTTGTCCGCTATAGAACATGACCGAGGTTCGTCCCCTGGCGCAATCGCCACGAGCGGGGCATCCGGGCGCGTCGAATGTGTTTTGGTTTTGAGATCGGCCTAGTCCCAACACGGGCGTGATGCCGCCCCGCCCGTGGCGACCGAATATTGCTATGACTTGCGCAAGCCGCGTCCGGTCACTCAAGCGCGAAGGCGTCATGTCTTCCAGGCCGCTGCTGGAGGATGTGATTTCAAGTCTCCTGGCGATGTCCGTCTGGTTCAGGGCAGGAGCTCTGATCAACTGCGCCAACACACGCCACTGCGTACGATTGAGGCTCAGCGGCTGTGCTCGGTCATCGAATGCCTTGCGCGCGGCGCGGCTGATCTGGTCCATCATGAAGATCGCTCGATCATCGTGGGTGATGACATTGTCGAGTGCGAGAGTGCCCTCATCTTCTGGCATGAGACATTCCTATCGATCGGAGAAAAATAGTAAAGGACTTTCGCATTTTGTTTTGGCCGCTATATCGCTCGCGCAGCGGCTCAAACGATGGCGAGGAGCGAAATAATCATGGCGGACGAGACAGCAGGGGCTAGCGATGAAGGCGCACGTCCGACGGGGTTGTCCAGTCCGCGGGTCCGGCTGGGTCTGCTGATCGCCGGCATTCTGGTCCTGCTCGCCGGGAGCTACTGGTATTACAATCATCAGACGTACGGCAGATTCCAGCAGTCCACCGACAACGCTTATATTGCCGCCGACAGCGTCATCATCTCCCCCAAAATTGCGGGCTACGTCGAGCGCGTATTAGTGACGGAGAATCAAACGGTCGCGTCGGGCGATGCGCTTGTCCAGCTGGACGTGCGAGATTATCGTGCCCAAACGAACCAGGTCGAAGCCCAGATCGCCGCGTCGCTCGCCGGAGCAGATACGGTACGCGCCCAGCAACAAGAGCAGGACGCGGCAATTGCCCAGGCCCGTGCACAGCTCGCAGCAGCATCTGCACAGGCTGGTCTCGCTGCTGAGCAGGTTGTCCGGTACCGCCCCCTTGCCGCTTCGGGAGCGGAGCCGCGCGAGAGGCTCGATCAGCTGGAGGCCCAGGCCAGAGAAGCGCAGGCTCAAGTCGCGGCAGCGCGCGCCGCGCTCACGGCGGCACAGCGCCGACAGAACACGCTTAGCGAGCAGATAGACCAGGCCAATTCGCAAGCCAACGCCGCTCGTGCGCAACTCGAGGCCGCCCGTCTGAACCTGTCATCGACCACGCTCCAGGCCAGTATTTCCGGGCGGGTGGGTGACCTCACGGTCCGACCTGGACAATTTGTCCAGCCTGGCCAACGCCTTATGAGCCTCGTACCGACCGACCGCCTCTACGTGACAGCAAATTTCAAGGAAACGCAGCTCGGACTTGTCCGCCCGGGGCAACCCGTCACCTTGGAAATCGACGCGCTGCCGGACCTCGAGCTATCAGGAAGAGTGCAGAGCATCGCGCCGGGTACCGGGGCAGAATTCTCGATCCTACCTCCGCAAAACGCGACGGGTAATTTCACCAAGATCGTTCAGCGCGTCCCGGTGCGCATATCCATTCAGGCTTCGCCCGAGATCCTGCGTCTGCTGGTGCCGGGCATGTCTGTTGTCGCGAGTGTCGATACGCGCGCCGCTAGAGACCAACTCGATTCGATCCGCAACGCGGCCGGAGACTGACCGATGGCAGGCGCCGCTGCAGCGGTTTCGCCGCCGGTCGAAAAGGCCGATGCTACGGCCTGGATCGCCGTAGCCGCCGGTGCGCTGGGGGCGATGCTGGCAACGCTTGACATCTCGATCGTCAATTCGGCGCTGCCGACGATCCAGGGGGAAATCGGCGCGACCGGAACCGAAGGCACCTGGATCGCGACAGCCTTCCTTGTTGCCGAGATCATCATCATCCCTCTGAGCGCGTGGCTGGAAAGACTGCTCGGCCTTCGCACGCTGCTCATCGTCGCGGTTTCTGCCTTCACGGCCTTTTCGGTGTTGTGCGGCATTGCCACCGATCTGACGACGATGATCATCGGTCGCACCGGTCAAGGGTTCATGGGCGGCGCGCTTATTCCAACCGCTATGACCATCGTCGCAAAGCGACTGCCTCCATCGCAACAGCCGATTGGCATGGCGCTCTTCGGAATGACCGTGGTTCTTGGGCCGGTAATGGGCCCGTTGGTGTGGGGGCTGGCTTACCGAGAACCTGAGCTGGCACTACGCCTTCTTCGTCAACGTGCCCGTCTGCGCGTTGCTCCTTGCTTTACTATTCATCGGGCTACCCCATGAAAAGCCCGACTGGGTTTACCTGCGCGAGGCTGATTGGGCGGGAATAGCTGGTATGATCCTTGGGTTGGGTGGGCTGACCATCGTTCTGGAAGAAGGCCACCGTGAGGAGTGGTTCGATTCCACGCTGATCGTCCAGCTCACACTGATGACGGTCGTGGGTTTTGCACTTCTGACCTACGGACAGCTTTACGCGCGCAAACCCGTGCTCAAATTGCGCCTGATGCTCAGCAGGCAGTTTGCCAGCGTCGTGGTGATGGCACTGGCGCTTGGCATGGTCATGTATGGCTCGACCTACGTGATCCCGCAATTTCTCGCGATAATTTCCGATTATAATGCCTTGCAGACCGGACTTGTGATCTTCTGGATGGGCGTTCCGGCTTTCCTGTTGATGCCCGTTCTCCCGTTCATGATCCGCAGGATTCACATCCGCATTGCGGTCGGCGCGGGCATGTTCATCATGGCGCTAAGCTGTTTCGTCAGCATAAATCTGACAGCGGAATCGGGAGGTGGAGTGTTCACCGAAAGCCAGTTCCTGCGTGGCATCGGCATGATCCTCACGATGATGTTCCTCAACCAGGCGACGGTAGCTTCGGTTGCCAAGGAGGATGCCGGCGATGCTTCCGGGATCTTCAACGCGGCGCGAAACCTCGGGGGCTCGTTCGCGCTCGCGGGGCTTGCCTCGTTCCAGGATCAGCGCCTGTGGCATCATAGTCGACGCATGGAAGAAACCCTCAACGCCAACAGCCCCCGGCTACAGGAATACCTGGACGGCATGACGGCGTCGCTGGGCAGCCCACAGGCCGCGCTGGAGATGCTTTCCGGCATCATTCAGCGCGATGCGTTCGTGATGACCTACAACGATGTCTTTTTCGCCATGGGCGCGATTACCCTGGTCACGGTGCCGCTGGTACTGTTCCTCAAGCCTCTCCCGAAGAACTTATCCCTTTCGATGCACTGAGAACTCTATGCGCAAGACCCTAACCCTCCTCGCTCCCATGGCGCTCCTCGCGGGTTGCATGTCCGGTCCCGACTATGCCGGTCCCCCGCAACTTGCGACCGCCGCAGGCAATGCGTTCGTACGCGCCGGCCCCGAAATCGATCCGTTTGCGCCGATTGCCGGCGACTGGTGGACGCTGCTCGGCGATCCGGTTCTCAATGAACTGGAGGCGCGCGCGCTGGTCGGCAATCCGGGCGTGGCCGCGGCGCGCGCTCGCATCGAACAGGCAAGGGCTTCTGTCCGCCAGGAGCGCGCCAACCGGCTACCCGCCGTGGCTGCGCAGGCGACTGCGGTCCAGGCGAATATCCCAGGGCTAGATATCGGCAGCGGCCCGCCCCCGGGATCGCCCGGCGCTCCTGCAGACACCGAAGAGCAGGACAGCCTCAGCGTCTACAACGTCGGGCTCAATGCAAACTGGGAGATCGATTTCGCTGGGGGGCAGGCACGGCGTGTCGAGGCCATTAACGCTCAGGCTGCGGCCTCGGTGGCGAACGCCGAGGATGCGAAAGTCCAGCTCGCCGCCGAAATCGCGCGGGCGTATGTGAGCCTGCGAGAAGCGCAAGGGCGGCTCGAGCTTGTCCAGCGAGAGCGCGACTTGCAGCAGCAAATTCTCGAATTGACCTATCAGCGCTATACACAGGGCGCTCTCGCGCTGTTCCCGGTCGGTAACGCGAACGCCGAGCTCGAACTGCTCAAGTCGCAGATCGCGGAAGCTCAAGCGGACATCGATGTATTCAAAGACACGCTCGCGGTGCTGACGGGCGAAGCGCCCGGCGCACTCGACGGGCTCCTGGCGGCTCAGGCCGAAATTCCGCTTCCCCCCGAACGGGTCGCGGTGGGCGATCCCGCAGCGCTAATAGCGCGGCGGCCGGATGTTCGAGCCGCCGAACGCATGCTGGCCGCGGCGAATGCGCGCATTGGCGTGGCAGAGGCTGCTCGCTTCCCCAAGATTTCCTTCATGGGGATTCTCGGTTTGGGCGGATCGGAGCCCGACGACATCCTGGACCCGGGCAACTTATCGGCAATCGCTTTGCCGCGGCTGCAGTGGAACCTGCTTGATTTCGGCCGCACGGCAGCATCGATCGATCAGGCCGAGAGTGCGCGCGACGAGGCCGAAGCGCGCTATCTTGAAGTGGTCCTGGGCGCACTACGCGACGCCGAACAATCGCTTGCTCGGTTCGGGCAACAAAGAGCCAACGTAGCCGCGCTGGCGCAGATCAGTCGGCAGGCCGACACGGCTGCGGAGCTTAACGAGCAACGCCGCGCCGCGGGGGTAATCTCGCAAGGCGAACTCAACACTTCGATCCGCAAGCGCGAACAGGCCAGAGCAAATCTCGATCGGGCGATCGCCGCCATGACAAATGGCTGGATCGCGATCCAGAAGTCGCTTGGGTTGGGATGGGTCGAATTGTCTCGCGACAATCGCACGTCGGTTGAGCCAGCTCCGGTCGATCGAAAATCAGTTATGAAACCTGAACAGAGTTAGGATAAGTTTTCTCAGAAGTCTGCCCCGCAGCCCCTTCCAACTTTTCCTAACGCGTCAGCACCTCGTGCACTACGACCCAATCTTGGATCATAGGGGTCAGCATGTTTCCGCCTTTCGCAGAGTGCGTTTGCCAGTATCACCATCGGATATCCCGATTGCACTATTCGGTGACTCTTCATTGTCGTTTCTATGTAAGGCCTTAAGCTTTCCGCGAGCATCTCGTAGCGACATCAACGAGCGATCGTACAGGCATTTCGAGTGCAGCTCGCATTTGGCCGGTTCGATGACCGCCTCGTCGGTAGGCTTACGAGGCGGTCATCGAGCATTACGCCGCTCTGGAAAAGCTATAAAGTCATGGGTCGAAATACGAACTAGCTGGCACTGTCCGTTCGGGTCGTTGGGAGGACCACCGATCTCCCCGCCAACACGATCTGGACCTGTTAGAAACTGAACCCCAAAGCAACACCATATCTACGAGGATCCAAAGTGTAGATATTGGTAAAATTCCCCGAGGATGCGTCGGTCAAGTACAATCCTGTCACCGAGCTGCTGTCGAAAATGTTCTGAACAAATCCGCGCACGAACCAACGCTCATCCGCACTGTTCAACTGCACGATCGCGTTGGCTTGCACGAATGGCTCGATCCGGTTGACCCTGCCGTTAAAGATATTGCCGTATTGCTCACCAGTCAGCGCTACGTCCACGCGAGGAACCAGAGTCATGCCATTGTCGAAAGTGGCGGTGTACTGCACACCCATCGAAACCTTCATTTCGGGGGCCTGCGGCAACTTGTTCCCTTTTATGTTGACCTCTACGCCAGGGCTTAATACCGCAAGGCCGCTGCCCGCCGGAACGGCTCCGGCCAAGACATCGCAAATGCTGAATGCGCCGCTTGACGCAAGATTGCCGTCATTAGGAAATTCTTCGGGACCACGAAGACCCAGAGCTGCGTTCACTCCGGCCACGAATGCGTCGGCCGCGCCGGGGGCTGGCCCGGTTACGGCACAATTAGCACCGTTGCTAATATCCTTGATGATGACGGCATCAGGATCGCCGCCACCCGGGTCGCGCGGATTGGAGAAGAACTGGTCGCCGGCAACTTCCGCGTTGAGATAACTGAACGTCAAGTTGACAAGCCAATCGGGATCGGGCCGGATAACGGACTCTAGTTCCACACCCCAGATATCGGCATCGATAGTATCATTAACTGAGGTACGGGCGACGATGCGGCTAAGCTGCAACCCGCTATACTTATAGTAGAATGCAGTAGCGTTTAATTGCAGTGCGCCATTCGCAAAGGTATTTTTCGATCCGATTTCAAATGCGTCGATGGTTTCTGATCCGAAGCTTTCAGCCACATCGAAAACGGGCGAAAGGGGCGGGTTGATACCCCCGGATTTATAGCCCCTGGCATAAGATGCGTAAATCGAATTGTCAGGCGTAACTTCGTAGTCGAGCACCGCACGCCCGGTTATTTCATCGAAACCTACTTCTCTAAATTGCGTTAGCTGCTCACCTGGCGTACCAGGATCGGCATCAAAAAGACCAGAGGGACCGGTTAAGGGAGTGATCGGGCTGTCGAACGGCTCCCCGTCATTCGCGTAAGGATTGAGGAAGCTAATCAAGGTCGTGCGCGCAGTCACGTCTTTCTTGTCGTCGTTATACCGCAAACCTCCGGTGAAGGTCAGACGCTCGGTCAGGTCGACGTAGATCTCCCCGAACACACCGAAGCTCTCAAGATTAGCCTCGAGAGAATTGTTGCGGTACATGGATGTTGCGAAGTAGGATGGCGGTGCACCGCCTGCCAAAGTACCAAACGATCCCAGAATGGCACTGGCGTAGTCAAGCGCGAATGAGTTTACATAGTAACTGTTGTCGGTAGTCTTGGACTTTGCATAGATCCCTCCGAGCAGGAAATTGAATGCTCCGTCGAAATCACTGGAAAGGAGGATTTCGCCGCTCCAGGATTCGCGTTGCTCTGAAGACCTGTCGAAGGATAGCGGCGTTTCGCCGCACAATACATTACCTTCGAACGCGCCCCTGTTCCCATCATCGTTATCGGAGGTGCACAATAAGCCCCCTGGGCCATTGGGGATGAGAGCCTCCACAATCGGGGTAAAATACGCCGACGAACCTGGCACGAACGCCGGTGCAGGTGCGGGGAGGCCGGTAGGCAAACCGTTGGCCGCGAAGCCGGACAACACGTTCAAGGCCGTAGCAAAGCCGGTACGATCCTGAATGCCCAGAAAGTAGTCCTGCCGGGAATCGACTTCGGTGTCCTGATAAAGACCGGTTGCAGTCAGTGTCATAGCTCCGATGCGCTGCTCGAGACGGGCCTGTAGCTGCACTTCATCGGCAAAATAGAATGGAGTATACGCCGTGTTTACCGTGCGCACATCGTCGGGCTTATCGAATCCTGCAAATGCATCGGGGCCGTACAGGCTTCCCAATCCCAGTACTGAGGGAATTCCCTGAATAGCGAAGAACTCTTGCGAACTGAGCGTTGCGCCGACTGTGGAATTGGCATTGGTGATGTCAAAGTCGCGGCGATTGTTCAGACAACCCAGCACGCCGAGCGGGTCACGCTGGCAGGCCTGCTTTTGATTACGTAAACGGGTGTCATCTTCCCTGAAATAATATGCCATGAAGTCGAGAGTGGTATCGGCACCGGGTTCAAAACGAAGAGAACCACGAACAGCGTACATGTCTCGGTCGTCGACATCCGAATTGTCGAAAAGGTTTGTGGTGTAACCGTCGCGATTCAGAAAGAATCCGGCTACCCGAACGCCGATAGAATCGCCGATCGGGACATTGACCATCCCTTCGGCCTTGATGCTGTTGTAATTCCCATACTCGAACTCTCCGGCCGCGCCGAAAGAACCGAGGTCAGGCTTGGCTGTCACAAGGTTGACAACACCCGAGGTAGCGTTGCGGCCGAAGAGGGTGCCCTGCGGCCCCCGTAGGACCTCAATTCGCTCAAGGTCAAAATATTCTGTTTCGAACAGCCGGGTACCAAAAAGAGGGGAACCATTGATATGGATAGCCGTCGCTGCGTCACACGTCACACCAACACAAAGATCGCCGATACCACGGATGGTGAAGGACGACCCGGTGAAGTTGCCCTTCGAAAATGAGACGTTCGGGAGCGTCAATTGAAGGTCAGCAGCGTTCTCGATCTGCTGGCTTTCGAGAGCCGTAGCATCGAAGGCACTGACCGCGATCGGCACCTCTTGCAGACTTTGAGATTGGCGTTGGGCCGTCACGATGATTACGGATCCTTGGGGTTCCGCCTCATCAGTTGTGGAATCCTGCGCTAAAGCCATCTGCGGCCAAGCCAAGATGGCCGAAGTGGCGAGCACCATCGCTCTCAGTGTCATATAGCATCCCTTCCCATCTCTTCAGTGCGACGATAATTGGCTCCGCCGCTTACTGCAAAATGGGGCGACCTCGAGGGTCGCCCCTTAGTCTGTGGAGAGGAGAGGGAGAGAATTAGCCCAATCCCCGTCCATGGGCATATACATCCGCGTGATATTAGTAAAGCGCCTTATCTTTTGACCCCATGGGCCACGATCCAGATCGCACGCGGAGTGAACGTTTGCTAAAGATCAGCAATGGTTGGCGTGCTAAGCGAGTTGCTCCCGATAAAGCTTTTGCCCCAGCTGGCATCGAGACCAACGAAGCGTTCGCCGTGCCGACGGCGACAATAGTTCGGATATAGTACAAGATGAATATGGACGCCCTTTGCCCCCATCTCGCTGGCCTCTGACCAGGAACCAGCCTCTTAGTATGGGGGATCTCAGAGGCTCCAAAAGGCCAGTACCGCCCGTAGCGCAGCGACGAACGCGAGCGGCTGATCCAGCATGAGATGATGGCGTGCATCGGGCACTGCAACAATTGGTATCTTTCCCCCTCCCAGTTCCCGGATATAGCGGGCGGAATCGCGATCAAAGAGCTGACTTTTCTCGCCGTACACAATCGCTTTGCGCCCGGGCGCATCGACCAGCCTCTGGCCTACTGTCAGCCATTCGTCGGGCTTGTTGCTGCGCCGGAACACTTCGGGAGAAAACTTCCATGTCCACTCCTCGCCATCGCGGCGGAGAGAGTGATAGGCCATGTAATCCATCAGGAACGGCTCACCAACTGCCTGCGGCGGCGACAGGATATACCTCTCGCGCGCCGCTTCGTAGGTGGGGTAGCGTCGCACCGGTTTGTCAGGATTACCCGACCCGGGGCTCGATCTGCCCATGGTCCAGTATTTCTCCAGCTTTTCGGGCCGCATCACCATGAGATCGCAGACAATAACGCCGGCGAAGGCATCCGGCGATTGGGAAACGGCGGTCAGCGCTGCACCCGAGCCGAAACTATGGGCGATGATCGTCGGTCTGCTTCCATCTGCAAACAAATCGAGCGCTTCGCTGATCTCGACAAATTCCTTTCCCCGCGCAGCTATATCGGCCACGCCGCGCATCTCGCTATCGCCCATACCGGCCAGATCGAACGCCACCACGTCGTAGTCTTCGGCAAGGTACGGTGCGATGAAGGCAAAGCAGCGGGCATGGGCGAGAAAACCGTGAGTCATGAGCAATTTGGGCCGGTCACGCCTGCCCCAGCGAAGATAATGCACCCGCGCGCCACCAACCTCTACGAAGCCTTCCTCACGGGGCACGCTCAGCGCCCAGGCGAACCATTCGGGTATATCCGCCCCGTCGCCGGCCCATACGGGATCAATATCTGTTGACCCGTCGTGGATTGGTTTCATTTCATTCATTTCGGCGCAGTCTCCATACCGGATAGTGTATTCCTGATAAAACCACGATAATCGTGCCGTGCGACATCGTGGCATAGATCGGCGTAACCAGATACGCTGGGGAAATTGATCAGTTGTCGGGGTTTGCCGGGAATATTGGCGCCCATGTACCACGATTCAGCCTTGGGGAAGAGCGTCATCGACCCTACTTGGGCGACCATATCGGTCCAGCTTCGCTGGGCCAGCGCATCGGCTTCGAAAAGGCCGATCCTGTTATCGCGCAGCCAGATCAGGAAATCGCAGATCCAGTCACCCTGGATTTCGGCGCTTGTCGGACCGTTGGAAAAGCCTGAAGGGCTGAGCGGTCCGTAGGCGAACAGCATGTTCGGAAATTGGGCGACAGCCATGCCCAGATAGGCTTTGATCTCACTCTTCCATGCTTCTGCCAGCGCCAGCCTTCCGCGGCCGGTGATGTTCATGTCGATGAGCCCGCCACGACCGGCATCGAAGCCGGTCGCGAAGACAATGAGATCGCACGGGATCATGCCAGTGGCTGTTTCTATCCCGGCCTCGGTGACGCGAGTGATCGCGGTGTCGTTCAGATCGACCAGCGTCACATTGTCTTGTGCGAAGATCTCGTAATAATTCTGTTCGAGCGATGGTCGCTTGGTCCCGAAGGGATGTGGCGGCTCATCGGGAGCGAGCTTCTCGGCAATGGTCGGGTCGCAGATCCGCTCGCGCACCTTGTCACGCCAGAACTCGTAGGCGTGGCGATTGGCGTCCTCGTTCGTCAGTATGTCAGCGAAATTATGATACCAGAAGCGCAACCCTCCTCGCTGCCACAAATCCTCGAAATGCGTAGTCCGCTCTTCCTCGGTCACAGCCAGGGCCGAAATGTCCAGCGATTGGCATTCGAAACCGCCACTTGTCGTAAGCCTTTTCTGGAAGACAGCGGGATATTCGGATTTTTCGCGAAGCTGACGATCTGCGTCCAGTTTTTCCTGCCGCATGGGAAGGGCGAGAATCGGGGTTCGCTGAAAAAGCGTCAGCTGCTCCGCGCAGCTTGCCGCCTCCTGCGCCACCTGTACGCCGCTGGCACCCGTGCCGATCAGGGCGATCCGGCGGCCGGAAAGGTCGATGCCTTCCTGCGGCCAGCGGGCGGTATGGCACCATTCGCCTTCGAAATCGCTAAGGCCCGGGATATCGGGAATGTAGGGTTTCGAGGCGAACCCCAGGGCCGGCAAGAGGAAACGCGCGCTTACTTTTCCGCCATCGTCGAGCTTCAATCGCCAGCAGGCGGTGTCTTCATCGAACGGCGCGCTTTCGACCCGTGTTTTCATTCGCATTGCCGGCCAGAGGTCGAGCGTATCGCAGACGTGGAGGAAATAGGCGCGCAGTTCTTCCCAGCCTGGAAATCGTTCGCTCCACGTCCAGCTTTTCCATACTTCCGCAATGGAAAATTCGTAAAGTGGAACCTGGGAATCGACCCGTGCTCCCGGATAGCGGTTCCAGTACCAGATTCCGCCCGGCTGCTCCGCTGCGTCTACCAGCAGAACATCGAACCCCGCCTGACGCAGCTTGTATAGCAGGTATATTCCGCTGAACCCGGCCCCGACGATTACGACATCATAGTCAGGAAGGGGCGAATGGCTCACGAGGCCCCGGCACCCGCTTTCGCGATGTCTTTGGCCGTAGTATAATCCGCCTTGCCGTTTGACGCGCGCAAGGCGGTTTGCGTTGGGCAAATCGCCTTGGGCGTTTTGTAACCTGCCAGTTGCTGGCGCACGTGATCCTTGATCGCTTGCGCGTCGAAGTCCGCATCCTGGGTCAAATGCACCACAGCGGTCACCGCTTCGCCCCATTTTTCGTCAGGCACCCCGACGACAAGCGCGTCGGCAATGGCGGGATGGGTTTTGAGCACTTCCTCCACCTCCTCGGGGTAAACCTTTTCACCTGCGGTGTTGATGCAGACGCTGCCGCGGCCCAGCAAGGTCAGGCTTCCATCGGATTCCACCCGGCACCAGTCGCCCGGGATGGAGTAACGCACGCCATCGATCGTCCTGAAAGTCTTGGCCGACTTTTCCGGGTCCTTGTAGTATCCTGTGGGGATTGCGCCCTTGCGGGCAATAAAGCCGGGCACGCCGCTCCCCGCCTCGACCTTCCGGTCGTTCTCGTCGAATACGTCGCAAAATTCCCCGATCCCGAATTTCGCGGTGTTGGTGCCGCCCTGTGCGGTCGTCACCGACAAGCCGTAGCCCAGCCCTTCCGAAGCGCCAAAACTGTCCATGAGGATGACCTGGGGGATATGTTTGCACAGGCCCGCCTTTACCTGTTTACTCCACATGACGCCGGACGAGATGATCGAAATCAGGCTGCTCGTGTCCCAGCGCTTCGGGTGGGCGTCCAGCGCCTGCAGCATGGGTTTGGCAAAAGCGTCACCGACAATGGCGATGCTCTGCACCTTGTGCTGGTCCACTGCATCCCACAATTCTTCGGCGTCGAAGGATGGATCGGACAGCGTGACGATGGCCCCGCCCGACATGAGCGTGCCGATAGCAGTAATGAACCCGGTTCCATGCATCAGCGGGCACGCCGGCAAAGTGATGCGCGCAAGCTCGCCCTGCTTCACCAGGGCCACCATTTCCTCCATGGTCTGGGGAACCGGACCCAGCAGCTTTTGCGCGTCGAGCTGAGCCTTGCGCATATCATCGTGTCGCCACATCACGCCCTTGGGCATGCCGGTGGTACCGCCTGTATATATGAACAGCAGGTCATCGGGGGAACGCTCGATATCGAGAGGCGCGCCGTTACCTTCTACAAGTTTTTCGTAAGGAAGCGCGAAGGAAGCGATCTGCGAAGCATCGCCGATTTCTACAAATGTATGAACCTTGGTCAACCGTTCCTTCAGTTCAAGAATGCAGTCGCGGAACTCGGAACTGTAAACAATTACCTCGCTATCGGAATCGTCGAAGATGTAGAAAACCTCCTCGGGACGGTAACGATAATTGATGTTCACGTGCGTGAGGCGGCCCTTGAAGCACGCGGCCATCAATTCCCCGTATTCGGGACGGTTGCGCATGTAGAAGGCTATCTTCGCCCCGTCGCCTGCACCTTGCGCGCGCAGATTGCGCGCCAAATTGTTCGAACGCTTCGACATTTCGGGCCAGCTAATGATCCGGTCGCCGTGAATCAGCGCCGGAGCATCTTCTGGGACCGCAGGCTCGATTGCATCAAGGATGTCGCCAAGGTTCCAGTCGATCACGTATTAATTCCTCTCTCCTTGGTGGCCACGATTTTGTCGGTAGCGTGCGCCTAATTCATCGTCTCATGCGACCTGCGTCCACCCCTGCAAGGCCGCTGCTTCGGCCCGGACCGCTTCGGGACCGCCCAGAACCTGGCGGTCGAAACCGATTCGCTTGAACCAGAAATGCAGACCTAGGAGATCGGTAAAACCCATCCCCCCATGCACCTCGGTTGAGGTTCGGGCGACAAAACGGTGGACTTCGCCCGTATGTGATTTGGCATGGCATGCCACCAGCGAAGCCTCGTCGGGCGTCGCATCGAACGCATGGGCGGCATACCAGACCAGCGAACGGCATGGTTCATGGCGGGCAGCCATTTCCGCGCACATATGCTTGACCGCCTGGAAGCTGCCGATCACTCGTCCGAACTGTTCGCGCTGCCCGGCATAGTCGACCGCTTTTTCGATCATAGCCTGGCCCGCACCGAGGCTATCGGCGGCCAGGAGCACCCGGCCGGCGTCCCGCAGGCGCCTGACTGTGGCCCCACCATCGTCCGCGAGAGCCTCGCCCGCTACGCCAGAAAACCGCAGCTCCCCTACGCTCCGGGTGCGGTCGATCGTTTTGAGAGCAACCTTCTCCAGACCCGCAGCATCGCCAGCTACGAAGTGCATACGACCGGCGGTATCGGCTACCAGAAACGCGTCGGCTTCCAGGAAGTCGAGCGCGAACAAAGCCGTTCCGTCGAGCTTTGCGCCGTCGAAGTCCACGCCTGCCCGGTCCCGGATCTCCACCGTTTCCGCGATCGCGACGGCGATTTGCGCCTCGCCCTTCGCTATCCTCGGCAGCCAGTGCGCCTTCAACTCCTCGCTACCGCCCTGTGCCAGCGCAAGGGGTGCCAGTACATGGGCACCGATAAAAGCCACCGGCGCGACGGCATAGCCGAGCTGCTCGGCCACAACGGCGGCATCGAGCATTGTCATCCCGAGCCCGTCATGTTGCTCGGGAACCATCATTCCCCAAATGCCGATTTCGCCCAGCGCCGAACGCACGTTGTCGCTGAAGGGAACCGAGCCCTCCGCGCATTCGCGCACATGATCGAGCGGACAAGTATCAGCAAGAGTGCGGCTGATCGCGTCGCAGAGCATCTCCTGGTCTTGCGAAAGTCCGAAATCCATCAGGCGGCTCCCTTATTCTGCCCGCTTGCAACGGCCGTCGCCTGTTCGGCCGCGGGAGGCGTTGCGAACTTGGGTTCGCGCGGCATTTCCAGCCCGCGTTCGGCGATGATGTTCTTCTGGATCTGGGCGGTGCCTCCACCGATGATCAGACCAAGCTGGAACATGTAGTTCCACTGCCAGGCACCGTCTTCGCGCTCGCGCTCGCTTCCGTGATAGAGTATGCCCATCTCGCCCATTGCGTCGATCGCGAGCGCGGAAATCTGATGGGCGAGCTCACAGCTCTGCAGCTTCACGACAAGTTTCGCCATGCCGCCGGCATCCCCCCTAAGGCTGTTCGACAGGATGCGCATGCCGTTGAATTTCATCGCCGCGACTTCGGCTTGCAATGCAACCAGCCGGTCACGCAGAACGGCGTTGTCCATTGCGCAACCCTGGCCGATGCGTTCTTTTTGCATCAGCCTGACCAGCGCCTGGAGCCGGTTTTCCAGTGCATCGGGGTCGCCCAGCATGCCACGTTCATGGCCCAGTGTGGCATTGGCCACGTACCACCCCTGCCCGCGCTGCCCGACGATCTGATCCAGGGGAACCCGCACGTCGGTAAAGAACGTTTCATTGAACTCGGCATGACCGGTCATGGTCTTGAGTGGTCGGACCTCGATCCCTGGTGTGTCCATCGAGAAGATCAAGTAGGAGATGCCGCCGTGCTTGGGCGCGTCCGGTTCGGTCCGCACAAGGCAAAAGATCATGTCCGCCTGCTTGGCCGTGCTGGTCCAGATCTTCTGTCCGTTGATGACAAAGTCGCCATTTTCGACGCGGGCGCTGGTCTTGAGCGCGGCGAGGTCCGATCCCGCTCCAGGTTCCGAATATCCCTGACACCAGACTATCTCGCCATTAAGGGTCGGCTCGATCCATTGCCGTTTCTGGGCTTCGGTTCCGAGTTCCAGCAGCGTGGGAACGAGCATGGAAATGCCCTGGTTCGCAAGGCCTGCGGGGATGCCAGCGCGCGAAAATTCCTCGGCAATGATCCGCGATTTCAGGATGTCCGGCTCGGCTCCGTATCCGCCGTATTCTTTGGGAATCGTGCGCGCGGTGTAACCATGCAGGATCAACAGCTGTTGCCATTCGACGGCTTCGGGGGAAGGGCGCGCGGCACGGCCTTGGCCATCGGGTGCGCGGTGACCGTGGGTTTGCAGGAACTGGCGCACTTCCTCGCGAAACACGTCATACTGGGGTCCGTAGTCGAGATCCATCTTGGTCTATCCTTCTGCGCGCGCGATCGCGACGGGTCGGAATACTGGCAGGCGAAAATCTTCGGAGATCGGCTCGAAATCCAGCGTGACCGGCAGATCGAGCTCAAGCTCGTCGAGCGCGCAATCGACCAGCCGGGTTGCCATGCGCACTCCCTCCTCCAGTTCCACCACCGCAGCGATGAAGGGAATCTCGCCGGCGAAGGCGGGATGCAGTGCCTGATGGGTCACCGTCCAGGAAAACAGCGTGCCATTGCCGGTGCTACGCTCCCACGACCACTCAGGAGAACCGCATCGGGCGCACATATAGCGCGGCAAATGCCGAAAACTGCCGCATCCTTCGCACTGCTGGAAGTAAAGGTTGCCGTCCTGACACCGGTTCCAGAATTCCTGCTCCACCGGATCCTGCGGGCGCGGCTTTGGCTTGGCTGGTGCGGCCTGCGCCGAGGGGCGCATCTTGGGCGGCAGATCTTTCTCGTCGCTCACGCAAACCTCCTCAAAATCGCTATACTGCCGTCACCCAGATCGCCCCAGCCGGTCACCAGGCCGGTCTGGGCGCCTTCGACCTGCCGCTCCCCACAATCGTGGCGCAACTGACGCACCGCCTCGACGACATGGTTCAGTCCCCAAACATGGGCCTCGCTCAGCAGGCCGCCATGGGTGTTGACGGGATAGCGCCCGCCCAGCTCGATCTGGCCATTCGCGACGAACTCTGCCTGTCCACCTGGTTCGCAATAGCCCAGGGCCTCCAGCTGCAGGAGAACCACGTAGGTGAAGCAGTCGTAGATCTGCAGAAAATCCATGTCTTCGCGATCGACCCCCGCCATTTCGAACGCGCGCGGCGCGGCGTAGCTCAGGCCGATCTTGAAGGGGTCGGGACGCGAAGGGATATCGTCGGCGGGGTAAGGATGCCCTTCAGCCGCACCGGCGATGCTCACGGGAACATGCGGCATGTCCCTGGCGCGGTCCATTCGCGAAACCACGACTGCGCATGCCCCGTCAGTCTCCAGACAGCAATCGTAGAGGCGAAAGGGTTCGGATATCCAGCGCGCGGAATGGTAGGTTTCGGCATCCAGTTCCCGGCCATAAGTGAAGGCCTGCGGATTCATCTGCGCATGGCGACGGCACGCCAGTGCAACGGCCGCCATCGCTTCCGGGCCGATATCGTAAATTCGGGAGTGCCGGGTGGCGAGCCAGGCATACATCTGCACCGGCAGGAACACGCCATACGGAATGTAATAGCCTTGGATCGTATTCGTCAGGGTGTTCATGTTCATCGGCCGCGTCGGCGGTGCGCCAGGCTTGGGCCGCAAGGCGGAATAACCGTTCCACCCGAGCGTCACCAGCACATGGTCGCATAAGCCGCTGGCAATTGCCATCGCGGCGTTCTGGAGTGCCGTGGTAGGGCTCGCCCCGCCCATGTGGACCGTAGAGGCATAGCGCAGAACTTCGATACCGAGGTTAGCCGCCATCTCTTCCGAGGTGGTGTAGATCGGCGGAGGAACCATGCCGTCGATATCCGACGGCTTCAGCCCTGCATCTGCTATGGCTTTGCGCGATGCTTCCAGCATCATGTCGACCGCGGTTTTCTCGGTGCCTTTCACGAAAGCGGTTTCGCCCACTCCGGTGATGGCCGATTTGTCGCTTAAGCTCATGCCTGCCTGACCGCCTGGTAATCGCGTTCGAGCTGTTCGGAAAGAGCGCGCACCCTCTGATAGGTCTCCGGCGGACGCAGTCGCAACCCGCGGCGGACATCCTCCAACGGACGATCAAGATTTTCTTCCCAGTAGAAGGTGGTCAGATCGGCTGCAGCCCGGCCCCGGCGCCACGCTTCAAATGCAGCGCGCGCCACTGGCAACTGGGCAGCTTCCAGTTTCATCTTGGGAATGCCGACGCCCAAGATGAAAGCGATCCCGTGATTATAGAATTGCGCGTTTCCGAAGGACAGCACGCACAATTCGCCCAGTGCGTCCCTGCCGTATCCGGCGACGACATGAAACAGGTCATGCGAATCGCGAAGGCGCCGACGATAGAGGGAAACATCGGGGTCGCCGAGGTCCTCCAGACCTCCGGCCTCGCTGGCTTCCGCCAGACCTTCTGCTGTCAGACCCTCCCCGTAAACAAAATCGAGGTAGGCTCGGCCAAGCGTGCCAGACGCACAGGTCGCAAGGCGTTTGCGATCGCACAAGGTTTCAAGTAGGTCGGCCCGGTCGGAAGCGATACGCCGCCCATCGCTCGACTTCATGAAGCGATTGAAATTCCGATAATAGGAATTGCCCGACAATGCCTTGACGATACGGAACACCTGCTCCGTATCCTCCCTGTCGGCAATCAACTGCCTCATTGCCCCAGCGCTCTGAGAGGCTCTACGGGGCGGCGCAATTCATGACCTTTGGCGTAAGCCATCTTCTTGCCTCCTGCGCTTCACTTGTAGATGCCAGCGGACGCCAACGCCTTCTCGGCTCCATCGACCAGGTCGCGCATCACTTCGGCGGCAGGCCGGATCGAATCGATCAGGCCGATGCCTTGCCCCGCGAAGCCGGGGATGACATCCTTGCGCTCTGCCTTGATCCCGGAGGCCATGACCGGGCCGGAGATCATCGACTGATAGGGCATCGGCAGAGGCTCCTTTCCGGCCTGCACCCAGGCGTCGGCCCATTTGTTACGGATCATGCGCGCCGGTTTGCCGGTAAGCGATCGACTAACGACCGTATCGGCATCGCCGCTTTCGGTGATCGCCTCTTTCTGGAAGCGCTCGATGCCCGCTTCCTCGGTCGCGAGAAATGCCGTGCCGACCCACGCGCCCTCTGCCCCCAGCATCATCGCAGCGGCAACACCCCGGCCATCCGAGATACCGCCGGCCCCAAGGACAGGAACACGATCGCCAACGGCGTCGACCACCTGGGGAATCAAGGAAATAGTCCCGATCGGCGAGTTGTGACCTCCGCCATCGTGCCCTTGCGCGACGATCATGTCGATGCCCGACCCGACGACCTGTTCGGCGTGCTTGACCTTGCCGATCACCGCCATGACCTTGGTGCCATTGGCATGGAGCCGATCCATCCACGGTTCAGGATTGCCAAGGCCGGCAGCATAAACCGGCACCTTTTCCTCGATCACCACTTCCATCTGCGCCTCAAAGAATTCCTTCGAGAACAACTGCGGGCCGCCCTTGCCCATTTCAGGCGCGCCCGCCGCCCGCATGGCGGCGGCAGCATCGACCTCCGGAAGCTCTTCACGATCCATGAAGTCGCGCGCGAACTGCTGATATTCACCCATCAGATCCATGGGATTTTGGGGTGCAGCACCGCTTTGAGGGGCAGAGCCGCGCCTGACCGACGCGGGGAGCAGCGTATCGACACCGAAAGGTTTGTCGGTCAATTCCCGGGTCTGGCGAATCCAGTCACGCAACTGATCGGGCGAACACGCCGCGGCACCCAGGACCCCGAGCCCGCCGGCATTCGAAACCGCAGCCGCCAGCGCCGGAACGCTCGCTCCGCCCATCCCGGCAAGCAGGATCGGGTACCGGATCCCCAGCATTTCGCATATTCGGCTCTTCAACGCCATTCTTCCTCTCCAGCCACTTGCCTAAACGCACACTCAAACTATTGAAAATTCTACAGCTGCCCCCACCGCACCCGCTGCGAGACCAGCTCGGGGCTGCGCTCCGAAAGATAGACGGCAGAGCCGGCCACCAACCGGCTCATTGCTTGACGGGCCGCGGCGCTGTCGCCAGTCCGCACTGCCTCGAGCACCCGCACCAGAAACTTCATCTGCACCGCCCGTTCCTGTGCCGAATATCCCAGCGAATGGGAAAACTCGCGGGTCAACAGATGCATCGCAGAGGTCAGCAAACCGAACAGCGGATTGCCGCTCGCCCAACCCAACAAGTCGTGAAATCTGCGATTAAGTTCCTCGAATTGATCAGAGGCTTCATGATGCCTCAATTCCGCCAGACACCCTGCCAACGCGCTGAGATCAGCGGTAGTTGCACGCTGGGCTGCATACCCTGCGACATCGGGAGCAATTGCTTCGCGCAATTCAAGCAAACCACGCAAATCGGCTTCCATGAAATGCAGAATCAATGACAAACTGCTTGCAAAATCGCCGGTCTGCGGACGGGCTACGACGGGACCTCCACCACGGCCGAGCTGGAGATGGATGACCCCTTGCAATTCCAGGAACCGCAAAGCCTCCCGCAAAGTTGCGCGCGCAACCTCGTAACGCGCGAGCATTTCATCCTCGCGCGGAAGCCTGTCACCCGGGTTATGGCGACCCGCCTCGATGTCCCGCACGATGCTTTGCGCAAGAGAAAGGGCACGCTTGGCCTTCTTCACCGCTGACATCCGCCACTCATCAGCACACCCGCACCTCTCGAATAAAAAGTATAAGGATATTAGCAAACCTTCGTTGGATCGGCACACTATCCGATGGGATTGGTGTCTGCAAGGGACTAAAAGAGTATACGATTTATTGACTGCACGAGATGTCTCCCTTAAGGATGACTGAAGGCCGATCAGGCCTGAGATGTAGAAGGAATAGTTCTTATGGACAGCCAGATCGCCGAGCCGGATGCCGCGGCGAGGATCGCGTCAATTCCGATCGAGGAAATCGACGTGGCCCGGCCAAGCCTGTTTCAGAACGATACCATCGGTCTATTTTTTGACAGGTTGCGCGCCGAAGAACCTGTCCACTACTGCCGCGAGAGCTATGTCGGCCCTTACTGGTCCATTACCAAGTTCGACGACATCATGGCGGTGGACACCAATCATAAGGTCTTCTCTTCGGAAGCGAAGCTAGGCGGAATTGCAATCCAGGACATGCATTCGGTGGAAGGCGCGCTCGAACTTGAAATGTTCATAGCGATGGACCCGCCCAAGCACGATCAGCAGCGCAAGGCGGTGACTCCGGCAGTGGCTCCGTCCAACCTGCAACTGCTCGAGCCGATCATCCGCAAGCGCGCGGGAGAGATTCTCGATGAACTCCCGATTGGCGAAGATTTCGACTGGGTGGATAAGGTTGCGATCGAGTTGACGACGATGACGCTGGCAACCTTGTTTGATTTCCCTTGGGAGGAGCGGCGCAAGCTGACGCGCTGGTCCGATGTAGCAACTGCGGCACCTGAAACCGGGATCGTCGAATCCTACGAGGCGCGGCGCGAAGAACTCATCGGTTGCGCGATGTATTTCAAGACTCTGTGGGACGAACGGATAAACGAGGAGCCGAAGAACGACCTCATCTCGATGATGGCTCATTCTCCCGCCACGCGCGACATGCCGTTCCTCGAGTTTCTCGGCAATCTTATGCTGCTGATCGTCGGTGGAAACGACACAACACGCAATTCCATCAGCGGCGGCGTGCTCGCCTTGAACCAAAGCCCGGACGAGTACGCGAAACTCGACGCGGATCCTTCGCTCATTAGCAAAATGGTTCCGGAAATCATCCGTTGGCAGACCCCCCTCACTCATATGCGCCGCACCGCGCTGGAAGATTGGGAGATCGGCGGCAAACAGATCAAGAAGGGCGACAAGGTGGTGATGTGGTACCTGTCAGGCAACCGCGACGAGAGTGCTATCGAGCGCGCGGACCAGTTCATCATCGACCGCAAAAATCCGCGCCATCACCTCTCATTCGGCTATGGCATTCACCGCTGCATGGGAAACCGGCTCGCGGAACTGCAGCTGCGGATCATCTGGGAAGAAATTCACAAGCGCTTTTCCCGGGTCGAGGTTACGGGTGAACCAGAGCGTCTTTTTTCAAACCTCGTCCGCGGAATCACCAGGCTGCCGGTGCGGCTCCGCGCCCGCTGACTCTCGAGATCGAAATGCGGAGTTCAAGATGATCAAAATTACGTTCGTGGCTAGCGATGGTGAGCGACGGGAGGTCGAAATAGAAGAAGGCGAGACAGCCAGGGAAGCGGCGCTATACAATGACGTGCCGGGTATCGATGGCGATTGCGGAGGGGTATGTGCTTGCGCGACCTGTCATGTGCATGTCGATCCCGAATGGATCGACAAGGTGGGTCGGCTTATGCATGATGGAATGGAGGCCGACCTCTTGCAGTTCGCCGAAGGCACCACTGAATACAGTCGCCTTGCCTGTCAGATTCCGATGAAGCCGATGCTGGATGGATTGGTTCTTCACCTACCCGAACAACAATACTGACGGAGGGATCCTCGTCCCCGTAGCCTACATTCTTATCTGTCTTTCCTTGATTCTTCGAGAAAACACCCATGGCCACACAAATCGAGCCCGCAACCCAGACCGACGAAGACGCCTTCCGCGCGGAAGTGCAGCAGTTTCTGGCGGACAATTTTCCCGCCGAACTCAAGGGCCAGTCGAACGCGCTGGCCGGCGTGGACGGCCCCACCAATGAAACGCCGGCGCAGACCAAGTGGCGCGAAGCCGTGGGCGCGCGCGGCTGGGGCACCCCCACCTGGCCGAAGGAATACGGCGGCGGCGGCCTCACCAAGGCGCAGGCCAAGATCATCGACCAGGAATTCGCCAAGGCGGGTGCCTACAACCCGATCGGCGGCATGGGCGTCATGATGTTCGGCCCGACGCTGCTCGAATACGGCAACGAGGCACAGAAGCAGGAGCATATTCCGCCGATCTGCCGCGGCGAAATCCGCTGGTGCCAGGGCTATTCGGAACCCAATGCCGGCTCTGACCTCGCGAACCTCCAGACCTTTGCCGAGGACAAGGGCGACCACTACCTTGTCAACGGCCAGAAGACCTGGACCAGCGGCGGCCAATGGGCCGACAAGTGCTTTGCAATTGTACGAACCGACAAGAGCGACAAGCACAAGGGCATCAGCTTCATGCTGATCGACATGGACACGCCCGGCGTCGAAGTCCGCCCGATCACCATGATCAGCGGGACCAGCCCGTTCTGCGAAACCTTTTTCACCGACGTGAAGGTCCCGAAGGAAAACCTCGTCGGCGAGGAAGGCCAGGGCTGGACCATCGGCAAGCGCCTTCTGCAGCACGAGCGCACCAACATCTCGGGCGGCGGCAGCCTCGCCCGACTCATGGGCCAGAGCCTTGGCGATATCGCCAAGAAGTACCAGCCGACGGGCGCCGACGGCGAACTCGCCGATGCGGTGCTGCGCGACAAGATCGCTGATTTCGAAATCCGCTGGAACAGCTTCCTGCTCACCGCGCGCCGCGCGATGGAAGAGAGCAAGGCAGCTGGCGGCGTCTCCGAAATCAGCTCTGTGCTCAAGAAGCTCGGCACCAAGCTGAGCCAGGAACGCAGCGAATTGCTGATCGAAATCCGCGGGTTGCAGGGCCTCGGCTGGGAAGGCGACGGCTTTTCGGACGGCGAGCTCGGGGCCGTGCGCGCGTGGCTCTTCGGAAAGGCCACGACGATCTATGGCGGCTCGACCGAAATCCAGAACAACATCATTGCCAAGCGCGTGCTCGGCATGCTCGACCACCAGTAAGAGAGGGGAGCAAGGACAATGGCCGTTCTCAACGAAGAACAGGAAATGCTGCGCGACATGGCGCGCGATTGGGCCGTCAACGAAAGCCCGGTCACCGAATTCCGCAAGGTCCGCGCCAGCGGCGAGCCCGAAGCCTTCAACCGCGACGCCTATGCGACGATGGCGCAGATGGGCTGGGCCGGGGTCATCATCCCCGAAGAGCATGGCGGGTCGGACTTCGGCTTCCTGTCCGCGGGCCTCGTCGTCGAGGAACTCGGCAAGACGCTCACCGCCAGCCCGCTGGTGATGAACACCGTCGCCGCCTCGGCGATCGTTCTTGGCGGCAGCGACGAGCAGAAGGCCAGGTGGCTGCCCAGGCTGGCGAGCGGCGAGGCCATCGCCACCCTCGCCGTCGACGAAGGGCCGAGCCACGATCCTGCGAAGATCGAGACCAGTGTGTCCGACGGCAAGCTGAGCGGCACCAAGGCCTTCGTCCATGAAGCGCATGGTGCGGACCTGTTCGTCGTCGCGGCGAAGGACGGGCTTTACCTGGTCGAGAAAGGCGACGGCGTCGCGCTCACCACCCGCAAGCTGACCGACCAGCGCAGCCATGCCGACGTCACCTTCGACGGCGCGGCGGCGGAGAAGCTCGCCAATGGCGGCGACAACCTGCTCGATGACGTGCTCGACCGCGCGCGCGTGCTCACCGCAGCCGAAATGCTCGGCATGGCGCAGCAAGTGTTCGACGACACGCTCGACTATCTGAAGCAGCGCGTGCAGTTCAACCAGGTGCTGGCGAGCTTCCAGGCGCTGCAACACCGCATGGCGGACCTCTTCGCCGATCTCGCCCAGATGCGCAGCGCGGTCGAGGCGGGCCTGCAAGCCGTCGATGCCGGCTTCGGCGTGGCGCGCGCGGCGACCATCGCCAAGGCGGAAGCCAACCGCGTTATGCACACCATGGCAAACGAGGGCATCCAGCTGCACGGCGGGATCGGCATGACCGATGAGTACGACGTCGGCTTCTATCTCAAGCGCGCCCGCGTGCTGGAGCAGAGCTTCGGTTCGTCGAGCTGGTTAAAGGACCGATTTTCCAAGCTTTCTGGCTACTAGAAACCTGCATGTAGTGACCTGCATGGCATTTTTGCCACATGCTTGTCGACAATGTGAAATAATCCGTCAATTCATCTACCAAGTCTTGAAATGAAACGCGCTTATCGGCATCGTTTCTAACATCGACTAGTGCCTAGGATGGGGCACATTCTTAGAGGAGAGGCACATGAAAAGATTTCCATCACGCCACCATTGCGCCCTTGGTGCATTGGCAGCGGCACTTGCCTTCACACCGACAGCCGCCTTCGCCCAGGATGTTGGCGAACCCGATGCGGATCTGGTTGAAGGGGCCGATGTCGAAGACCAAAACGTAATCATTGTTACCGCGCAAGGGCGATCGCAGGTCTTGGCGGATGTTCCAGTCGCCGTGTCAGCTGTTTCCGGAGAAACCCTCCAGAATTCGGGCGCCAGCGACATACGTGAGCTGAACCAGGTTGCACCGTCCCTGCTGGTGTCTTCCACCGGCAACGAAGCTAACGGTTCCGCGCGTATTCGCGGTATCGGCACGGTCGGCGACAACCCTGGTCTGGAAAGTTCGGTCGCGGTTTTTGTCGATGGAGTCTATCGCTCTCGTTCGGGAAGCGCCCTGAGTGAGCTCGGCCCTATCGACAGGGTCGAAATCCTTCGCGGTCCCCAAGGTACTCTGGGCGGGCGGAACTCATCGGCAGGCCTGATCAATATCTACACCGCACCGCCCGAGTTCGATTTCAGCGCATACGGGGCCTTCACTTATGGCAACTATGATGCGATCCGCGTCGAAGGTGGCATAAACGCTCCGCTTGGCGACACCGTAGCTGCGCGTGTGGACGGCGTGTATTTTGAGCGCGACGGCTTCTACAACGATATTACCAACGGCGGGACGATCAACAATCGCGATCGTTATCTGGTCCGCGGTCAGCTCCTGTTCGAACCCAATGACGACCTGTCCATTCGCCTTGTCGGGGATTATTCCAAAAAGGACGAAGCGTGCTGTGCCGCGACGTTCGTCCAGCCCGAGTTTGCTCCGCTTGCACGGATCAGCGCTGGATTTGATCCCTTTACGAGGCCATCGGATGGGGCCGCC
Organism: Qipengyuania sp. HL-TH1; assembly: GCF_036365825.1. Taxonomy (NCBI): domain Bacteria; kingdom Pseudomonadati; phylum Pseudomonadota; class Alphaproteobacteria; order Sphingomonadales; family Erythrobacteraceae; genus Qipengyuania; species Qipengyuania profunda. Next base: position 2,351,576 of record NZ_CP142675.1, read on the forward strand.
CTGACGAGTACCGCAAATCCGATCGTTCCCGTGTTGCTTGCGCTTGGGCAGGATCCGCGTGCCCTCACCCAGGATACATTCAACCGCGACCTGTACCCTACGCCGGGCAGAAGCTATGAAGGCGAAACCGAAGACTACGGTATTTCGGCTGAGATCAATTGGGATTTCGGGAACGTCACGTTGACGTCTATCACGGGCTACCGTGAATATGCCAACAGCCAGGGATCTGACACCGATTACACTACTGTCGATATTCTCTACCGCGCTCCGACCGAGAATGCTCTTGCTCGAGACTTTGAAACATTCACTCAGGAACTGCGCCTTACCGGTGAGGCCTTCGATGGCAAACTCGATTGGTTGATCGGCGCGTATTACGCCAATGAAGAACTGCAGGTGCGTGACAATCTGCGGTTCGGCACCCAGTACGGCAATTTCGTAGCGTGCCGCATCGCTATCGCGATCAACCCGGCTTTGGTCAATCCGGGGGCTTCCAATTGCCTGGGTGCCAACGTGGCGGCATTGGACGGTACGCTGACCGGAAGCCCGGCATTCGGCGCTGCAACCCCGGCGATCCTCGCAGGTATCAACAACCTTGCAAGCATCAGCGATTTGGGAACGGTCAGCGAGGTCTACAATCAGACGAGTGAGAACTTCGCGTTCTTCACGCATAATATCTTTGCGATCACGGATACGCTCGATTTGACGCTGGGGCTTCGTTATACAAACGAAACCAAGGACTTCGACGCAACTTTCCGCAACGACAACACGGTTTGTCCGACAAACCGCAATCTGCTCGGAGGCTTTCTGGGTGTTCCGACTTTGGCACCTCTGGCCGGTGGTATCATCAGCCTTTCCTGCCAAGGCAATTCGACATCGGAGCTCGATGGAGTTTCTCTCGAAGACTCGCGCGAAGAAGAGGAGTTTACCGGCACGGCTATCCTGAGCTGGAAGCCAACTCCCGATCTGCTAGTCTACGGTTCGTATTCACGCGGCTACAAGGCGGGCGGTTTCAACCTCGACAGGTCTGCACTGTCAAATCCGCTTGCGTTCGATCCGGCCAATATCTCGGCAGCCGCGCTGCAGTTCGATGAAGAAACAGTCGATGCATATGAGATCGGCCTCAAATACTCGACACGCGAGTTCGGGGTTAGCATTGCAGGCTTCCGGCAAGAGTTCAGTAACTTCCAGTTGAACACGTTCAATGGGGCGTTCTACATTGTGCAGACGGTCAATAGTTGCGATAGCGATCTCGGCGGGGCCGACAGAGACGCAAGCGCGACAACCGGTGCATGCTCTTCCGATGAAGTTGCACCAGGTGTGATCGCTCAAGGTGTCGAGATCGAAACCTATCTACGGCCCGCTCGTGATTTGGATATTACCCTTGGCGTCACCTATTCTGATACGAGCTTTGAAGACAATCTTATCGGGGACGATACCGGGGCACCGCTCGACCCCGCACTACGCTTGCTGCCAGGCGACAACCTGTCGAATGCACCAGAGATCGTGGCAACATCGTCGCTTACGTGGACGCCGCCAATCGGCGACAGTGGGCTCGAAGGCCTGGTCTTCGTGAACGCTCGTATGGCTGGTGATTACAACACCGGCTCCGACCTGCTCTTCGGCAAGGAACAGGACAGCTTCGTCGTAGTGAACGGGCGTGTGGGTCTGACCAATATTGCGGATCGCTTCGCGATCGAGGGATGGGTCAATAATTTGTTTGACGTTGGGTATACGCAGGTGGCCTTCAACACGCCTTTCGTGGCTCCGCAACAAACGTTCTCCGCTTTTCTTGCGGAACCGCGGACTTACGGCATCACCGTGCGCGGCAAGTTTTAAACTTACTCGCTAATTGCAAGAGGGTTCGGCGCTTCGCTGTGTCGAGCCCTCTTTTTCGAACTTTTATTTGCTCACGACTAGGTGGCGTCCGAACAAAAGTTCCGTGTGCTCAATATCGTCGATGATGTGATAGGGAGAGGCCGGCAGCGGTGTTCGCTGCATGAATCCCTCTTCGCTGGGCTACCAGCCGCCGGCCCCACAAACAATCTTGCCTCGTCCTGCCATGCTGCCTTACGCTGCGCTCCAGGCCGCCCAGCAGGGCGACCCCAACCGCCGGAACTCTAACTTAACCGGTGGACCACCCTGATGGGGCAGATCAGGTGGAAGACTACAACCGAGAGAGACCGCCCTCATCCCTTGGCTACGCGACATCGGCGGCGTTCGCCGCCGAACTAGATAAGCAATGGCCTGCTTCGCCACGCCCTACGGGCTCCGCTGCGCAGCCCATTGCTTCAACCGCGCTCATACGCATCAACGCAGCTCGGCTCTAATCCCGGCTGGGGGGAAGATCAGGGGGTCACGTCACTCATTGGAAGGCGGCTATCGCGACGCAATTCGCTCTGAAAGTCGTGGGACTATTTTGCAGGTCTTCGAGGAACAGACCTGCTAATTTTCGCCCTGCAGTTAGTTCCATTAGGATAACGCTGTTAGCATACGTAGGCACCGCGGCCGCTAGCCAAAAGGTTGCCAGTAGGACCGTATACACGTGTTTCAGCGACCGAGATATTTTTACCGATCTTGATTATTTTGCCCGATGCTACGAGTGGTCCCGAGGTTGCCGGGCGGTGGTAGTCGACCCTCAGATCGGCGGTCGCCTTGGCCCCTGTACCTTGCGACAATAAGGTGTAGAGCCCGGTTAAATCGATCAGAGAGGCGAGCACGCCGCCATGCGCTGAACCGATTGCCGGGTTTGACACGATCTCGTCGCGCCAAGGCATCTCCAGTTCAAGCTGCTCGTTCGAGCATGACCGTAAAGTGAGGCCAAGCCACCGGTGAAACGGGGCAATCTGCAGGATCTCTTCGAGGCGCTTAGGATCGATCCTTGTCAGATTATCGGTCATGTAACGGCTCCCTGCGGACTGTGATTACGCTTGAGAAAATCGAGTATCGCTGCCGAAAAGGCATCGTTGGCATCGCCAACCACCATATGTGTTGCCTCTGCGATGTCGGTGTATTCAGCGTGTGGAACAAGTTCGAGCAATTGCGCGACCGCGTCTTCGGAAACCAGATCGCTCGATCCGCCGCGAATAATATGCAATGGCAGCGAAAGCCTGCTGGCTGCATCGTTCAGCGCATCAAACTGGCGTTCCTGATGAGCCGGATCGCTTCGCTTGGCTAGTGTGATGTTGCGGATAAAGGCCGGATCCCAATGCCAGTAGTAGCGGCCGTCTTCCTTCTCTCGCAGATAGCGCCGTAAGCCCTTGCCGGCTCCGCGCTTGCGGCGATGTGGCATGTAGCGCGCGATGACCTCTGCCGCTTCGTCCGGTGAAGAGAAACCGGTCTCCACGTGCTCCTCCATAAAGCCGACTACGCGCATAACGCCCCCCGTCTCCATACGCGGCGCGATGTCGACGAGAGTGAGCGACGCGAAGCGGCCCGGCGCAAGGTGTCCTTCGGCGATCAGTCCGGCCAACCCGCCAAGGGAGGCCCCGACGAGCGCTGGCTTGCGGTCCATTTTTGAAGCGATCGCAACGAGATCTGAAGCGAAGTCGCGCGTTTCGTAAGCGCCCTCGGCAGACCATTCGCTGTCGCCATGACCGCGCATATCAATTGCGATCGGACGAAATCCCGCATTGGCGAGATCGGCTGTGACACGTTTCCATGCGTGACGGGTCTGGCCGCCCCCATGCGCGAGCAAGACCGGTAAAGCATCGGCATTTCCGGTCGCTTCGGCTGCTATGGAGATGCCACCATCTCCCCCGATATGGAAAGTTTGCGACTGCATACCGCAACCTCATATTGTAAATCGATTTACAGTAAACGGCTTTATTTCCTGATCCGCTATGGTAGGTTGCCCTAGATGGCTGCCATGACGGGCTATGACGCGGATACAAAGGGGGGCAAGTTCCCTCACCGATACCGATCGGCTGTTCTTTCTTATGGAGGAAGTGACCCGGCGTTTGCGCAGGACCGCCGATTCTTCGGTTGAACAATTCGGGCTCACGCGGACGCAATGGAGTATATTGGCTTATCTTTCGGAGCCCAGGCATGACCCAGACAGAGCTGGCTCGGGAACTGAAGCTAGAGCGCGCTAGCATCGGCCAGACTATTGATCGCCTGGAAGAACTTGAGCTGGTGGAAAGACGCAGGCGCGAAGAACGACAGGCGCGTTTGGCGGGTTCATTTACGCCCTGCCGCAATCGAGCTACTTCCCAAGATGCGAGTAGAAGCTGATGCAATGTATGCTCGCTTGCTCGGGGGGATCCGTTTTGGGGAACTGGAGCGCTTACGCGGATCGCTGGCTAGGATGCATGACAATCTGGGCAGCGAGCCATAATCACTCGAAATCGAGCCCATGCCCCGCGTTCACGCCCGCGTTTGCCCTTCAGGGGGTCTGATGCTCAGATGAGGGACGCCGAGCGCATGCGATCATAACATCCCGGCAGTCGTGGCAGGCGAGGTGGCCGGAGCCCCCGCACTCACCCAGCGCCGTTCGGTTCCTTATCAGCTTGAGCGACCATCGGATTCAGTTTCTGCTGTAGCGTGAAATCAGCGAGTGTTTGCATGGCGGCACTGCTAGCGAATATGGTTGACGCTGAGCTTGAACACGCCAGGCATGCGCGAGCCTTCCAAGATAGCGCTATGGATAAGCATATGCCGAAAGATGAGATACGTGATTACGCCCCCAACGAAAAGGATGACATCCTTTATTTGCTAGAAGAGGTGAACAGGACCGCTCGGCGGACCTTCGACGCTCTGATCGTGGGGCTCGACCTCAATCAAACACAATGGCGGATCATCGCGTCCTTGTTGCGAGAACCTACGCTAACACAGACCGAGATTTCTCGCCTGCTCGAGCTTGAATCGGCGACGATAGGACAGGCTGTCGCAGTTTTGGTTGAAAAAGGTTTGATCGAGCGAGAGCGGGCGGCGCACGATCGAAGGGTTTGGAACCTCCACCTCACCGAGCAAGTAAGAACCATCTGGCCGGAACTGCGCGAAGCGGCTGATCGACTCCACGAAATTCTCTGGAAGGGAATGTCTGCGCCTCAAATCGACCTCCTGCGTACGATGCTTCGAAAAGTTGCGGAGAATCAGAAGCAGGCTGACACTTGCGAAGAAAGCCGATGAAGCATGATCTGGAAAACAGTGTCGGTGAACTGACGCGGCTAGCAGAACTCGGTCAGATTTTCGCCCGGCACGGTCTGAAAAATCTCGGAAGCTTGCTTGGCTTTATGCCGGTTTCGGAGAATGAGCCAGATACCGAGGACTTGCGTCCTGCATCGGTGGTGGCGCTGTTGCGCGATGTCGGCCCTGTCGGAATAAAGCTTGGCCAGCTCCTGGCGACCAGAAGCGATCTGTTTACACAACCCTGGATTTCCGCGTTCGGCACTCTCCACGACCAGGTGGAACCGCTGCCGTTCGATAAGATCGAACCGGTGATTGTATCGGCTTGGGGCAGCGACTGGGAACGTGAATTCGCCGCTTTCGAGAGAAACCCGATCGCCTCAGCCTCTATCGCGCAGACTTATGTCGCAACCCTGCTGGACGGAAGCGAGACTATCGTGAAAATCCGCCGACCCGGCATGGCGTCCAGGATCGAGGCGGACATGAGGCTGTTGACACGGCTCGCGGGCCTCGCCGAGCGTCGGTCAAGCGACATTGCTCGCTATCGACCCGTGGAATTCCTTCAGACATTCGCCAAGAATTTAGCGCGGGAGATGGACCTGGCGGCAGAAGCACGTGCCTGTGAAAGGATTGGCGGTTATCTGGAGATGCTTGGGGTGAAGACGCCCGCGATCCACTGGGAACTCACAGGCTTGACGATCAATGTGCAGGAAGCCCTGGGCGGAAAGCCCGCGTCGCGGCACCCGGCAACTGATCCGGCAGGGAATGCCCAGTTCGCGAAGCGCTATGCCGATGCAGTGCTACGGATGATCCTTCTCAATGGAGAGTTTCATGGCGACCCGCATCCCGGCAACGTCTTCTGGATGGAAGGGAACCAGGTAGGCTTCATCGATTTCGGCTCGGTCGGCTTTCTCAGCGGCGCGCGGCGTCAGGAAATCGTCCGACTGATTTTCGCTATCGCGAACGGACAGATAGACAAGGTGGCCGATCTGCTGCTCGACTGGGCAGGCAATCCACTCGTGGATCGCGCGCAATTGGTGATGGACCTGGATGAGCTGATCGCGGAATTTAGCGGCACAGCTCTTGCCGGGATAGAATTCGCGGCAATTTTCGATCGGGTTTTCGGATTGTTGCGCGATTATCGCCTCGTATTGCCGCCCGACCTCGCTATTTTGCTGCGCACCCTGCTGACCGCAGAGGGCTTCGTTCGCTCTTTGGCGCCGGACTACAATATCGCCGAAGAAACGAAGCCGATCGTGATGCAATTGTTTGCCGAGCGATTTTCGATCGGAGCCGCGCGGGATCATTTGGCCAAGGTCCGCAGTGGCCTGCTTGATTTCTCGGCATCGCTGCCCGAGCTAATCGATAACGTTGCCTCGGTCGCTCGATCAGGTACGATTCAGGTATCCATCGACCCAGCCAGTCTGAACCATCTGACGCGGGAAGAGGACCGCAGCACCCCCGTCAAGGGTCCGGTGGTGGCAGCGTTGATCATCTCTGCCGCATTGCTGGCCGACCAATCGTTGTTACTGGCAGGAATTGTTCTGGCTTTCGCGGGAATAGCACTCATTCCTAGATGGAACTGATAAGACCACACACAATGAACGCTTAGACCACGGCCGCCCGGCACCGATATTGGCTACATCAAGGGAGAAGAGTGGAAATGACCGAACAGAAACCTGCCGAAGCGGTGCCTGCCGCCACCATGCTGCTGACCTGCCCCATCAGGGTGGTCCACCGGTTAAGTTAGAGTTCCGGCGGTTGGGGTCGCCCTGCTGGGCGGCCTGGAGCGCAGCGTAAGGCAGCATGGCAGGACGAGGCAAGATCGTTTGTGGGGCCGGCGGCTGGTAGCCCAGCGAAGAGTGTGGCCGGACGGTGTTGTAGTGGATACGCCAGCGCTCGATCAGGATGATTGCCTCCTTCAGAGTGTAGAAGATCTCCCCGTTGAGAAGCTCATCCCTGAGCTTGCCGTTGAAGGATTCGTTGTAGCCATTCTCCCATGGTGATCCGGGTTCGATGTAGAGAGTCTTCACACCAATCCGCCAGAGCCAGTCGCGCACGGCATGAGAAGTGAACTCAGCGCCATTATCGCTACGGATGTGATCAGGCGGACCATGGCGTTGGAACAGCTCGGTCAGCACGGCCAGGACATCATCGCTCTTGAGCTTGCGCTGGACATGGATCGCCAGGCACTGGCGGCTGTACTCGTCGATCACGGTAAGCATGCGGAAGGCCTTGCCGTCATGGGTGCGATCCATGACGAAGTCGTAGCTCCACACATGGCCACTATATTGCGGACGCAGCCTCACGCATGATCCATCGTTGAACCACAGACGCCCGCGCTTTGGCTGTCTCTGCGGAACCTTGAGCCCTTCACGGCGCCAGATCCGCTCGACCCGCTTGGCGTTCACCAACCAACTTTCATTGCGCAGCAGCGCCGTGATCCGGCGATAGCCGTAGCGACCATATTGCTGGGCCAGCCGGATGATTGCAGCTGTCAGCGGCTTCTCGTCGGCTGGTGGTGCGGGCAGCTTGCGCTGGGTCGAGCGGTGCTGGGCAACGACCCGGCAGGCACGGCGCTGGCAGATATCCAATGCCTCCTGCACATGGTCGATGGCCAGCCGACGCCGTGAAGGGCTCAGTACTTTCCCTCGACAACCTCCTTCAGGATCAGCGCATCGAGCGTAAGATCAGACACCGCCTTCCTGAGCCGCTGGTTCTCCTTCTTGAGATCCTTCAATCGCCGAGCCTGGCTGACCTTCAGCCCACCGTACTCGCGTCGCCAGCGATAGTAACTCTGCTCCGAAATCCCCAGCGATCGGCTGATCTCCCCGATCTTCTCTCCGTGCGAGAGCCGAACTTCGGCCTCACGCAGTATCCCGATAATCTGTTCCGGCGTGTATCTCTTCCGTGCCATTCATCAGCCCCTTTCAAGCCGTAAATAGCCGAAATCCTAACTCTCAAAACGGACCACTTTTCGGGGGGAAGGTCACCTCTGGCCGATGGGAAGGACGCTGACAGGCTGGAAACCGCAGTTGGGCGGTTGGGGCTTGATCGACCTTAGAAACGCGCAATCGGTCGATCCGTTTTCCCTGGCCTCAGATGAACTCATTGAGGTTACCGACTGGGAACTACTTGATTTTGCAGTTCAAGTTGTCAAGCAATGGCTCCAAAGGAAGGGTTTCGAGATCATGTCCACTCACTCAAATCCCAACGTCGATCCGAACATCTGATTTGTCGGAGACAATGGACCCGAGTGGGTAATCGTACGAGCAGCGCGATATCCAGAAAAGGTGGCTCAGATCCCGAGCAACGTAGAGGCCATCGCTAAGCAATGCGAAGCTCTCAGTCACTTGGGGAATTTCGCATCTTTTGGCTTTGCGTTGGCGGAAAACGTTGAAAGGCCCATCTGGCGGGGACACGCTGCCGATGTCCAATTCGAAGGCATTAAGCCGATCTGATCCGGAAGCTCTCATTGCTCCACGCAGGTGTGCGATCTCTTGAAGAATCATGCGGCCATATTCGTGCTCGGCGGTCGCTTTTGGGGTGTAATATAGCCGCCGCTCTGCGCCAAAACACCAGACGTCCAGACCGGTAACGGCGTGGGCTGTAGACTGGAGTTCGTTCGACCTGAGGCCGGTCGGATTACGACTTCTTACCAGTCGTCGAAACTTTGAATTTTGCTCAGATTGGAAACCTCATTCAAGTGCGTTTCCAAGTGATGGCGTTCCTCATCCCAAACCGCAAACAGATGTTCTGCGCCAGAATTCTCAATGTTGTTTAATTCGAAATCGTACACATCGAGAAACAATTGCTCGTAGTACTTAAAGAGACGATTCTCCATGCTGGTGAATGTCACGTATAGCTGGGCATTCTTCGGCCATTTTTTTGACGTGGCTATCAACGCGAAGCTCAGCAAACCCTTTCCCGACATACACGCATAACATCGTGTAATTGCCATGGTCGTCGCAGGCGTCATAGTCTACCCACAGGTGATAGAGGCCTGTCTGACCACGGAGGAATTTAAGATAGAGCTTGTACGTTATGTTCCCAATACGAAGTTCGTCGTCGACCGGCAGTTCCGCACAAAATGCGCTCTCGTTCACCAACTCATGGGCAGAAATTGGCTGGCTTAGTTCTAAGAGCGCTATTTGATCGAACGCATCGTACTCTTGATTTTGACACGGGAAATCTTGTTCGATGCACTTTGTCATGATCGGCTCGACCTACTCAATATTGTATGTTCCTTAATAGGCGCCGGTGGCTTCCGAAATCAGCTCGGTTCTTGCAGCGACGAGCGCTCCCAATACTCGAGGGTATCGGGCCGACTGCTTCGATCCGGCGACCGCGCAAAGGATGCCTTTGACTGCCCCTGTCGATGGCACGTCCGCCTCCAACCAGTCAGCTCCAGACCAATAAGCGGTCACTTCAGGCGGTCCGAAATCCAGGCCTCCACTTCGTCTTCTGCCCATGCGACCGCATATCCACCCAGCTGCACGGGCTTCGGAAACTTGCCCTCGGCCATCCAGCGATAGATTGTCGAACGGCCAAGCCCGACGCGATGCTGAACTTCGGGCAGGCGAATGAGCCGCGTCACCCGCCGGGTTTCGGTCGCTCCTTTGTCTATCTCTTCACCCACGATGGCCTCCCTCGGCACCGGCAAAGACATCGCCAAGCAGCGCATCCTTGCGTTCGAGCTCGTCGATGTGGTCGGAGAGCAAGCGGGCGACGCGGTGCGCGGTCCCCTTGGCCCAGCGCGGCTTCACATCGTGAACCTGGTTGCCCAAGACACGCTCGAGCGCTGAAGGCAGTTCGCCGGAAAAGTCCTCGAAGAATTGCGCGAGGTCCGATTGCAGCCACGCAATCGCGTGATCGCCGCCGCTGACGAGGAACAGGAGCAGGTGTGCGTGCGGCGCGACGCCGCTCGCGGCAAGAATGCGCAAGGCTTCGCCGAGGCTGGCCGAGCGTTCGCCCGCAAGAACACGGCGCAGGGCATCCTTATGGATCTGCGCGTCGCGAGCGATGTCGCAGCGGGCACGGCCGCTGGCTTCGACGGCGGCCAAAAGCAGCCGGGCGAGGTCGGCGCGAACCTGTTGTTCGGCAAAGAGCGCCATGTTGGTCATCGACGAATCCTTATCTCCAGAGTGATCGACTCTCCGGCTAACCGCGAAGGAAGCCTGTAGGAAAACAAAAAGAACATTTAGAGAACATAGAGGAAGGAACGATCAGCTTCCTCCGACGATTCGCGCGAATTTCGGTCGCCTGCGCGCATATCGCGGCTCTCTTCGCTCAGATGCCGGCACAGTCAGCGCTGTTGCGCGATCAGCCTGCGCGAATCCCGTGCATCGCACCTCCCGATGTCGCTTTTTGCTTGGTCGAAAGCCCCAAAATCCAATTCCCGATTTCCTACAGCCCGGCTCCGGGGAGAGGAAAGAACATACAGCGAACGCATCGCTGGCTGATGTTCAATCCTCGGAGTTTCCATCCATGACCACCAAGACTGCCCTTCCGGTCCAGCAGCGCTCGCCCAACGGGGCTCGCGGCCGCGACTACATTCTTCCCGCCTGCGTGGCGCTGGCCTGCGCCGGTGCCGCCTTTGCCGGCGCCGACACCACCTTCGATCCCGCGTTGACCAAGTTCACCGACTTCCTCGAAGGTTCGGGCGGCAAGATCATCACTGTGCTCAGCCTTGCGGGCGGCCTGATCGGTCTCGCCTCCGGGCGTTTCTCGCTCGGCCAGGTCGCGGTGCCGGTCGGCGTCGGCATCGGTGTCGGCACCGGCGTTCCGATCGTCACCTCGGTCGTGACCGCGGTCATCTGATCAGCGGATCCGGTCACGACAGGAGGGCGGCATGGCCGACAGGTACCTCGTTCCACGGCGGCTCGACGACCCGGAGCTCATCGGCTTCTGGACCATCGACGAGTTTGCAGGGATCCTTATTCCCTTCGCCTGGGGCATTCTCTCGCAGCATATCTTCATCGGTATCGGCCTGGCCGCCGGGGCCTGGCTTGCCTTGCGGAAGGCAAAGGCACGCGGCGCCGGTTCGGCACTGGTGCATGCTGCGTACTGGTACCTGCCCGGGAGCTTTCTCGGGTTGAAGGCCACGCCGCCCTCCCACTGCCGCCTGTTGGCGGGCTGAGGGAGGCGAACCATGCGAGCAGAATTCGCGCACGAACAGGCGCAGACCTACCTGCGGCAACGCAACCGCTTTGCCGTGCTGGCAGGTGTCCTGGGCCTGACCACGCTGGTCAGCCTCGGCGCCGCGGTCACCCGCGACGAGCAGGTTGTGTTGGTGCCGATCACCTCAGAGCGGATCACCGTCTCGAGCGGCGGGATCGACGCGCCCTATCTCGAACTTGTCACCCGCGACACGGCACTGATGCTCCTCAACCGGGCGCCCGAAAGCCTCGATTACTGGATGACGAACATCCTGAAGCTCGCCGATCCCGCCGCGCACGGCCGCCTCAAGGCCGAGCTCGTCCAAATCGTCGAGGAACAGCGCGGCTCGGACATCAGCCAGGCCTTCGTGATCGCGGAAATGCACGTCGACCCCAAGGCCCTGACCTCGACCGTCACCGGCACGCTCAAGACCTTTGTCGGCGCGCAGGTGATCGCGAGCCAGCGCCGCTCCTTCCGTTTCCGCTGGTCGAAGCGTGGCCTCAGCCTTGCGCTCGCCGGCTTTGAGCAACTTCCCACCGACAAGGAGGAACCCGGCCAATGAGCCTTCTCCCATCTCCCCTCGCTGCTGCGCTTGCCGGAACCGGCCTTGCCTGTTTCGCGATCGGCGCGACAAGGCGCCCCGATCCCGGGCTCAAGCTGACCGGCCTCGCCGTGCTTGCCTTCGCGCTCGCGCCGGTCCCGGCGTATGCCGACCAATTCGTCGAAGCGGCCGACAACGCGACCATCGACTGCGAGCTCGCTCGCGGCGAACTCACCCGGATCGCGCTTATCGATGACGGCTTTGCCAATGTCTCGAAGATCGCGAGCGGTTTTCCCTACAATGATTTCCAGGTGACGCACGAGCCAGTGCGCGGAGACATCTATATCTCCGTGCCCCCGCAATTTGCCGCTGCCCGGGTCAGCTTCTTTGCGACCAGCAAGGCGGGCTACGTCTACAAGTTCGCCTGCCGTCTCGGCGGCGAGGAAGCGACCCAGCTCTTCATCACCAATCCCGCGCTCGCTAAAGCCGCGGCCACCGAATGGGAGACCGAGACCGGTCCCGAGGACGCCGCGATCCGCCTGATCGAGGCGATGGCGAGCGATGCCGTCCTGCCCGGATTCACTGCCCGCGCCGAACTGTCGGCTCCGCGCCGTACCGGCGGGATCGAGGTCCAGCTGGTCGCCGAATACCAGGGCGATGAACTTACCGGACAGCGCTTCCTCGTGCGCAACCTCGGCCAGGAAAGCCTTGCGCTTGGCTCCGAGCGCGAAGGTGCCGCAGGCGCGCTCGCTTTTGCCTATGGCCGCGATGCACTCGCTCCCGGTGAAGCGACCAGTGCCTTCCTAGTCTTTGCCAAGGGAGGACTCGACTGATGGCCGAGGCACCACAGAAGGACGCCGGAAAGAGGCCTCTGCCGGGCTCGCCGGAAGCGCGAGAAAGCGGACGGCGCAACCTCAATTCGCAGATCGCACAGCGCCAGAAGATGCTGCTCGCCGGGATCGGGGCCATCGCGCTCATCGGCGGCGGCATGTTCATTTTCGGCGGCGACGGCGACGAGGCTGGCACCGATGCCAATGGTGCGGCGACAATCGACACCGGCGGCCTCGTCAATCGCAACCTCTCGCAGCGCGAGTTCGTCGCGAGCTACGGTAACCGGCTCGATGCACAGGGCCGCGCGATCAAGGATCTCCAGCAGGCCCAGCTGCCGCGCCCCGAGATCGAACAGGAGCTCGAAGCCCTGCGCAGCGAGAACGCGCAGATGCGCTCCGACGGCCAGGCGGCGATCGACGCGATCTCGGCCGAGAATGCCAATCTGCGATCACAGCTGAGCGAAGCTGCGAAGGCACCTGCCGCCGCGCCGCCACTGCCACCGCCACCTGCCTATGGACCCGGCGTCGGCACCGGCGGAGCTGTCCAGCCACCGCAAGGAGCGCCGGAAACGCAAGGCGGACAGCTCAGCCTGATGAGCTTCAGCGCGGAGACGGGCAAGGACGGCAAGCCGCGTGCGGCAGAGACTGCGCCAGCCTTGTTGCTCGAAGCGAGCCGCGATTACCTTCCGCCCAACAGCTACGCACCGGCAACGGTCATCGTGGGTGTCGATGCCTCGACCGGCGTTGCCAGCCAGAGCGATCCGCTTCCCGTGGTGCTCCGGATCACCGGTCCGGCCCGCTCGGTGATGCGCGGCAACAAACTGCTCACCACCGATATCACCGGCTGCCTCGTCAATGGCGCGGCGCGCGGCGATCTCCTCGGCGGAGAAGGTCTACGTCAAGCTGGTGCGCATGACCTGCGCGCAACCCGGTGGGCGCTTCGCGGTGAGCGAGGTCAAGGGGTTCATCTCCTTCGCCGGAAAGTCGGGCGTGCGCGGCCGCGTGGTCAGCCGCGAAGGCAGCCTTGTCAGCCAGGCGCTGCTCGCCGGGATTGTGGGCGGCTTCGGCCGCGGATTTTCCGCCAACGCCAACGGCATTTTTACCGGCCAGGTCGGCGCCAACGGTCAGCGCGAGGCGCTGTCGCCGACCGACATCCTCGCCGGTGGCTTTGGCCAGGGTGCCGGCGAAGCCGCCGACACCGTCAGCCGATACCTCATCGAACGCGCCGAACAATACCAACCCGTCGTCGAGATGCCGACCGGCATCGAGGTCGAGATCGTCTTTCTCGACGGCGTCCACGTCAGGAGCCCCTCCAAATGAACTACAATGACTCGCCGCCAAGCCTGAAGGCGCGCGCCGCCCACCTTGCCCTTGCCCTCTCGAGCGCCGCCGCCGTGCTGACGCTCGGCGTCTCTGCCGTCACTGCGATGCCTGCGAGCGCCGCGGGCATGGCGAGCGATGTCGCGCAGGCGCTGAAACTGCGGCTGCCCAAGACCCCGATCGATGCGATCAGCTGCGACACGCTCGGGCCCTGGTGCGAAGTCGTCTCGGGTGACACGCTGTTCTACATCGACGAGACCGCCCGCTACCTGTTCGTAGGCCGTCTCTACGACATGGAAGAACGGCGCGACGTCACTGCCGCCCGCCTGCTCGAACTCAATCCCGATCTGCTCGCGGCCGGTGCGGCGCGCGTAGCCAGTGACGCGCCGGCGGGACGCGACGAAACGCCTGTCCAGGCGGCCGCCAACCATGTCGACCTCTCGTCGCTTCCGGCTGCCGGCGCGATCCACTGGGGCAACCTCAAGGGCGAACGCCTGGTCGTCTTCTCGGATTTCCAGTGCGGGTATTGCCAGCGCCTGACCGCCGAACTCGCCAAGGCCAAGGTTCATGTCGAAGAGCGACCGATCTCGATCTTCGGCGCGGCAAGCCGCAAGATTTCCGAGGCGGTGCTGTGCGCTAAGGATCCGGCAAAGGCACTCCATGCGGCCTATTCCGGCCAGGCTCTGGCGACTGATAAGACCTGCAAGGAGGCCAAGGCACTCGATGCCAACGAAGCCTTCGCGAAGGCCAACGGGTTTGCCGGAACTCCGGTCATCGTGCGCGCCCGCGATGGGGCGGTGCTTCATGGCTACCGCGATGCCGCGGCGATCCGCCGCTTCGTCGCCGAAGGCAAGGGAGTGGCGCAATGAGCCGGCTTCCAATCCTTCGCGCCATGGTGCTCGCTGCGCCGCTCCTCCTGGCCAGTGGCTGCGCCAGCCTCGGCGGCAACGTCAAAGGCAGCTTTGCCTGCCGGGCTCCGGAAGGGACCTGCGCGCCGACTTCCGCGATCGATGCCGGGGCGACCGGCATTGAAAAGGCTGACACGGTTGACGCGCATCGGACGGTGACCCCGACCGGCGAAGCGGTTCGTCGCCTGCTGGTCGTGCTGACAGGCTACCGTGACGCGGCGGGCCGCGACCATGAGGCGCGCGTCGTTCACCTGACGCTGCCCGAACAGGCAGGGACAGGCTGGCGCACGCCGCAGGGCCGCCGCGAAGTCCTGCGCTCGCTGGCATCGACTATTGCCGCGACGCGCGAGAGCAACCCCGCAACCGATTTCCAACCGCCAAAAATCCAAGAGGCAGACACATTGCCGGAACAGCTGTTCATCCCCTCGCAGCCCGTTCCGGCGATGCCCGGCGCTGACGCGCCGGAACCCGGGGGACCTGGCTCGTTTTCCCCTCCCCGCGAGCCGGTCCCCCAACCTGACATGACCGAAGGAGAGAGCCAGTGACGCTATCCCTTGCTGCCGCGCGCGACGCACTCTCGCGGGGCCTGTTTGCCGACACGGCTCGGCCCGAAAAGCCGCGGGCGCATTTCGGGCTCGATATGCTCTCGGACTGGCTGCCCTACCGGGTCTATGACGAGGGGGCGAAGCTCTACCGCAACGCCCGCTCCAAAGGCTTCGTGCTCGAAGTCACCCCGCTGATCGGGGCCGACGAACGGACCGGCGAGATCCTCGGTCAGTTCTTCTCCGAAGGCCTGCCGCAGGGCGCCTGCCTCCAGGTCCTGAACTTCGCATCTCCGCGGATCGGCAGCGTGGTCGGCCCCTGGTTCGCTCCGCGCTACGAGCAGGGCGGGATCTACGAGGCCATCGCCAGAGCGCGCACCAGGCGCCTTTACGATCTCGTCTGGAGCTCGGGCTCGGCGCATGCGCCGTTCCATGCTCGCAACGTCCGGCTGATCGTCTCGCTCGGCGTGCCGGTGCCCGGAAGCGTGACCGACGCGGAACTTTCGGAATGCCGCGAAGGGCTGATGGGCATGCTCCACTCGCTCGGACTGCACGCGCAGGAGCTGCGTCCGGGCGGCCTCTTGGCGCTGATCGACGAGCTCACCTCGCCGACTACCGCGCACGAGACCGATATCCATGCGTGGAACCCGCACGATACGCTTCAGTCCCAAGCGATCCGCCGCGACATCGAGCTCGAGGTCGGCGACGATCGCCTGATCCTCAGGACCGAGCGCTTTCGCGAGACGGGCCGCGACGAGGAGGGCAATCCTGAAGTCGGCGAATGCTATCCCGACCATTTCGATGTGCGGCACTATGCCGTGCGCTCTACCCCTGAGCGCTGGGCACCTTGGGAATGCGCGCGGCTCATCGGCGACATGTTCACCGACAAGCTGCGTTTCCCCTGTCCGACGGCAACCATGCTGTGCCTGGTCTACCCCGACCAGGAAGCTGCTTCGGCGCGCGCGGGCTTCAAGTTCATGCGCACGACCAGTCTCAGCCAGACCAAGAGCGCGCGTTTCTTGCCCAAGCTTGCCGAACAGTCGGCCGAGTGGCGCCACGTCCAGGCCGAACTCCAGGCTGGCAAGAAGCTCGTGAAGCTGTTCTACGGGCTCACCAGCATCTCGCCGCTCGGCCAGGGCGACGCGCATGAACGCATCATCAAGGCGATCTACAAGGCGGCGGGCTGGGACCTTGCCGACGAGCGCTTCCTCCAGCTCCAAGGCCTCGTCGCTGCCTTTCCCCTGTGCCTCGCCGATGGCCTCGCCGACGACATGGCGCGGTTGAAGCGTCTCAAGACCATGCTCTCGACGACAGCGGCACATATCGCGCCGATGCAGGGCGAATATCTCGGCGGCGTAATCCCGCACCTCCTGCTCGTTGGCCGCCGCGGCCAGCCCTTCTGGTGGTCGCCATTCGAGAACGGTGCCGGCAACCACAATATCGCGATCTGCGGCAAGTCGGGTTCGGGCAAGTCGGTGCTGCTGCAGGAACTCTGCGCCGCCCTGCGCGGCGCCGGTGCCAAGGTCGTGGTGATCGACGACGGCCGCAGCTTCGAGCATTCGGTCAAACTGCAGGGCGGACGCTTCGTTGAGTTCACGCTCGCCTCGGGCTTTTCCCTGAACCCCTTCTCGATGGTCGACGATGCCCGCGCACACGAAGACGAGGACTACCGCCTCGACTGCTTCGCCATGATCAAGGCAATCATTGGCCAGATGGCGCGTCCCGGCACCGCGCCGAGCGATACCGAGCGCGGGCTCATCGATCGGGCCGTGACCGCGACCTGGGAGGCACTCGGCAGCGGCGCATCGGTCGACGATGTCGCGCATGCGCTCCATGGATCGGAAAGCGAGGCGGGCCGCGATCTCGCCACCGCGATCGCGCCCTTCTGCCGCGGCGGCAGCTACGGCGGGTTCTTTGCAGGCAAGGCGAGCTTCGCGCTCGACGATGATTTTACCGTCTTCGAGATGAGCGATCTCGCAAGCCGCGAGGAACTGCGCAGCGTCGTCCTTTCGGCGATCATGTTCATGACCAGCCAGGCGATGACCCGCTCGTCGCGAGCAACCAAGAAGCTGCTGCTGATCGACGAGGCCTGGGCCATGCTCAAGGGCGGGTCGATGGGCGAGTTCGTCGAAACCTATGCCCGCACTGCCCGCAAGTACGGCGGCGCGCTCGCCACCGCGACCCAGTCCCTCAATGATTATTACAAGTCCGACGGCGCGCGCGCCGCGCTCGAGAATAGCGACTGGATGCTGGTACTTCAGCAGAAGGCCGAGACGATCGCCGATTTCAGGGCGAACGCGCGGCTCGACATGGACGACCGCACCGAGACGCTGATCCGCAGCCTCAAGCGTTCGGGGACCGAGTACAGCGAGGTCTTCATCAAAGGCCCCGAGACCGAGGCGGTCGGTCGGCTCGTGCTCGATCCCTTCTCGGCGACGATCTACTCCTCCGATCCCGACACCTATGCGGCGATCCAGGACTGCGAGCGGCGCGGGCACAGCCTCGCCGATGCCATCCGGATCGTGGCGGGAGGCGGACAATGATGGTCTCGCATCTCGTCGACCGGACCCCTCCGGCCAATCTCCGCAGCCTGCTGCCGTTCCTGCAAGGGAGCTGTTTCGTCCTCATCGAGACCGCGCGCTTTGCCGCGACTTCACTGCTGATCGTGCTGGGATTGCCGCTCGCGCTGTTCCTGTTCGTTGCGGGCTGGGACCTTGGCGGCCTCTTCACCCAGCTCGCCAATCTGTCGGACCGATATCTCGAAGCCGACGGGCTGCGCCGCAGCCTGTTCAGCCAGGACCTCAAGGGCTGCTTCCTCGCCCTCGCTGGCGCTGTGACGCTGTTTCGCATGCCCCGCTTCCTGAGGCGGCTTGCGGCCGATCTCGACAACCATCCGGCCCGGGAGGCTAAACGTGACTGAGACGCGCAGACTACCATCCTTCAATCGCCCGCTGTTGCTGAGAATTCTCGGCGTGCTCGCGCTCGTGGTCGCATTACTCTGGGCAGCCTGGGTCAGCCGCGAACTGTCGGAGCCGCGCCAGCAGATCGTCACCGTCCGGCTTGCCGAGACCATCGCCGCATTCGTCGATGCCGAAGCGCGCGCAGAGCAGGATCCCGAAGCCAGCCAGGCGCGCGTGCTCGCCTTCCTTCAGGCGTCCGAGCGCGCTGTTGCGGAAATGGGGGCCGATGGCCGCGTGGTGCTGGTCGGCGAAGCAGTGCTCGCGGGCGATGCCCCCGATGCTACCGATGAACTGCGCGTGCGGATCGCTCGCCAGCTTGGGCAGGGAGGCGGCCAGTGACGCGCTTTGCCTCTCGTTTTGTCCGCACGCTCAAACGACCGCTCGTCCTGACCGGTCTGGTGCTGCTGCCACTTGGATGGGGCGCGGTCGACGCCTTCGCGAAAGACCATGCCTTCCTCATCAATGCCAGCCCGAGCCTGCCCAACTGGGCCTTCTGGCTCGACAAGCATGCGCGGATCGAGCGCGGCAGCCTGATCTTCTTCGAGCCGCCGGCGAGCAGACTCGTCGAAGCGCATTTCGGAGAAGGCGCGCAGCTCTTCGGCAAGCGGGTGTTGGGCGTGCCGGGCGATGTCGTGAGCCACCGTGGCCACGAGGTCTTCATCAACGGCCGCAAGATCGCCGCGCGGCTCGATGAGACCCGTCTCGGCATTGCGCTTCACAAGGGCCCCGAAGGCCCGATCCCCGACGGCTGCTTCTACACCGGGACCAGCCATCAGCGCGGCCTCGACAGCCGCTACGCCGAGATCGGCTTCGTCTGCCGCGGCCAGATCCTGGGCAGCGGGAGGGCGATCCTGTGAGCAAGCTCATCCTCCCTGCAGCGCTACTTGCAGTCCTGCTCTGCCCTGCCGAGGTGCTGGCGCGCGACTATGGCCAGCGCGGCACGGTGTTTCCCGTGATCGAGCGCGACCTCCTCGAGCAGATTCATTCGCGCCTGACCCAGATGGAACGTTCGGGGGAGACCGCGCGGCTCAATGAAGACCTGAAGCGCCGCACGATCGCGCGCGTGAACCGGCCCGACCCCGTCGCCGGAATCGTCCGGGCCAGCGAAGCCCGTCGCTGGCAATTTGATCCGACGATCACGCTCGCTGCCGATATCCGCGGGGCAAAAGGCGAGCTGATCCATGCCGCTGGCACGAGGGTCAATCCGCTCGACAGCGTGCAGCTACGCGCCGAACTTCTCTTCCTCGACGGCGACGATCCCGACCAGCTCGCCTGGGCGCTCAAGCAGGCCGCCAATGCCAAGCTGATCCTGGTGAAGGGTGCGCCGCTCGAGCTGATGAAGGCCCGCCAGCGCCGCTTCTATTTCGACCAGGGCGGCAAGCTCACGGAAAGGTTCGGGATCAGATCGGTGCCCGCACGCGTGCGCCAGCAGGGCCGCCTGCTCGAGATCAGCGAAATCGCGCTGCCACCGAAAAGGAGGACGGCCCAATGACGCACTTAAGAAAGCTGGCGCTCATGCTGGCCGCCATTCTTGGTCTCGCCACTGCAACGCCCGCGATGGCCGATGCCGGTCCGGGACGCTGCACCGGAAGCTTTGTCAACCCGATCACCGACATCTGCTGGTCGTGCCTGTTCCCGATCTCGATCGGCGGGCTGGACATCTGGCCCTCGAGCCGGCCCGATCCCGATAACCCCGACCTGCCGGTGTGCCTGTGCGGTCTGAGGCCCGGAATTGCGATGGGCTTCTGGGAGCCCGTGCGGCTTGCCGATGTCAGCATGAAGCCGTGGTGCTTCGTGAACCTCGGCGGCATGAAGCTCGATCCCGGCTTCGATATCGGCTTCCGCTCGATCTCGGGTCCATCAGCAGTGGGCGGCGCGAGCCAGTATTATTCGAGCTGGCACGTCCACTGGTATGCCTATCCGCTGATCTACTGGATGGAGATCGTCGCCGATTTTCTGTGCCTGGAATCGGGCTCGATCGACATCCTCTACATCTCCGAGATCGATCCGCTGTGGCAGGATTCCGAGCTCACCGCGATCATCAACCCCGAGGCCGTGCTCTTCGCCAACCCGCTGGCGCTCGCTGCCTGTGCGGCCGACTGCGTCGCCTCGACCGCGAAGCTGCCGATCGACGAGATGTTCTGGTGCGCGGGCTGCCAGGGGTCGATGTACCCGATGAACGGCAATGTCTCGGCCAGCATAGGCCACGTCCAGGCCTCGCGCCTCGTGCTTTCGCGCTTTGCCTACAAGCTCCACCGCGAACTCGTCTCGTGGGGGACGATGGGGTCCAAGGGCCTGTGCGGCAAATATTTGATGCCGGTGATGCGCAAGCAACAATACCGCTTCCAGGCCACCAACCCCAACCCGGCGACTTCGGGCCGTTACGCCTGCCCGCCCATCGGCGCCTCCACCACCTTTCAATCGGCCGGACAGGTCATTCCCGCCATCGGCGAAGACATGGGATACCTCGTCTGGCGCAAGCGGAACTGCTGCGCGCTATGAACAAGCACCTCCTCCTTTTGCCCGTCGGCCTTGCCGTCACTCTCGGTGGCCTCGCTCTCGCCCAGAGCGCGCCCGAAGGCATCGACCTTGAAGCGATCCGCGAGCGTGCGGCCGAACACGCCGACGATGCGCAGGCGCTCAGCACCAATGTCCGCCAACGCGCCGAGGCGCTGACCGAGGACGCACAGGCTATCCAGGCGCAAGCGCAGGCCAATCGCGCAGCCTATGCGGACAGCATCAAGGCAACCGAGACCGACGCCGTCCTCGACTTCGACGCCATGATCGCAGGGCAAGCCGCCGCAGAGAAGGCGTCGCTCGGGGGAACCCCGCGCTTCATTGCCTTTGCCAGCCTGTCGATGCCGCCCGAAGCGCTGAAAGCACTGGTCCACGACATGACCAGGGCGGGAGGCGTCACCGTGCTGCGCGGCTTCCCGCAAGGTAACAGCGAGGCATTCAAGAAGCGGCTCGCCGCCATCTGGAGCACCCGAGACGCGGCCGGTTCGCTCGGCATCGATCCAAGGCTGTTCCGCGCCTTCAACATCGAAGCTGCACCGAGCTTCATTATGCTGAGCACCGAGTTCAGTCCCTGCGACGGGTTCGATTGCACCAGCGAGGTGCCGCCGCACGACCGCATCGCCGGCAACATTAGCGTGGGCGAAGTCCTCGAGACCTTTGCCTCGGGCAAGGGTCCGGGCGCCGAACTTGCCCGCCTCCATCTGCGCCAGCTCTCCAGGGAGGAACGGCCATGACCGCCAAAACCCTCGCCCATCTCCTTGTGGCACTCGTCACCCTCACAAGCGCGGCTTCCATTCAGGCTCAGACCCGCGATGCGGCAAGGGCTGACGGGAAGTACTTTGCCACCGAGCTGCTGGGCGAAGCGCGCGAGGCAGCAACGACCAATCCCGACGCAGCACGCGTTCCCAATTTCGATCCGCAAGCGACGCGCGATCTGCAGGATCTTGCGCGCGATCCCGACCAGATCGAGACCCGCGCCCGCAGCGCCGCTACGACCAGCACGCCGATGCGGACGATCCGCGACAGCATGGCCAATCGCGCACGGTTCGAGCCGAACGAGATCGAGGACGTGATCGCGCGCAGCCTCGCCATCAACGAGACGCCGCTCGACTACACCAGCGGCATGGCAATTTCGGGCAGCCAGGGATCCTGCGTTCCGCTGCCGCCCGGTTCGGGCGCGGCGGGCACATATACCGCGACCTGCAATACGGGCACACGGATCGATCAGTCGGTTGGCCAATGCGCGGTACCACTCGTCGTCAGGGTCAGCCAGCAACCGCAGTATCATTACCTTTGCAGCCCATTGGGCAGCTTCAACCTATCAGGTGAGCCGGACTGCGAAGAGTTTTCGGGCGCTCTTTGCCGGGTGACCGGGCACCGCGATGGTCCTTGCTTGCAGTGGGGTTGGTCCGGTGGTCGCAAGTGGTGCACCGAGCCGGGCGATCCGCTTACCGAGCTGACCTGCGACGAACAGGTCGCAGGTCAGACGCCCTACCGCATTGCCAACGCTACCACCGTTACCACGACCCCGGACGAAAGCCAGTGCACAGGTTTTGCGGACAATAGCGATTGCACGCTGGACGCAGAGATCTGCACCGATACCGATCCGCAGACCCGCGTGGTCGATGGCGTCTCTGTCACAAAGCCCTGCTGGGAATGGCAGAGGAGCTACACCTGCATCGCGCGCGAAGCGGCGACCGATTGCTCCGACATCGAAAGCCAGGGCAGCTGTCGCTTTGTTCGCGAGGAATGCCTCACCGACGAAGACCCCTGCGAGACCTGGGAGCGCATCTACGAGTGCCCGCTTCCCGGGACCGACAGCTCCACCCAGTATGTCTGCGACGGCGATGTCTATTGCATCGACGGCAGCTGCGAGACGATCCAGCGCACCGCGAACGACGAGTTCAAGGATGCCGTCACCGCGCTCCATGCGATGGACGAGGCCCGCGGGCAGTTCGATCCCGAGACGCTGACGCTGTTCCGCGGCACGCGCAACACCTGCTCGTCCAAGGTCTTCGGCGTGCTCAACTGCTGCAAGGGCAAGGGTTTCCCGCTCATCCCCGGCATCAGCCTGCTGGTCGCGCTCGGCTGCAACCGCGAGGAAGTTCTGCTCCACGAACGCGATGCGCAGGGGCTGTGCGCCTACGTGGGGACCTATTGTTCGGACAAGTTCCTCGGCGTCTGCCTGACCAAGAAGAAGGTCTACTGCTGCTTCGAGAGCAAGCTCTCGCGGATCCTGCAGGAACAGGGTCGCCGCCAGCTGCGCAAGCCCTGGGACAAGCCCAAGGAAGAGCAGTGCGAGGGGTTCACGCTCGACGAGTTCGCCCGGCTCGACCTCAGCCAGATGGATTTCAGCGAAGTCTATGCCGAGTTCACCGAGGCTGCACGGCTCCCCGACGAGCTCGAGACCAGCATCCTCATCCAGCAGAAAATCGAAGATTATTACGCAAGGAGTGGCCAATGACGCGCCGCCAATCACTGCCGATGCTGGCCCTCCCAGCACTGGCCATGATTCTCGCTGCACTGCTCCCCGTTCGGGCAGCCGCCCAGGAAGCGCGCCAGGCAAAGCCAGCTGCTTCGGCAGACAGCCTCTACTGCGAGCAGCGCAGGCTCGGCTACTGGTTCTATTGCGTAAAGCCGGTGCCGGCAGACGAGCCGCAGATGGCGCAGCCACCAGCCCAGGTGACCGCCACGCAGGAGCTGGACGCGGTCACGGGGGAACTGCGCGAACTCAAGGCGCGCGCGATCCTCTATCCGACGCCGGAAAACGTCACCGCCTATATCCGCTTCCAGCGTGCCCAGCTCGACCGGGCTTCGCTGTTCTCCGATGTCTGGCAACGCGCGATTTGGCAGGATCCCGAGCTCGACTACACGCTCGAACGACCGGTCGGCGCACTCGCCAAGAAGCAATGGCAGGACGCGCGCGCTGCCGACCGCGACGCGGTGATGGCCAGGCTCTCCGAACGCTATGGACTGTTCTACTTCTTCGCCCAGACCTGCGGCGCCTGCGAAGTGATGAGCCCGATCGTGCGCTCGGTGGCGGACCGCTGGCATATCACGGTCCGGGCGATCTCGACCGATGGCGGGCCGTCCAGGCACTTCCCCGACTACAAGGTCGAAAGCGGCCAGCGGCCCCGCATGGGGCTCGAACCCGGCATCACCCCGGCGCTCGTGCTTTGGGACAGCGTGGCCAGGCGCCCGATCCCGATCGGATACGGCGTGCTCTCGGCCGACGAGCTGCAGGACCGCATCTACCTCCTCACCTCGAAGGAAGCCGGACATGATTACTAGCATCCGCAATGCGGCGCTCACCATAGCTGCCGCCAGCATGGTCGCGTCCCCCGTCGCCGCAAACGTCGGCGACAGCATGGACCGCTTCATGGACGACATGGGCGCTGCGGCCAATGTCACCGGGCCGAGCGCATTCGAAGGACAGTCGGCGGGCTATTACAGCCTCGGCAATGTCTGGACGCGCTTCCCGCAGAAGACGACCAGCATCGCCAACCTCCAGCTGCCGCGTGCCCGCGCAGGTTGCGGCGGCATCGATATCTTCGCCGGGTCCTTCTCCTTCATCAACGCGAGCGAGATGGTCGCGCTGTTGAAGGCCGTCGCGAACAATGCGGTGGGGTTCGCCTTCAGCCTCGCGATCGATACCGTCTGCCCCGAGTGCTCAAAGATCATGCAGGAGTTCAGCCAGAAGGCGCAGCTCATGAACAATCTCTCGATCAACTCCTGCGAGATGGCGCAGGGGCTGGTCGGCGGCGTCTGGCCCAAGGGCGATCTCGCCGACAAGGCGATCTGCGAAGCGATCGGCAATTCCGAAGGTATCTTCACCGACTATGCTGCCGCCAAACACGGTTGCGGCACCAGGGGTCAGCGCGCCTCGACCAATGAGAGCGCCGGCGCCGACTATGCCGACGTCAATCCCGGTGTACCGCGCAATTACACCTGGCATGTCCTCAAGCAGAGCGCCTTCTTCAACCCTGGTGGCACCTTCGACCGCGACCTCGCCGAGTATGCGATGACGCTCATCGGCACGGTGATCTACGTGCCGCCCCGCGATGACGAACCAGGCAAGTTCGTGCCTTTCGCAGGCGATGCCTCCTCGACGCTGGTGACCGCGCTGCTCGACGGGACGCAAGGCCAGTCGGTGCGGGTGTTCCAGTGTGACGAGCCCGACCAGTGCCTCAACCCCACTTTCCAGCAGATGAGCCTCACGAGCGCGAAGGCCATCCGGCCCCGCGTTGCCCAGCTCATCGGCAGCATGGTCGAGGCCATCCGCAGCGACACAGCGATCGGCGACGAGGAGAAGGAGCTGCTCCAGGTGGCATCGGTGCCGCTCTACAAGATCCTCACCGTGCAGGCGGCCTATGGACGCGGGATGGCAACCGACGACCGCGACACGCTGGCCGAGATCGCCAGCATCGATCTTCTCTATGCCATCCTCGAACGCATCACAGCCGAGGCCGGACGCTCGATGGCGAGCTTCATTGCGGCCGATGAAGCGAAACTCGCGATCTGGCGCGCTCAGGTCGCGGAAGTCCGGTCAAGCCTCGCCCAGAGGCAAGCGACCGGACAGGCGCGGGTCTCCGCGATCATGCAGATCATCGAGAAGACCGCGATGATCGAGAACATGCTCGCCGCCTCGATGTCGCCATCGATGGCCGCCGCGCTCGACTGGTCGCGCGGGATGCAGTCCCGCTCCATCGTTCCATAAGGGTGAGGCAGCATGGTCGAGATTTTCACGGTCGGCGGCGGCGAGTATATCGTCAATGTCCTCAATGCCGTTGCCGCCTGGACCGGAGCGGGCGGCTACAAGAGCCTGATTCAGGTCGCGCTGGTGATGGGCATGGTGCTCGCGGTCATCGTGGTCGCGTTCAACCAGGACTGGCGCGCATGGCTCAACTGGTTCCTCGGTGCGACGCTCATCTACATGTGTCTGATGGTGCCGCGCATGGACGTCCATGTGACAGACCGGGTCAATCCAAGCCTTGCACCGGCAACGGTGGCCAATGTTCCGCTCGGGCTCGCCCTGATGGCAAGTTTCACCAGCCAGGCGGGGGACTATCTGACCCGCTCGGCCGAGCTCGTCTTCGGCTTGCCGGACGACCTCAACTACTCGAAGAACGGCATGATCTATGGCGCGCGGCTGCTTGAATCGACGCGGAGCTTGCGCATTTCCGATCCGGAGTTTGCTGCGAACTTCGACGAGCATGTCAGGCAATGCGTGTTCTACGATCTGCTGCTCGGCCGCTACTCGATGAAGGAGCTGTCCGAGAGCGATGATATCTGGGCGACGATCGCACCCGGCAGCGCGGCGCGCGCGCAGAAATTCCTGACCCGGCAGGCCGACGACAGCGTGACGGCCTCGATCATCACCTGCCGCGAAGCCTACACCGCGCTTTCGGGGCAATGGGCGAGCCTCATTGACGAGATGACGCTTGTCGCGGGACGCCAACTCTATCCGCGCCAGACCGAAGCGCTCGCCAAGGCCAAGCTCATGGCCGACCTCCCGATTGCCTATCAGTATCTTACCGGCATCTCGCGCAGCGCGAGCGACATTTTCCGCCAGGTGTTGACGATCAATGCCATGAACCAGGCCATGCACGGCTTTGCAGGGGCGAGCGGCACCGGCAGTATTGACGTCTTCGCGCAGACCCGGGCCGATATTCAGACCGAGCGGACCTATTCTTCGATCGCGCACAACGCGATGAAATGGGTCCCAATCCTCAATGTCGTACTGACGGTGGTGTTCTACGCGCTGTTCCCTGTCCTGTTTCCGCTGTTCCTGATGCCGCGGACCGGACCCATTGCATTGAGAGGTTACGTCACCGGCTTCTTCTATCTTGCGGCGTGGGGACCGCTCTTCGTCATCCTGCACATGATCCTGATGTTCAAAGGCGCGGGCGATGTCGCCGCCGCTGGCGGCAGCACGGGCCTCAGCCTCGCGACCTTTGCTGGCATGAGCGACGTCAACAGCGATATCGGCATCTTGGCAGGCTATCTTGTCGCCTCGATCCCGTTCCTTGCCGGCGGCGTGGCGCGTGGTGCGCTGGCGATTTCGGGCCAGGCAACGAGCTATCTCAACCCGAGCCAGAATGCAGCCGAGGAAGCCTCGCGCGAAGCGAGCACCGGCAACGTCTCACTCGGCAACTCGAGCATCGACAATTCGACAGTGTTTTCCCGCCAGTTTGCGCAGGGCAATCTTGCCCCCAACATTGCCTATGGCGCGGCACAGACGCGGGGATTCAGCGACAGCGGCACGCAGACGACCAGCTTCCCCGATGGCGAGTTCGCTGCAGTCCCGAATTCAAGCTATCCGTTCACGCCGACGCTCGGGCAGGACTTCACGGGCCGCCTAGGAACGATGGCGAGCCAGAGCCGGACGCAGAGCGAGACCTATGCCAACCTCGCCCAGCAATCGACGAGCTCTGCGCTCACCCGGTTCAGCGAGATCCGCAACGCCTACAGCCAGGGTCAGAGCTCCGATACTGTCAGCGGCGTTGGTACGAACGACAGCATCGGCACGGCATTCAGCGAAGTCGACAATGCCTCGAGGACGCTCCAGCAGCAGTTCGGCCTGTCCCGGCGCGCGTCAGACGACATTACTATTTCTTGGTTCCTCAACGGCGAAGCAGGAGCCGGAGCAAAGGCCGAAGGTGGAGTACTAAACGCGCAGGCGGGCGTCCGCGGTGGCCGAAATCAGTCGTGGACCGACAGCGATATCGGGATCGCCTCGGAAGATCGCGGCAGGATAATGGGTACGCTGCGGCAGCTTTCGGATAGCCGCAACTGGTCGAACACGCGTGAAGGCTTCCTGCGCGAGACGAGTTCGAGTTCGGTATCGCAGGTGTCAACCAGCTCGTCGGGTCTCAGCCGATCGCTGACCGAAGCCGAAAGCTACACACGAGAGGCGCGTCGGGCCGAAGAGGTGGCCAGCCGCCTCGAGAACCAGGCCAGTTGGTACGAGGCCAATAGTGCCGCAGGCACGCTAAACCTGAGCCAGGCTTATCGCGAATGGGGCATGGCCGAGATCGAAGCCAATCGCGACTATTACGGGCCGGTGCGCTTCGACGACATCGAGTTCCAGATGAGCGCGCGCGGCCAACAACTGCAATCGCGGTTTGTCGAGAGCTATGCTGATCGCCTACAAGACGACATCGAAGCCGACCTTTCGCTGCCGGACTTCGCTCCTGTCAGCCGCCCCGGGATCGGAAGTGCTGGGCAGGTACGCGCAAGAGGAGCCGTGGGCTCTGCGGGTGGTCCCTCAATGCCCGATGCTCCTGATCGGTCTGACATCACGGATGAGGTCGAGCGGGTGCGCCGACAGGGTCGTGGCAGGATCGGAACCGTGCGAACTTATCTTGATCGCCAAACGGAAGGCGCCACGGGCGCGAGTGAGGAAGCTGCAGACGACGTCAAAGAATGGGGCAATAGATAGCTACAGCACGAAATCCTGCAGGATGACGAACACCGCAAATGCGACGACGACCAGCCCAAGTAGCCAGAGTCCGCGTCGTTCCCAAGGATCTGCTAGAGCCTTCTTCCAGCTGTATTCCATGCGCCGATTTTCGGAGATGGCACGGTCGATCTCTCGCAGGCCCTTCCAGTCCGTCTGGTCGTTTTGCTCCTTCTCGTCATCCATTTCCATCACTCCGACCTAAATAAAGTAGCAAATTTGATGCATTATCGGGCATAAGCCAATTTACGTCTCGATATTGACACATTAAATATCATCACGTAAAGACGCAAAATCGCTACACAAAGCTCCATAACGGAGATAATGTCTCGATAATGCCACATTATGATTCACCAGATCTGCGTCCGCTCTCGGTGCTGCTATCCGACCTCGGGAAGCAGATCGAAGCATATCGCATATCACGCAATCTCAAGCAGGCCGAGCTTGCGGAAATGGCAGGTATCTCGCGTTCAACGCTCGCCCGCCTGGAAGCCGGTAATGGCGGGACCATCGATAGCCTCGCCAGGATAATGCGTGCGCTCGACATTGAAGACCGCCTGCTGGATGTCATGCCGGACGCCAAGCTGAGACCGCTCGATCCCCGGTCCGACACCGGCAAGGCGCGGCAAAGGGTGCGCAAGTCTTCTGAAGGTGAGGCTGGCGAGGAATGGAGCTGGGGTGACGAGGCCCCATGACGCGTGCGGTAGTCAATCTCTGGGGTCGTCAGATCGGCGCCGTCCTGTGGGATGAAGATCGCGATGTCGGGGTTTTCGAATACACTCCGGAATTCAGTCGCAGCGGCATCGAAGTCGCTCCGCTCACAATGCCATTACGAAGCGGCGTCTACGATTTTCCCGCGCTGAATTACGAGACCTTTAAAGGGCTACCGGGCATGCTGGCAGACAGCCTGCCCGACAAGTTTGGTAACGCGCTGATCAATCGCTGGCTTGCCGAGCAAGGCCGCACAGCCGACAGCTTCGATCCGGTCGAGCGCCTTTGTTATACCGGTCGCCGAGGCATGGGTGCGCTCGAATTCGAGCCCGCTACCGGTGAGCGCCGTGAACAGGGTCGGCCGGTCGATATCGCTCCGCTTGTCGAACTCGCCAACAGGGTCATTGCCGCGCGTGAAGAACTGGCCGGTGTGCTCAAGGGTGAAGATGATCATCGCGCACTTCAAGAGATCTTGCGCGTCGGCACCTCTGCTGGTGGCGCCCGGGCCAAGGCCGTCCTCGCCTGGAATGAGGAGACCGGAGAATTCCATTCAGGGCAGCTGACTGCAGGGCCCAGGTATACGCAATGGCTCGTCAAGTTCGACGGCGTGTCGGGCAGTGCCGACAAGGAGCTAGCCGATCCGATGGGCTTCGGCCGACTTGAATACGCTTGCTATCTGCTAGCCCGAGAGGCCGGCATCGACATGGCTCGTTCTCGTCTGCATGAAGAAGGCGGCCGGGCGCATTTCATGACACAGCGTTTCGACCGCACGCCTGATGGCAAGAAGCTTCACATGCAGTCGCTTTGCGCAATGCGC
Organism: Qipengyuania sp. HL-TH1; assembly: GCF_036365825.1. Classification (NCBI taxonomy): domain Bacteria; kingdom Pseudomonadati; phylum Pseudomonadota; class Alphaproteobacteria; order Sphingomonadales; family Erythrobacteraceae; genus Qipengyuania; species Qipengyuania profunda. Next base: position 2,381,464 of record NZ_CP142675.1, read on the forward strand.
CATTTCGATTTCAACCTCGCTCGCGCATACAGCTACGAGCAGGCGATCGAGACCATCCGCATGCTCGGTCTCGGCCGCGAAGCGATTAAGGAGCAGGTGCGCCGCGCGCTGCTCAATATCTTCATCCGCAACCAGGACGACCACACCAAGAACATCGCATTCCTCATGGATAGCTCGGGTCGCTGGAGCCTCTCGCCCGCATTCGATGTCGTCTATGCCTACAATCCTGACGGGGACTGGACCAACGAACACCAGATGTCTCTGGCCGGAAAGACTGACGGCTTCGAGCTTGATGACTTGCTAGCGTTCGGCAAGTTCGCTGACCTGAAGGCAGGTGAGATCAGAAACATGATTGCCGAAATCAGATCCGCAATCAGCCTTTGGGACAGATTTACGGACTTGGCGGGTCTTTCGAAACGACTCTCTGCGCGTGCGAAAGCCGGATTCCGAGCCGAACTATAATGAAAATTGCACACTGAAAGTGATCCGAGACCAGGACTCACGCCAGTCCTTGCGGCTAAACTACTGTGCGGTGTCATCGCGGCTTCCAAGGTGATAAACTTGGGATCATCTCCGTCAGTTCGATTACACATCGTGGCATACCGACTAGACTTTGGAGAAGCTGTAGGTTGATTTTCAAAACGGCCACCGCAATTGGCATGCAAAATTGAATCTTTGGGAGTGCTGTCTCTAGGTTGGCCAGAAAACAGCGCTTGTTAGCTCCACGTACTCCTGACGATCGAAGTCCGCTGGTTCGACGTTCTGAAATATATTCAGAAATGCCTCCGCCTCGACGCTTTCTGGTTCAATGTATTGAGAGATCGCCCCAGTACAGCGAGAGCATGCCGCTGACAGGATCGGGATCAAATTGGCAAACATACGGTCCACTTCGTAGCTGTGAGCAAGACACCAATCCTCGAAGCGGTCCGCAGCAATGGCTTCACGCCCCGCAGCAACAGAATCCGCGTACTTGGCTGATTGCAAATCTAGAATTGCGCGGATGTCAGACCAGCTGACATAGTGTTCAGCGAAACTTCCACCATCTTCGCTTTCACCTGCTTCGAAATTGATCAGCAGATAGTCTCTGGGATGCTCTTCGGCTCTAGCCCGTCGATAAACGCTTCGAAGCCCGTTGGCTTGGTTATGGTGTCGAGCGTTTCTCAGTCGCAAGACAAATGCGCACAAGGGGTCATCGTAGAAATTGAAAGCTTCCGGCGCTTCCAATTTCACTGCGTCATAAAGGCCATGGAATGCATTCAGAATCCCATCGATTGCGTGGTCTAGATTGCCGACGGCTTCTGGTGCATCGATCAGAAAAAGTTGGCGAAAGCGAAGATGCTGTTCGGCAAAAACTCGAAACGCTTGGGCTAGAGTTTCGAAGCGATCTGAGATCATAGAATGGTGCTACTTAAAGGGTGTGATGGCTGGATCGGAGCCGCCGAACGTGAATTCGATCCAATCATCGTTATCGTCCTCGCCGCCAGGAATCACCTCAATCTTTGTCGGAAGCCTCCCGTTCGCGAACGGCAGTTTGAATGGATTGCCACGTTGAAGTTCTGACATACGATCCACACTGATTTGGCCAGTGAGAACCTCCATAATCATGCGAGAGCTCAATCTGACATTATCGCCTGACATTTTGCAGCCTCCATGGTGCCCCCATCCATAATCTGCTTCGATCGCCCTTCGTGCAGCATTGACTGGCATGTCTCGGGGATAAGGGAAGTTTCGCATCATCGAACGAAAGGTCGTGTCGAGATCGCCAGCAATCTTTAATGCGTCTTGCGTGCGCAGCATTGCAAACATTTGCCGGTCGTAGCCCTCGGCGGGATGCCAGCCACGTCTCTCCTCACGAACGCTAATCGCCAAAACGAAGTCTACCGAGCTGTTCTGCCGCAAGAAATCGCGTGTCAGAGTATCCATGAGATCGATGCGATTGCCGAAGCCACCATCGGCCATAGTGGCGCAATCCGCATCGCAGATGATTATCCCGGTTAAGGCATCCACCCCCTTCAACTGCGGAACCTTCGATCTCAGCGCCTTATAATAGGGGTTCCGATTTTTGATGCTTGGGCGGTCATATGAGGCATAGCCGCCGCTACTGTAGGGGCTCTTGGCCGGATCAATACTGACTGAAATTTCAGTTTCCTCGTCCACAATGTCTACGCGGATCGGACACTGCCCAGAGCGGTGCTGTTGCCTTATCTCAGGCTCGATGGCTGTCTTGAAGTATTGGCGCAGGCTTGACCGATTGGGCATCTGCAAGGTCGTTTGCTCGCCTCGATCCTTTCGCTCTCGACTCGATCCTATTCGGATATCCACTCCGCCTATTGGCATTCCGAGCTTGGTTTTCAGACTTTCAACCAGATTGCTCAGATCTTCATATGGATTTTTCTTGTCGAGCCCCGCGTCGGATACGGTAGTCACGTCTGCTACAAACGATATGCCTAGGCCTGCGTACTCGATATCGGGATTTTTGCCGTTCACCTGCTCCGCTTCAACAGCTACCGACCCGACTTGATTGAGGCCGTGTACAACCATGAGTTCATAAACGGCTGCCAGCCTATCGCGATTTGGCTGATTTAATCGGCGCACTAAGTCCGCATGCCACTCGCTCGGAGTGCAGGGCCGGATTGCGTCCAAACGTGCTTGAATGCTTCGACGACTAAAGAGCAAGATGGCCGCCTTTAGTCATTGATGCTGGTCACTTCTTTGAGCTGGCGATCCATTCCGTCAATGGCTCCAGATCGTGTGCCCAGAAGATGGTCAGGCCGCGTTCCTGCGCATCCAACAAATTGTGCAACTTGTAGACGCCGCTGAGGACCGCACTTGGCACAACCTGCCGCAGGCCAAAGTCCGTTTTCCAGCTCGTAGCTTTCACCGCAGCATCATTGTTCAACCGCTTGACCGAGTTGGTTGATGAGTTTGACACCTTACACTCTATGGGCATCACGCGATGGTCCCAAAGTCGCACGATGATATCGCCTTTGCGGTTGCCGAGCACACTTTCGCCGCAGAATTGTCCTGGCTCGGGTGCCAGGGCGATCGTAGTGATCTTTCGCGGTTCCACCTCTTCGAAACCGAGCTTCAAGAGTGAATCCTTCACCGCGCCTTCCTGACGATCTTTGCCAGATGTCCGACGCTTTGTCTGAGCTCGACTCGCAGCCATCAACGCCGCCGAGGCAAGCACGGCTGCATTGCGCTCAGCCTCGGTCGGTTCACGATCTTCAACGACCCAAGCGAAGCGCCGACGGTCAAGCACCTGGCGGACTACAGCTATTACGCGCTGGACCAGTGCCGGTGTGGCCGCAAGATGTCCTTTCGTGAGCGATTGTGCATCCGAAAGGGTCTTCAGATCGTCCTGAGAAATCGGAGGACCTGCGAGATACCTGAACGCCTCAAGCAAATTTGGATCGCCCAAAACATCGAGCGCCGTATCCTCAAGACGAGAAAGGTCGACGGTGGTCTCGAGTATCTCCTCGATATGCCCCTGATACTCGTCAAAAGCGTCGAGATAGTCTTCCAGAGGTTCTTCGAGACGTTCGGTGCAAAAGGCCGCGATTGCCTTTTCTCTTTCGACCTCTAATTCTTCGTCGCTCCAAAGCGGCCGATCAATCACAGGCATACTCCGCTTGTGAGCAACTCCGGGCTCGGCACAATCACCCGTTCCATTTCACGAGGCTCAAATTTGGTTAGACCACCCGCGTAAGTCCGTCCCGACTTTTGCGAGATGTTGTGCTGCAGATAGGAGACCAAGGCGCGCTTCAACTTTTCGTTCATCGGGTCACGAGGATACAACCCATGAGCGATATTGATATGCCTTGCTCCGGCTTTGTTTAGGGCAAAGCCAGGAGGGCGTCGGGCCATATATGTCGATATGATCGGGGCCGCTTCGCGAAGCCCAATTGACCACCAAGCCTTTCTATTGCGTGCGACATACCCGCTATGTGCACCCATCGATTTTGCTACCTTCAGGAAGCTTTCAACGCGCTTGCGGTCTGAGACAGAAAGTTCATCTAGGTCGGTTGGCAGATCGATGGCTTGCCTGAGCAAGTCGGGATCTTTCAACAAGCCGCCGGAATTGAAGACCTCGCGAGCGCGCGTGATGGTTGGGAAAAGCACCGAGTCAGGCAAACCAGCACTATGCTCTCCGGCGATCCATACGCCGTTTGCCCCGGTAACAGTGCCGCGATGAACCCGGCACAGTTCTCCTAGCTCGACGTATCCCTCGGGTGGACGTTCCGCTACCCGCGTCAGATGTGACCACCGCTTCTCGGTAGCGAGACGGTCTCGCCTAATGCGTCGACCACTTCCGAGTTTACCCAGACTTGCGAGGTCATCTACTCTCTGAAAGCTAACAGTCTTGGGTTCCGCACCAATTTCGAAGGTTGTGATCGCTGCGGTCGTGGCAGCATCGGGAAATGGCTGCGCGGTCGGTTCGATTACGGTAATGTTCTTCCCGCCGAGTTCGCCGAGCATCAGCGACCGAACGAGCGAGCCGTAGTTCACGTCAAGCCACTCGGAAGCTGTAACGAATGCCCCTACGTCCTTCTTCTCGGCTTCAAGTGCTGTCGCGAGGAAAAAGTACACGTGGAGCCCAGCGAGTTTGCTCGCCGGCAGTTTCAATTCTGCCGCTCTTTGCGCGAGCCAATCCTTCCACACAGCATCGATCTGATGATGCCTGACGTATGGTGGATTACCGATGTACAGTGTCTGTCCAGCAGTCCTCTCGGTGAAATTTCGGAAGTCACCGAGTATGATCTTTGCCCGCTTTGCATACCCATTCACACACAGATTGGCACGGGCCATCAGGGTTGCGACCGGGTCCACATCAATGCCGACAAGCTGAGCATTTGGGAACGCTCGCCCGGCGGCTGAGAGGAAGCGGCCTGAGCCAACCCCTGGGTCGACAACGCGCGATGGACTTGAGTTATTCGCGGCCCACTGCACCATCGACTGAACAATGCCCTCAGGAGTGTACGTCGCCCCATCAGACCGGCGTGTCTCCGCAGATCGGATTGACGAGAACCCTTCTCCTAAAGGGTCATTTCCGCTGAGAATTGAATCACGCAGCAGAGCCACTCTCTTTGCGGAAACTCGCTGCTTGGCAGAGCTTGCAGCGAGCCTCTTTTCAGCCTCCGATAACCCATGCCCGACATCGAGCGCGCCGAGTTGCAAGGCTGCCGAAATCAGTTCCTTCTCTGACGCGAAGAGAATGGGGAGATCAGTCATCGGACCGCCTCCCGATTTGCGCTTTGGCTCATCGACGTGGTTCCAACAAATTGGAACGGCTGCACCTCAATTTCTCTGTTTTTCTTGCGAGCTTCGGCGATGTCAAATGCAGTCTGCATCTGCATCATCGCTTCCAATGGAAATCCGAATGCCTTCTCCAACCGAACTGCCATCTCTGGAGACAAATGAACTCGTTGGTTGATGAGTTTGGATAGCGAAGGACGCGCGACGCCTAGAGCCTTTGCTGCCTCCGTGACGGATATCCCACGCTCGTCAATCAACTTGATTTTCAAGAACCGACCAGGGTGCCCGGGATGCTCCGTTCTAAACTGTGTCGCAGTACCCATTTGGTATCCCCTTTGCAGTCTATTGCCCTGTAACGCTACGGGTTACAAGTGTACCTTTTTGTTTTTTTTGTTCCACTGTCAATTGGAGCTGAAAGCAGCCTCACGAGCGTCGAGCTAGATAATTCTCTACCTTCTCGACTGTTCGGCGGCGCGGCCTGCGGCCAGCTCGTAGGTCAAGCACGAAGCGCGGATCGCCAACCGCGCGACGACCGAACCGTGTCGCCGAAATGTGCGATTCCTTCAGATGTCGTTCAATGCGATCCAGCAATTTCATGGCCTTCCTCGACTCACTCAACACTTGTGTTCCTGTTTTGTTCTTAGTAGGAAGGTTCCATCGAGTCTAGGAGATTTCCTTCTCTCCTGAGACCGCTAGAAGGAACGACACATGGAACATGTCAGAGAGGAGCTCGATCGCCTGATCCAGCAGCGACGGCTCGGATATTCCTCGATCTCGCGGATGATCGGAAGAAACTCGTCCTACATTCAGCAATTCATCAAGCGTGGATCGCCGCGCAAACTGGATGACGATGACCGGCGCACGCTTGCCAGCTTCTTCGGGGTCGACGAGCAAGTGCTTGGCGGACCGCCCGCACCCATGCGTGACGGGTTGATCGAAATACCCGTGCTCAATGTCGATGCATCGGCGGGCTTTGGAGCGATTGCCGAAAGCGAGACCGCCCATACCCGCTTCGGTTTCGACGAACGCTGGCTTGGCCGGTTGACCCGGGCGAAGAGCGCCAGCCTTTCGATCATCCACGTCTTGGGCGACTCCATGGAGCCGACACTCAGCGATGGCGACGAGGTGCTGGTCGATGCATCGGACCAAGGCTCGCGGCTGCGCGACGGTATCTACGTCCTGCGCGCCGACGATGCGCTGGTGGTCAAGCGCGTGACGCTCAAGCCCGGTGGCCGCAATATCACCATCAGCAGCGATAATTCGGCCTATCCGAGCTGGGACGATGTCGACCGGTCCGAGATCCAAGTGGTCGGACGGGTCATCTGGTTTGGGCGGGCGGTATAGAAAGCTCTCGTCGGCTCAGATCCCGATTTCGAAATGCTTTACCCTTTCCTTCGTGAGTTCGGGCTTGTCACTTGCAGGCGAAGGGCTGCGGACATCCTCGTCTTGCGAAAGGCCCTTGGCCGCTGCCGCCTTGAGCCTTTGCGTTACTTCAAGGGCCGACGCTTTCTCGCCGCTGTTGGACTTGATGGCCCGGCCGAGTTTCTCGGCATTATCTGCAATCAGCGTAAGGCCGTCGCGAAGCCGGGTGACCGTGACCAGGAAAGTCTGCCGATTGGCGAGATTGCGTTCGCGGCTGTCCATCACTGCGATCCCGCGATCCGAAGTAAGTCCCTGCGCCATATGCGCATTGAGGGCGTAGGCGAGGTCCATGCATTTGAGCATGGGGTCGCCGCGGTTCAGGCGGAGCTCCTTGCCCACTGATGTCTCGACCAAGACGCCCTTTGTGTCGATGGCCACGATCCTCGCCTGGTCGGCGTTGAACAGCCCGCGCTTGTGGTCGTTGTCGGTCCAACGGATTTTGTCACCTTCAATGATGGACAGCGATTTGCGCTCGAAGAGCGACAGCCGGCTATCGTCTGCGCCCGGCCGCAAGCGCGCGGGATTGAACTTGCGAAGCCGTCCTTTCCTGTCCTCAAGCACGAGCTGCTTCCGCGCATGGTCAATGGTCTTGACGGTGTAGTCACCCTTGGAGAGTTTCTGGGTGCTGTCGCGCGAGCGGAAGTTAAGGACCATGCCTGGTTGGTAAGTGCGAAGATAGCGCAGCTCCTCGTGTGTCACATTCACCCGCGAATGAACGGTCAGCCGGCCCGATCGTGGGCCGAGCTCGCCGTTGGCCTTGAGTCCGCACTGCACAGCCTCGTTGACCGCAGAACGTAAGGCCCGTCCCGAAGCGTAGATCGACGTCCGATCCCGATCCGCCGGGCTGAGCGAAAGCCACTTTTCGGCAGCAACAATCGCGCTGTCCCCACGAGCTTCGATGGTTGAAGGAGCAAGAGCCTGGAGCGCATCGTCGATGCGTCCCTCCTGCGCTGCGGCCTGGGCTCGCCGCAGTATGGGATCGCGGCCGCGTAAATTCACATCCATGTTGGCGCGCTCGATCCCGGCCTGCTGGACGAGGTCGAAGGGCTTACCGGCATCGACGGCGGCTAGCTGTCGCTTGTCGCCGACGAGAACCAGGCGCTGGACTTCTGCAAGGTTCGCCAGCCGTACCAGCTTGGCCTTGTCCTCGTTCGACACCATCGACGCCTCATCGAGCACCAGGACATGGTCTCCGAGAGCGCTCCGAGCCTCACGCAGCAACGTGGCATTTCCCGGCTCGTGCAGAAGCCTGCCCCATTGCGCGAGAAAGCGGGCGATGGTCATCGAACGGATGCCGGTGTCGCGCTCGAGCATCTGGACGAGCGTGTTCTGCACGGCGAGCCCCAGTACCTGCTTGCCTTCCTCGCGAAGCAGCTGGGCAACAGGCTTCATCACGCTGCTTTTGCCCGCCCCGGCTATGCCCTGGATCGCTACGGTCCGGTCACGCGACGAAAGGACAAGGCCAGCCGCATTCTCCTGTCCTTCGTTGAGCGAAATTCCGTGGTTGAGCGCAGCAACAGCCTGAACCCGCTCTGCAGCGTCCGCCCGATCCAGGATGGGCAACACCGCACCTCGTCCCTGGTCGACATTCGCAATAATGGTGCTTTCAAGGTCAAGCGCCTCCCGGCTCGCCAGCCAGCCTTTGTGCTCGCCTTTGCCGGATTCGAGTGCGCCGCTTCTGATCAATGCGTTCACACGGGTTTCGATGTGGTCCACCGTCGTCGGCAGCCCAAAATCGAGCGCCGCCTTCAGCAATCCCTCACGGGGAAAGGCTGCCTCGCGCTGCGAGAGATGGCGCACCGCGGAAGCAACGGCCTGCGCTGCCGCGATGGTCGGTGCATCTTGCTTGAGGACATGGGCAGGGATCAGTGGATCCGCCGGATTGCCCTTGATCCGCTGCGCGAACTCTCTCAGCTTCGCAATTCCACGCTGCAGAAGGTTCCCTTCTTTCGAGCTGGGAATGTCCTTTGTTGCAGCGCGCATCTGCGACGCATCGATCAAGCCGGTAAGGTCAATCCCGACTTCCTGGGATTTCTGCCGCCACCCATCGAGAAGGCCTTCCCGGTCCCTAACGGGCGCCTTGCTTTTCCTTGTATCGAGCACAGCAATGTCGCGGGTTTTCGGAGTATTCTCCCCCAGCTGGCGTACCGCGTCGAGGACTTCTTCGCGCCGCGTCGAAAAGGCCATAACTTGCTGGCGGGCAATGCCCGCTGCTTCGAAGTTGCCATGCTTTCCAACCGGCCCAGCCTCGTAGCCCATTTTCTCGACTGCCAGACGAAAGCGAGCCATGGTCATCGAGTTGAGCAGCGTGTTGAACGACCAAAGTTTGTCGTTGCGAAGCGCGCGCCACTTTCCGTCGCTGCCTTGCGTGACATTCGCCACGACCGCGTGAAAATGCAGGTTTGGCTCCTGGTTGCGGTTGGTGTCGTGCTGGAAAAGACCAATCGTCAGGTTATCTGTCGCGACCTTCCCGTAACCAGCCTGACTGCCCATCCGGGTCTGCGCCGCGTTCTTTTCTGCCCAGCGCAAGGTCTCGATGACGGCCTCACGATAAGCATCGATAATCCGCTGGTCGCCGCCCACCAGCGCGAGCAGCGACCAGCTTTTCGGGAGTGAAAATGTGAGGTCGGTTCCCGGCCTGTGGGCCTGGCCCGCGTTGCCGACCTGGATACCGCCGGGAAGCTCTCCCCGCAGCAAGGCATCGAATTGCTCGGCGCTGACGCGGCCCTCAAGGCCAAGTCGTTCCGCTCCCTTCCCGACCCAGGTTCCGGAACGATCGGCATCGGCGCCGGTGTAGTAATTGTCTGCCGCGAAATAGCTCGCAGCAGCCGAAGGGGAGCGCACATTGGCGACGGAAAGCATCCAGTTTGGTCCTCGTCACGGCTCCCCTCGCGGCCGGGTAATCCCTCCCTATTTGCCTTTCACATGTCGGGCTCGAACTCGCCGAAATCCTTTTCCGGAGGATCTGCGACCGCACCTTCACGCAGGTCTTTCTCGACCGGTATGAGAGGCTGGCGCCCGTTGGCAGCTGAACGGCCTCGTTGCGTCGAACCAGCCTTGCCACCTGTGTCATCGCCGGCGGTTCCGGGTTCGGACGGATGCTGTTCCGCGCCCATTGCTGGTGCATCCTCACCGGTTTGCACTGCGGCGAGAGGTAGCGTTGGACCTGCATCCAGATGCGTATCGGAACGGGTTTCGGCACCGAGCTCACCAGTAGCGCGTCCTGCATTCAGCTTTTCAAGCGGCACAGGCTCCTGCCGATCCTGCGGTTCATCGGCGACACGGCGCTGCCCCTCCAAGTCGAGTTTGAGCTGCTTTGTATCGACAGGTTTACCGGCACCGTCGTCGTTCGAGGCGGGATGCTCATCAATCGGTTTCGAACCCGGTCTTGCTTGAAGCGCCGTTGCCGCAGGACCCTGGTCAGGCTTAATGAGCGGTTTCTCGCGGGCGATGAATCCCTCGGCAATACGGCCACGCGTGCGCGGAATGAGCGATACCGGCGCAGCGGGGAATCCGTCGGGAAATTTGATGTAGGCCGACAACCTCGGAAGGTTCATAAACTGGTCGGGCAGGAGCAATGGCTCGATCTGCCGCCTCGGCGTCAGGCTGACCGCATCGCGCGCATTGTTGTACCCGTAGCTATAGCCTTCTTCCATGTCGCGCACCTGCCGGTGGCCGATGAAATCGGAGCACCAGGTCGCTGTCTCTCGATCGGCCGTCGCTAGGATGAGCTTCGTTCGCGCAAGCGAGGAAAGTGTCATGGCCATGTTCTCGCCGTAGACTTCCTTGAGCTTGGCAAACGCATGCACCCCGGTGACGATCGCACCGCCGAAGTTGCGCGCCGTTTGCAACCCCTTTTCAAGCGCCGGTAGTCGGTGAAGGGCACCGAGCTCGTCGATCAGGAACCACATCCGCAGGTCATGTGTGCGCTCGAGCGTCATCAGCGTATTCATCGCCGTGTCGAGCCACAGCGTCAGCAACTGCGAGGAGATGCTCATGTCGACATAGCGGGCAGAAAGGAACAGGATCGAGCCCGCCTGGTAGTCGCCTTTGACCCAGTCGCGGACCGAAAAGCGCGGTCCGGATGAGGGCAAAAGCTTGAGCACTTTCGCATTCGCATTGAACACAGCGCGGATCGATTCCGCCATGCGGGCCGCTTCCGGAGCGGTCAGCGGATCGGCCATGGTACCGCGCATCAGCTTATGCACCTCGGACAGATCAGCGGTCATCAGCCGCCGTGCCAACGCCTCATTGGTTGCAGTGCCGGTACGGGCAAGATGAAGACACATCTCGACAAACAGCATGCGCGCCGCAAGCACCCAGAACTGTTCTGAACCACCCCCGTCATGGGGCACGAGCGCTTCAGCGGCAGCATGAAACTCAGCTTCCGTCGTGCAGTCGTTGAACACGCTCCAAAGCGGGCACCGCACATCGACAGGATTGAGAATGATGTCGCGTGCAGGATCGTAGAAGGCCTCAATGAATGCCCCTGTGAGGTCGAAAATGACCGCGCGCTGGCCGCGTTCACGCGCTTCGGCAACAAGTTCGGTGAGCGCCACGGTCTTGCCGGTTCCGGTCGTACCGATGAGCATGGCGTGGCTCTGCTCGAGCCGCCACGGCCAGCTTACACCGGCGAGATGTGCGGGTTGGTAATGGCCTGCTTCGGCCAGCGCCGACGAGCTCGCAAGCCGCCACTTCCAGCCAAACTTGCGGCCCAGTTCTTCGGCCCTGAATGCCTTGTTGTGACGCTCGATTTCTTCTTCGAGTTCGTCGAGCGAAACAAGCATTGCGCCGCGCTCGTGCTTGCGCTCCTTTGACCGACCGCCAAAGCGCTCGGCGAACCACCAGAAGAACACGAAGGCCGGGATCAGCAGTACTGCCGAAACCAGCAATCCCTGCTTCACTGCCGTACGAAACGCCTCGACCGCCTCGCGCATCGGCGGGAACTCGCGAACGATGCCGAACGGGAGGCCGACCCTTTCGCCGTCAAGCAGTTCAAGGTTGACCAGCTTGGCCGGATCGAACTCCATGAAGGCATAGAGACTGGCGTAGATATGCATCCAGACCAGGTAGATCTGGTGATCACTCAGAGCCGACCGCACCTCCCAATAGCAGGTGCCGACCGCTACCAGGCCGGTGACAATCAAGGGGCCCTTCAGGCCGGCTGCAAACATGAAACCAAAGTGGCCGAGCAACTGGCTCCCGCGGGTGAAATTCAGGAGATTATGCTTCATGGGATTGGCCTCCCATGTTTGCGTTGACGAGGAGGCCAAGACGCTCGAGGCGTCGCCGGTATGCCTCGTGAGTACGGTCGCGCAAACTCGCGTCAGGGTGGCTGGCCAGAAGCGCATCGAGCGCCACCGAAATGAAGATTGCCTGGCGCGCGGGATCGAGCCCTGCGGGCCTGTCCTTCGCCTCGTTATCGCGCTGCCACGCTGCGACGATGAGGTCACGAATAAAGACGCTGACACTGACGCCATGGTCCGCGGCACACTGGCGAACCCAGTTACCCACGGAGAGAGATACGAATGTCTGAAGCCGATCTTGTCGGGTCATGAAACAGGTTCCTTGTCGGGCCGACGGAACCTGGCTCACCTTGCGGAAGGTGGCAATGAGAATAAATCGTGAACAACTCGCAGTCAATCGAAAGATTCGGACTATATTTCAAGGTGATAGATGGATGTGAGTTGTCAGCGGATCAGCGCAAAGCCGCTCTACTCGCAGACGGGTTGATTTCGCCCAAAACCACATTCTTTAGCAATAACAGAAAGATTAATCCCGAAATCGCGGGGTAGGGTGTGCTCCTTTGTTCCCAAGTGCGCGAGGTGGTCCAGGCAATGAGGGGGATTCATCAAGGACGACTTTTCCCGATCTCCATGTTGGAGCGCGAGCAACCAAGCCTGGCAGCTCACAGCATGCAGATAGAAAGCAGTTGGACGCCTCCAGCCGAAGACAGCACCTGCGAAAGAGGCAGCGGCCAAGGGCGCGTGGGAAGCAAAGCAAGCGGGACCTGTCGCGTGCCCAAGCTTCCCGCCGCCCGACCCGGTGCCGGTTCGCAAGTGCGCGCGGGGCCCAAGAACAAATTACGCCGCACCCTCAGGAGCGCATCGCAAGATGCGCGGGACAGAGTGCGTCCACAGCCCCGCTCCACTTATCGGGCGGCGCCGCATTGCGGTGGGCGGCCGTCAGAGCAACCGACCGAACCGGTTTCTTGTGCTTCGATGGACTACCCGGCGAACAAGAAAAAAGGGCAGGAACCGCTTCCGGTTCCCGCCCTGTCGGAAGTCTCAAAACTCGTCGAGCATGCCGCCGTGGACCGTGTGGACCACCCGCGCTGCGAGATGCACTGGCAATATGTTGTAGTCACCCTCGTCGAGGGCAAAGTACCCGAGTTCGTCATCCTCGATAACGTGCTGATCGAAGAAGCTGTGCAGCGCTCTCTTCTCGGCTGTCTCCAGAGCCTCGAAATAGCTCCGTGACGGAAGGGCGCAATGCATCGAATAAGCCATGATAATCCTCCTGATTTCTGTCGTGAGACGACAGGAGGTGCGCGCGATGGTCTTGTGCATCCCGGGTCAGGGATCGCCCGGATGGGCGACCGCGATAGCGGCGGTGGGGGTAACGATTTTGTTCGCCGCCGGATGCAATCCGGTGGCGGGCAAAATGGTGGGGCCCCGCCGTCCTTGAGGCGGGAGGCGCAAGGCCATCATGCTGGGAGAACCGTGAGCAAGGACCCACCACCTCCGCCCAATATCAAACATCTGCTGCGTGCGAATTGTCTTTCCTACACCCCGATGACGCGGGCATGAAACCAACCGGGGAGCAGATCCGAGGGGGACAAAAGGACAAGTAACATGCCCCGAAACAGGAGCGCGATAGCAGCCCTGCAAAAGCTCGAAGCAGACCGCGAGGCGCTCGACGCCAGACAACGCGAACTTGAAGTGCAGGCGGCCAGAGAACTCGGCGAAATCATCCTGGGAAGTGGTCTCGAAAGCTTCTCGAAGAGGGGCCTGAGGAAGGTTGCCGAAGAACTCGGGAAACTCGGCGAGGATGCCGCGATCGAGAAACTGACGGGGCGCGGTGCAACACGTGCTTCGAATGCAGCGCCGGGAACCCAGTAACCCCAGAGGAAGAGGCCCTGCCGCTTGCGGCAGAGCCTCTTCGTAAGGGGACGATCGGGATCGATGTCAGTCGATATCGGGAGCGTCGGTGTTGTCGTTGTCGTCGCTCGAACCACTACCGCGGGAGAGGAAGTCGACCTTGTCGGCGAGGATCTCGGTGCCGTAGCGCGTGACCCCGTCCTTGTCCTCCCACTGGGTGTAGTGGATGCGGCCCTGCACGCTGACCAACTGGCCCTTGGAGCAGTACTGCCCGACGGTCTTGGCGAGGCCGTTGAAACAGGTCACCCGGTGGAACTCACTTTCCTTGGCGGTATAGCCGTTCTCGTCCTTGTAGGTCTTGCCGTCCTTGTCGCGTGCGGGGCGATCGGTGACGACGGTGATCCCGGTGACGTTGGTGCCTCCCTTGGTCTCGCGGGTGTCGGGATCGCGGGCGATGCGGCCGGTGAGGATTGCGATATTGGTCATGATAGTAGTCCTTCAGTTCCTCAAACCGGAGACCATCTCCGGCTTGCGAACTTGCCAAAGAAGCAGGGCATGGGAGGACTGCACCGCAGGAGCGAAGCTCCAAGGGGAACCTGTTCATGACGGGTGGTGCGGGCAGGCGCGCGAAGCGCGACCACACGGCCGGAAAGGAACGGGTTGCTGTACTCAGCTGACCTGATTCAGGACTGTTCGCGAAGAAAGCCGGATGGGTATCGGGTGCGGGTCTGAAGGTGCCAAGACCCTACTGCAATCAGCCTGCTCCATCGCCTTCCGATGCCGCCAGTAGATCCATGAAGTTGCGGGCTGCTTCCCGGTCTTCCTCGTTCTCGAACGCCACATCGAGATCGGGGGCGGACCCGAACATGTGTAGGAACGACCACAATGCAAAGCGCTTGCCCCGATCCTTCTCAAGGCCGAGATCGACCCGGCAATGTTCAATGCCGGCTGCAAAGGTGTCTGGGGCAACCCCGGAAAGGTCGCTGGTGGCAAAGTAGCGCTGTAGCAGAACGTCAAGTTGCATGACCGGTTCATATTCGGGTCGGCGCTGAATGCACATCCAGGCAATTCAGATGAAGATGATGAAGGGCCCCTCAGGACCCAGGAGAAGTGCCCAAGAGGCCGCGACGATCGACCACGGTGATCCGGCGCGTCTTAGCATCGATCACCAGTCGTTCGGTGACGCCATTGCCCGGAAAGGCGACGACATAACGCGGATTGAGCGAGAGCATCTGCTCGTTGCGCTTGAACCCGGCGCGGGCACCAAGCCGACGATCGAGCGAATAGGTCAGCTGCTGGACTTCGCGGCGTTCGGCCCAGCTGGCGGCCAGGCGATCGGCACCCTTGCCGTCGCCGCCATGGACCAGGAAGAGATCGGGAACCACGTCGCGAACCTTGTCCAGCGTCGCCCAGATATTGTCGGCATAAACGCGCGCGTCCTCGGCGCTTTCGAAGCTCTGGCGACCACCGGCGAAAACCACCGGAGTGCCTTCCGGGATCAGGGCATTACGCCGGTTCTCGGCGCGTGCGCGGAGGAAATCGCGGGCATCGATCACGGCCGAGGTAAGGTTTCGCGAATGGCTCGTGCGCGAGCCGGAAACGGGCTTCCACGAGGAACCGGTCTCGTCGCGGTAAAGTGCTGCCGCAGCCTCGCGCATCTGCTCGAAGGCCAGCATGCTGGCTTCGGCGGCCTGCGCGCGCTCGACCTGCTCTTCAAGATTGCTCGAATGCACTTCGGAGCCATCGGCGGATGCAAGGAGGACCCGGATCTCGTCGCTGGCCTGGTCAAGTTGAGCCGACTTGCGGCTGGCGGCGCGGTGGAAAAGGTTGACCATACCCCAGGCAATATCCTCGGCATCTGCTTCCAGGGCAGTGTCGGAAAACATCGCAAAAAGGTCGGACCAGACTGCGCCAAGCGTCTGTTCGATCGCATCCTCGCAGGGAAAGTCGGTCTCGTTGAATGGGGCCGGCCTGATGCTGAGGCCTGAGAGATCGAGGCCGCTCAACTGGTCGATGAAGCTGTCGTACATGAGGTGTCTCCTGATCGCGGGGACAAGGCGAGGAGGCACCATTGCCTCGGTCCTGTCCGCCGGAGCCCGATCAGGGCCGGGACAAGGGGCGAGACGCACCGCGAAGCGGGAAACCTGCGGCCCTAGGCTGGCGCGGGTAACACGGGCCGACGGGCCGCAGGTTGCGGCGCGCCCCGACCGGCCCAAGGGCCTCTCCCGGCGGACTGGGATGAGGCAGGATCAGGACCCGGTGTCGCACTTCGATCGGGAGCGCTCGAAGATCGCTTCGCCATTCGAGAACCGCCCGACCAGGCGCAGATCCCCGAACAGGTCGATGAACCTATCCGACACCTGGGTAAGCCAGTGCCGTGCCCTCGCCGTTCGTGGGTTGTAGAAATCCGCCTCCCAGTACCGGGCATCGTCACGCTCGGCGAGCCAGATCGCGGCAAGGCCGCAATAGGTCGATATGCCGCAATCGGCGAAGGCGTTGCGCAAGAGGATTCTGTCCTCGCGGCCGCGCCATCCATCGAAACGCTCGAAAGAAGGAAAGGTCGCCTTCGTGTTATCGATGACCTCGTCGACGAGGCACTCGTAGACCCAGTCGACATCGTCGCCTTCGCCCTCATCAAGCAGGCGAAAGGCCACCACGGAGCCGGTCGGATAACTGACGGAACGTCCCATCTCACTGCTCCTCAGGCGGCGTCAGCAAGGTCGATATCGTCCTCGCTCTCGCCGAATTGGTGACCCCCAAGATCAAGCAACAGGCTGGCCGCTTCCTCGGCCTTGGCCGCAGCGGTCAGGATCGCGCGCTCGTCCGATTTGAGGATCTTGAGCCAGGACGCGATGTAGCTGGCGTGATGGTCGAGGTGGGTGACCGGAAGACCCAGTTCGGCCCCGAGAATGGCCGAGGACAGCTCGGCGATCAGTTCCTCGGCAGCATAGGCATCGCTCCCGAAGCGGTTCTTGAGATCGCGGTCGAGCCGCGAAGAATGCCCCGTCCAGTGCGACAGCTCGTGTGCAAGCGTCGCGTAGTAGTGGTCATAGGCTTCGAAGAGTTCGGCTGGCGGCATGGTGACCCGGTCACGCTGCGGCTCGTAATAGGCCTGGGCTCCAGAATGCCGCAGGTCAGCGCCGATCTCGGCGAAAAAGGTATCAAGCCGCTCTTCGCGTCCTTTGGGCTCCAGCGCGGCAATGAGTGGCTTGGGATGATAGAACTCGGGGAGGCCGTCGCACTGGTCGGCATTGAACACGGCATAAGCTTTGAGGACGCGCCGGTACTCGGTGTCAGCTTCGCCTTCGGTGTTCTCGACCTCCTTGGTGTAGTTCTTGTAGAAGATCGCGATGGTCGATTTCTCGCCTTTGCGGACCTGTCCGCCGAGCGCCTGACACTGGCGGTAAGTCATCCAATAGGGCGAGACGTAGCCGTTGCCATCGGCCACCATCCACAACCAGAAGGTATTCATGCCGCGATAGGGCGTTCCGCAGGAGCGCAACGGCCGCGAGACGGGCACACCGCGCCAAGGCTTGACCCAGGGCTTTGTGCCTTGCTCGAGTTTTTCGATAATGGCGGCGGTAATGCGCTGGGCTGGCGAAGTCGAAGTAGTGCGGCGGGACTTGGTCATGGGAGCTCTCCTGATCGCCGGGACGGGCATGCCCCGGCTCAGGAAAGGCAAAGCTCCCTCCTCTCTCTTTTACATGTGGCGGCTACCGCAGGCGCGAGCTTCATCTCACGCGCTATTTGTTCAATAGACACTTCCAGAGGTGTCGAGCGCGGAGGATAGCCCAAACCTTTTCTCAGGAGGCGACTTTCGAAGATCAAGGCATGCATCGCGGTTGCCACCGGACAGACCTCAGAACTCCTCGTTCGCTAGTTTTTCGCCTGGATCTCTGGCCAATGCTCGCTCACCAAGGAGACCACGAGCTGCTCACCTCTTAAAGAAAGGCGATCGATCCATTCATCATCCATCGCCGAAAAATTGGTTCCATAACCAGCAACTGTGTCGCCGGATATAAAGTCATCTGGTTTGTTCGAGAGTCGCGCGTCGTCTTGTCCGAGATACGGCATTATGAAGCCACCGATCCTTCCGGCTCGTTGCAGATCGAAGAGCCGAGTGGTGGATGCGTTCTGAGCCCTCGCAAAAATGCTTTCAAAAACTGCTGCCATGCGTGCTGGCATTAACGACGAGGGCTCGCCAACATCCAGCGAGTAGCCCGCACGACATGCGATCAATTTGTAAACCGGATCAACCTCCAAGCTTATGGAGTGATCGCGGTCCGGCCAAAACGGCATCAAGCCGAGATTGTCGTAGACTCCTCCGTCAGTGAGTGAGATCCGATCAGAGCGCTTTGTTCCGTTGCGCTCGAACTCAACGGTGGTATCAAGCGCTGGCAGTGCCAACGGGTATGCTGCTGATGCTGCGACTGCATCTGCCAGGCTTGTATCTTCGGAGGTCGCTGAACCGTATCGCCAGCAATGCAACTTTTCTCTTGTAAAGTAGAACGCAGCCTTTGCGCGCAACTCACAGGCGACTATGATCAACCTGGGTCGATCACCACGCAATTCGGACAGGCGCTTCGAACCAAAGACTTTGTCGAAAACTCGCCTCAAAATTGTCGTTCGACTTGCTCTGCGGTGGAGGATCGTCCGGTATGGCCAGCGATCGCGGCGTGGACTCACTGGCAATAGTGAAATCATCAGCTTCGTCGGCAAAGCGGCCAATCGATCAAGGGATATGAGCAAGACGGTGAAGAGCGCCTTCAGCCCTTCCAAACTAAAGACCGCTTCGTAGGCTGCCGGCCAGACAAAACCTTGTCGCAACTGAATAGCCCCTAGTTTTCTAGACGCCCTCGGTGCTCATCATCTGCTGCCGTTCGAACTCTACGGGTGACAGCATCCCGTTTCTCACATGCTTGCGTATCGGGTTGTAGAACATCTCGATGTAATCGAACACATCCTGTCTGGCCTCGTCTCGTGAGCGATAGGTCCGCCGCCGGACGCGTTCGCGTTTGAGCAGGTTGAAGAAGCTCTCGACCACTGCGTTGTCATGGCAGTTGCCACGGCGGCTCATCGAGTGCTCCAGATTGTGGGCCTTCAGGAAGGACGTCCAGTCCATGCTGGTGAACTGCGATCCCTGATCCGAGTGGATCAGAACCTTCCCTTTTGGCTTCCTGCGCCACACCGCCATCAGCAATGCCTGCAGGACCAGGTCGGTGGTCTGGCGGTTCTGCATCGACCAGCCCACTACGCGGCGGGAGTAAAGGTCGATCACCACCGCCAGATAGGCAAAGCCTTCCTGTGTTCTTATGTAGGTGATGTCGGTCACCCATGTCTTGTCCGGTGCCGCGACATCGAACTGGCGGGCCAGCGTGTTGTCGACCACCCTAGATGGCTTGCCGCCATAGCTGCCCGGCCTGCGCTTGTAGCCGATCTTCGCTTTAATACCCGCCTGACGACTGGCGAGACGCGCCACCCGGTTCGGGCAGCAGGTCTCGCCCTGATCGAGCAGGTCGTCGTGCAGTTTGCGGTAGCCATAGACCTTGCCGCTGTCTTCCCACGCCTGCCGGATCATCGCAGTCTGGCGAACATCTTCCTTCGCCCGTCTGCTCAGCGGGTTCTTCAACCAGGCGTAGAAGCCGCTGGGCTGGATGCGAAGACACCGGCACATCGCGCGCACCGGGAACAGCGTGCGATGCTCGGCCACGAACGCGTATCTCACTTTGCATCCCTGGCGAAATACGCGGTGGCTTTTTTTAGGATGTCGCGCTCCTCGGTCACCCGCTGCAGCTCGCGCTTCAGTTGCCGGATCTCGGCGTCCTTTGATCCATCTTCGGGCCGCTTTGCGAACTGTCTCTTCCATGCATACAGCGAATGCTGGCTCACGCCGAGTCGCTCGGAAACCTCCGCCACCCGGTAGCCCCGCTCGGTGATCTGGGCCACCGCATCGCGCTTGAACTCATCGCTGAAATTAGCCTTCCCCATCGTCGCCTCCTGTCCTCAAAATTAGGAAAGAAAGCGTCCACAAATCTAGGGGCTATTCACACCCCGTTAGGCGACATCCATGCGAGGTTTGGGTTTATCGATGACATCATCATGCCTCATGCGCACGTAACGAATGAGCGGCGGATTGCATCAGATGCCGAGAGCTATCCCGAGCAGTTGACGGAATATGAAACGACACCGAAAGCCGAACACCTTCTTTCCCCGGAATTCGTTGAGGCGTGGCAAGAGCAGTTCGGCGCAGGTTTTGACGAAACCCGAGCGCTCGTAGATGCGATTGAAGACATTGGCATCAAGGCGGAGTCCGCTGTTCAGCAGCTCAAGAAAAGTGAACTTCTAGCGATCGGTGACGGGGCTTGGCCAATTACCTCCTCTTCCGTCGCGAGCCTCTTAGACGCACTTATCCACTTGCCGCGTTCCACATGGCGGGAAACGCCTGACGGGTTCGAGGATCGCGACCGGCATCCTTGGCGCTTCCGCCGACAGCTTTCGCTACTACGGCGCCCATTGATCCAGCTTGATGAGGATAGCGATCCAACGCTCATATTTGCTCCTGGCCAGATGCGCGACAGTTTCAAATATATGCTTGGAAATCTGCTTCGCGGTGAGTTCCCGCAAACTCAGCTTTCGCCGAAAATGAAGCGTTGGGCTGGCAAGGCTGCCGACAAGAAAGGACACGATTTCACGCTGAAAGTAGCGGAGCGCTTGAGAGAACTCGGATGGTGCACCGAGACCGAGGTGACAATCCCCAAGATCTTGGGCGAGCGCCAAGACAGGAACTACGGCGACGTCGATGTTCTAGCATGGGATTCGAACAGCCGCCGGGTATTGATCGTTGAGTGCAAGGATGTGCATTTTCGGAAGACCTACGGCGAAGTGGCGGAGCAACTCGCTGATTTCCGGGGCGTCATCCGTGAGAATGGAAAGCCCGATTATCTGCGTAAACACCTTGATCGCGTCGAAATTCTTCGCGGCAATATCGACGCTGTGGCGAGGTTCACCAAGGTCGCCGATTTGACCGACGTCGAGAGCCACCTAGTTTTTGCGGACCCGGTTCCATTGGAGTTCGCACTTGCACAGATGTCCGAGCAGGTTCGTATCTCACATTTTGATCGCCTAGGCACGGCGCTGGTCTGGGAAGCACCATAACTTCGAACTGTTCGAGAACACGAGCGAAACGGCAGTTTCGTGTTCCAGGCAGTAGGAGATCGTCCCTAGTTCCGTTCAGCCGCGCACATTAGATTGGCGCACCTAATGATCACATTCTTGGGATCAAGCCCCACAATACACGGGTAAGGCCCCCACGAAATTCGAGTAGTTGGAACTGTCATCCTTACAGCGCTAGTGCGACTTCTGAACCCCCAAGGCCTCCAAGACGTGAGGAGAAATAACATCAGGATCATACGGGAGGCGCAACGACGGCTTTTTATCCTCAACCTGGAACTGTGTGCCAAAGATTTGCGGCTGATTTGTCGCCAGCAAAAAGCGATCGAGGGAAGCTGCCGCAATCCAGCGTGCGGACGGTTCACCGCGTGCCAGTGCGACCATCGCCAAAGCGTGTGCTTGTAAATAATCCGATGGCTCTTCGCCGTGTTGAAAGATGAATGCAGCGAAATAAAAGTCCCTTCCTGATTTCAATTGACCTTCCCGCAGCAAACTCTTTGCTCGATTCCGCCTTTCTCGATCCCGGAGTGCCAGCAAATGCAGCCCTTGGTCATCTAACGAGGCAGCGTCGCTTCTTTCGCGCTGGTCTTCGTCAAAGATCGACGCGATTTCGCGGTTACTTGGGCGAAATCTAAGGTGACTATAGCGGGCGTTTGAGTCCCAATCTTCAAATGCGCATTTTCCCTCACTCGGAGCCCTCAGCATGGTGAAAGGCTCAAAGGGTAGCAGTTTAAATGAAAATTCCCCCTTGGTTTGATCTACGGGACTTAACTCGATGATGTCGGGGTTGTCAGGGTCACCGGGATCTTCAAACGCAATTGCGAGAGTACCTTCCTGTTCCTCAATCCAAAGAGATCTTCGCGAGACGGCGGGGCCGGACACCTGCCAAAAATCTTCTCCGTCCGTCAGATATTCAGACGGTGCAAGAAGAGAGGCACTCCACGCTTCCTCCTTGGTCAAATCAATTCGGAAAATTGCCTGACTTTCTGCACAAACGTACCATGAACCTTGTAGACCCGCCAAGCTGCTGGCGTCTGTCCGCCCCGCATGCAAAGCACCCGCCCCTAGGAGGCAAAGAGATATCGGCACAGTTCTAAACATTCTCAGGAATGCGCCACTTCGTAGGACCTGATCATATCCCATTACAAAGCACTCCAGATAGCTAAGCAGAAAGCGCGGGGACCTGCTCACCAATATCGGTCACAAAGCCCAAATCAGGGCTAGGGAAAAACTTAAACTGCTCAATGTACTTTTGGTATTCCGGGTCACTCAGCACATCGGGAAACAGGTTTTGGGCGCTGGACGCATCCCAGTCGCTTAGGGTTCCCCAAGCCAGAAAGTGGCAAAACGCGTCGGTGATAGGAACCTCTGGGCATTTATTCTCCAAGAAAAGGAATTGTCCGCTCTCGTTCACTTCCAAGAAGACAACTTCATCGTCAGGCGTTATGATAAAATCAAACGCCCCATACGTTAGGTTAAGCTCCTTCATTAGCTGCAAGCACTTCTCGAATAAGGACGGTGATAGCTCATAGGGATAGCACTTTACGCCACTCAAACCAGACATTCTCCAGTCTACGATTGCCTTTTCATGTCCCTGGGATTCGATCGCTATGCCGAATTGTTTCTCCCCGAAGATAGTTACCCTCGCCTCATACTTCTTTTCTATATATTGTTGGAAGATAGCCGGCTGAAGTCTTACAGCTTCGTCAGTGCGCGAGGAACGTGGCGGGAAAATTGCCGAATAGGCGTGCCAACTCGATTGCTCTCCCTTCCAAGTGTGAGGAAGAAGCGATTTGCAAATGAGCCGTCCTCGAGCTTTCTCACGGAAGCGCTCCACCTGTTCAGGTGAGTTGGTGATTAGGGTCTGTGGGATTTGCAAGCCGAGTTGTGCCGCAATAATCAGTTGCAGATGCTTACTGTTTCCAATCATCTTAGCTGGAAAATCGTTGACCATCAGACTCCCGGCATTCTTGCACATAACATCAATCATCGACAGAATTGATTTCCGGTGAGCTTTGTGAATTTGCTCTATATATGGCCGATCATCTTCGTGGATTTCAAACTCCTTGACGGAGTCTCCCGCCGTCCGTCGGAGCCAGACGGTATCATAGACGACATCAGGACCCAGGATCGTTTGGCTCTCGGTTGAGAATGACCACCCGTCGCCCACGTAAGTGGTTTGCTCATCGTAATAGGGAATGAGGCTTGGCATAAAGAATTCGACCTGAACACCCCTCCTCTCCAGCAAAAATGCCATTACGTAGGCCGTGTGATCTTGGGGCTCTGCGACGATAAGCACACGTGGGGATCGAAAATTGGTCATTCTAAAGCTCCGAGATACCTCTCTCCAATGCTGTGAATTGGCAGCAGAGTTCGATGAGATCTAACATGAATTGGAGAAATTCCTCCCATCTTCCGTCTTGGGCCATGCCGCGGAATGCCGGCGTGAAAGAGTTTCCATAATGATAAATCATGGGGCCTAGCGGAAGAAAGGGTGCTGAAATCACTCCTCGATTTGCAAGATTTCCATGAAAAATTGCGCGCGCCACACGTCCATTGCCTTCTTTTAAAGGATGAAAAATTACGAAGACCGCGTATAGAATTACCGCCTCCAACAACGGAGGAAAGGATCGACGCGCTCGGACATTCTTCAATTCCGGATGCCATAGCCGCGAATTCTCTACATTTATGTATTTCCAACCCGCAACATGCCCCATCCGTGGCTTGACTATTTCATTGTTGCGAAATTGGGCCACTTCGCCGAGCAATTTTGAGCCCATCTCAATGGCCCACTCAGGGTTGACTTGCCAATCGAGGAACTGCTCCCATCGCTCGACGAGAACCGGCTCCGAGCATAGCCTTTCTTGAAAGGTCGCCAGGCTCGGCGCGCGGTAAGAAATCCGAGGATGCGTCGCTATGCGCTCATCGTGCAAAGAAACAGTTTGCAGGAGTCCCGAGGCTCGAACTTCGCTCCCGTAGCTCCGCCACACTGCATTTTCGTAGTATCGGTTGAGCGAGGTGACGACACTCTCCAGCTCACAATATCGTTCCGTCAGGTGCGGTGAGCATTCCGGTAAGGTAAATCGGTCCTCTCGCATTGCGACCCTATTGAGCAAAGCCATCGAAAAAAGGGCGCCCGTAGACGCCCTTTTTCACTTAGTCGGCGTCGACGCCAACGTCATAGTCGGGACGAGGGAATGTGGGCTCCCAAGCTCCTCTGTCGCCGACTTATTTGCCTCGGACATGGATCTATTTGGGCACCAGCCGTCCATTTGGATGCGCAGCTTGCTCGACGATGTAGACCACCGGTTCATACCAAATTGCCCCGGTATCGGGGTCGACGCATTTTTCTAGGTGCCCGCCCCAAACATAGTTCTTCCCGTCGGCGTCGCTGCGTGGCGGCAAGCTCATTGTGCTCCGTCGCACCGGCATCTTCGCGCGCACTGGCACACCAAAGATGAGCGGCATGGGCTGGAAATAGATGCGGCCATTTCGAGTGGCGCTACGCGCAAGCGGTCGAATTACCTGCTCACCGGTCTTCGGATTAATGAGCCTCTCGAATATAGGTTCGAGAGGCACGGCGTCGGGCGGCGGATTGGCGTTAGCGTCCACTGTGAAATTTATACCGCCCGGCGCTTGTCTGGAAGCGCGCGGGCTCATCGCTGATAGTATTGATACTTTCGAGGATCAGCCTGATCCTGGAACGGTTTTCGCTCTTGCTCGGTCCGCGCCTTCTCCAAGGCGCGGAGGCGCTCCGCATTCTCAGGTTTCTTTAAAGCTTCCGCAATAGCCTTGAGTTTGGTCCTCTGGTGTTGATCAAGACGCCTGTAGGTATCTTGATCGAGCTTGATGCTCGCGGCGCGGGCCTCGGCCATCAGAATAAGCCTGCGTCCATCGGGTTCACTCAAAGCGCGTTCAAGTGCGTCTCGCCCTGCCGAGATCTGCGCGGCAAGACTATTCTGTCTTGCGCGGGCGGAATGCTGCCACCGCGGACCGGAGATGCCATGCTCGCTCATCGCCCGTTCCAGCGCGGCAGCTTCAAGAAGTGTGTCGTCTGCGCTAAGGCGGACCTCGAACATCTTCTTCTCGGTATATTGAATGCTTCGCAGTGAAGGCGCCACAGCCTCTAGGTCCGCCGGGGTAGGCGCAAGCGCGACCTCGCCAAATTGGGAGGGCCGTCTCAGGAGTTCGTTTTGCGCATGCCGAAGCCCCTTGTTGCGCGCCTGCTCGCGGAATGCCTGATAGGCACCATCTGCCTGGACAAAGCTGCGGCGGAACAACGCAAGGCTCTGTTCGGTGTGGTGTCCCCCGTCAGCACCTATGGCACAGATTGGCGGTTGTGATTTAAGGAGGATTTGGGCTTCGTCGTAGTGACGAAGGAACGAAGATGAAGCCCAAATCCTCAAGGTCCAAATCGCCTGCCGAGCAGGTGGTGAAGGACATCCGCCGCAAGACCCGTCGGCATTTCTCTGCAGAAGACAAGATCCGGATCGTGCTCGATGGCCTGCGCGGTGATGACTCCATCGCCGAGCTGTGTCGCCGCGAAGGGATCGCCCAGAGCTTGTATTACACCTGGTCCAAGGAGTTCATGGAAGCCGGCAAGCGTCGCCTGGCTGGCGATACTGCGCGTGCTGCGACCACGGACGAGGTGAAGGATTTGCGCCGTGAGGCACGCGATCTGAAGGAGTGTGTGGCCGATCTCACTTTGGAGAACCGGCTGCTCAAAAAAAGCATGATCGCGGATGGGGGTGACGACGAATGAGGTATCCCGCATCCGAGAAGCTCGAGATTATCAGGATCGTCGAGCAGTCGCATCTGCCTGCCAAGCGCACGCTGGATCAGCTCGGTGTGGCTAGGCGCACCTTCTACCGCTGGTACGATCGCTTCCTCGAGGGCGGGCCCGAGGCGCTTCAGGACCGCCCTTCAGCGCCGAGCCGGGTGTGGAACCGCATCGGAGACGATATCCAGCAGCAGATCGTCGAGATGGCACTGGA
Source organism: Qipengyuania sp. HL-TH1 (assembly GCF_036365825.1). NCBI lineage: Bacteria > Pseudomonadati > Pseudomonadota > Alphaproteobacteria > Sphingomonadales > Erythrobacteraceae > Qipengyuania > Qipengyuania profunda. Next base: position 2,407,406 of record NZ_CP142675.1, read on the forward strand.
GCAGACCGAGCTGTCCCCGCGCGAGCTGGCCGTGCGCTTCACCGACGAGAAGCGCTACTTCGTGTCGGAAGCCACGGTCTATCGCCTCCTGAAGGCCCACGACCTCATCACCAGCCCGGCCTACACGGTGATCAAGGCGGCAGAGGCGTTCCACACCCAGACCACCCAGCCCAACGAGATGTGGCAGACGGACTTCACCTACTTCAAGATCATCGGGTGGGGCTGGGTCTACCTCTCGACTGTGCTCGACGACTACTCACGCTACATCATCGCCTGGAAGCTCTGCACGACGATGAAGGCTGAGGACGTCACCGAGACGCTCGACATGGCACTGACCGCCTCAGGCTGCGACCATGCCAATGTCCTGCACAGGCCGCGCCTGCTCAGTGACAACGGTCCCAGTTACATCGCCGGAGAACTGGCCAGCTATCTCGAAGGCAAGGCCATGGATCATATACGCGGTGCGCCCTTCCATCCGCAGACCCAGGGCAAGATCGAGCGGTGGCACCAGACGCTGAAGAACCGCGTCCTGCTGGAGAACTACTTCCTGCCTGGCGATCTCGAACAGCAGATCAAGGCCTTCGCCGAGCACTACAACCATCAGCGCTACCACGAGAGCCTGAAAAACGTGACGCCTGCCGATGCCTACTTCGGCAGGGCAACCGCCATCATCGAACGAAGAGAAAGGATCAAGCGACAGACACTCGAACATCGGCGCTTGCAACACCGCAGGCTCGCCGCCTAAACATCAAACCCAGACAAGGCCCACACTCCGTAAGCCTACGCCGCGAGTTGTGCCAAATGTTCTGACGACGGACAATCGCGGAATTCAAGCTGTTTGAGCTCGTCCGGCCTGAGCCCGGTATTGGCCGCGAAAAGTACAAAGTCGTGCAACTGCTCCGCATGCCACCGATAGTGCGGACGCTGCGGGTCCGCCGCGTTGGATCGCGTGGCCTGATACAATAGCTTATATTCGTTTGGCGTAAACCAGGGTCGATGTTCGACCTTGGTTTGGCGACGGTAAGGATCTGAAAGATCTGGGACGTGTTCGATCCATCCGTGACGGTAGGCGGTCTTCAGCACCATGCTCAGCGTTACGACTTCGTTGTGAAGTGTGTTGCGCGCAGGCGGCTTCCACTCCTTCTCGTCATCGTTCCAGCCTTCCGGCTTAGTCATCCGCTTCACACGGTATTCCTGAGCGGTGCCGGAGGTGATGCTCTTAACGGGCATCTTTTCGAAGTGAGGTAGTAAATGAAGCCTGATCCGGTCTTTGTGGCCCTGCACCCACTTGGGGCTGCGCCGGCCACGGGTGATCGCTTCGTACTCTTTTCAAATTGCTTTGCGGCCTGAGCAAAGGTTTTGCCGGACTCGAGCTCGCCAAATCTCTTTTTGGCGCAGAGCTCCAGATACCAATCTTCGGCAACGTCTTTGGCGCGACCGAGGCTGCGCAGCTTCGTGCTTTTGCGCCACTCCTTGCCGTCGAGGTATGTGGAGCAGTGCCAGTTACCGCCGTCCGCACGGCGGTAGAGGCGGACCTTGTCACCTAAGATTCGATGTATTTCCAAAGCGCCTCCCTTTGTGTGCGTTTGTGTGAGCGCTGTGCGACTCCATTTTAGTGTATCACGGGGGAGTTTTGAGCGTCAAATGCGTGCCGCAGACAAAGAAAAAACCCCTATGAAAAAAATGGTTTAATCATTTTGTCGGTTGGTTGCGGGGGCAGGATTTGAACCTGCGACCTTCAGGTTATGAGGCTTGCCCCGCGGCGAATACTTGACCGAGCTGCAAAGACCCCGTTCGCGAACGGCCGTCATGACGCGGGTGTATCGCCGTGTCCGCAGAAACTCGTCGAAGATAAACCGGACGATCTCAGCTTCTGGCTCGTCGACCTTTAACCCCTGAGGAGTGGCAACATAGCCGAATGGCGGCAAACCACCGTGCATTTTCCCGTGCCGCTTGCGCGTGCGGATGCTGTCGCGCACCCTTTCCGCGATAAGCTCGCGTTCGAACTGGGAGAAGGTAAGCAGCACATTGAGGATCATCAGGCCCATACTGTCGGAAGTATCAAAGGCCTGTGAGATGGAGACCAGAGCTATGTTAAGGCGATCGAAGATCTCGATCATCCTAACGAAATCGGCAAGGCTACCGGTCAGCCGGTCGATCTTGTACACCACGACAACGTCGATTTCTCCTGCTTCGATATGCTGCATGAGCTGCGAGAGCGCAGGGCGATCCATTCCGCTCCCCGAATGGCCGCCATCGTCGTATCGGTTGGGCAGCTCGACCCAACCCTTGTACTGCTGACTCTTGACATAGGCGCTACTGATTTCGCGCTGCGTAACCAGTGAATTGACATCATGTTCGAGGCGCTGGTTAGTGCTCTTGCGGGTGTAAATTGCGCACCGTTTCAACGGTGCGATAGCTTCGATATCCATGGGCAAACTCCGAAATTCCTTCGAAACATCGCCCCGTTGCGATCGGCGGAGAAGGTCTAAGCGCCGGATGTGGAGAATTATGCGGCTATATGAAGAGCAAGGGCATCTCGCGCCTGACCGCTCCCCTTGGAGCGATCAGCCATCGACCTTCAGCCTAAGTCGATTGCCAGCATTGCAAGGTCTGCTCTTGTCTTTTTACCCAAACGCGGACTGATAGTTTTCTGCCGAGTATCTGGCATGGAAAAGGCGGCCCGTCCCGATTGGGACGGACCGCCCGCCGAGTGACCTGGACCTGTCAGGAGGGGTCAGGCAGCCTGCTCGGCAATTTCGTCAGTTGCTTCGGCGTTCACCGCCTCGTCTCCTTCGTGGTCGGCCAATTCGACTTCTTCCGAACCGGCGAAACGCATGCTCGAAGGCACCCAGGCCTGCGCTCGTTCCTTGATATCTGCCTCGCCGATGAAGTTGCCCGAGAAAATGCGTTCGGCAGCGCTCGCGAGTTCTGCCTTCTTCGACGCAGCGTAGCGACTGACCATTTCGGGACCACCAGCGGCATCGAGCGCTTCGAGCGTGCGGGTCTTGGCAACACGGTCGAAGTAGTTGGCAGCCGTAGGACGCCACCAATGCGCGGTCTCGATTTCGAGCAGCGAGCCGAGCGCCTCGTGCATCGGCACCGAACGCTCGCCTTCGCAGGCAAGACTGGCAACGAGTGCACGCGAGACGACATGACCAAGCCAGGCCGAGCGCGCCTCGTCGGTAAGCGCCCGGAACCTGGCAAACCGCTCGACATCGCTCTCGCCAGCACGCCAGCTTTCATCGAGCGACCCCGCGAATTCGGCCAAAGCAGCACTCGCCGGCGCATCCTTGGCCTCAAACCCGGTGACCGGGCCGGACGCTACCGATCCGACAAGCGTCGACGCTTTCTTGGCGCGCCAGTCGTGCCCATCGGCATCGGCGAGCGTGAAGACCATGAAGTCGAGTGCCAGTGCCGGATCGTTTGCGAGATGGATCGCGAGGATGTCGCGGCGCTGCATCGCGAGCTCGTCGAGCAGGCGCTGGGACAGCGAGCTCCCTTTAGGCTTCGCCGCTCCGCTCTCCTCGACGGCCTCGACCACACATTCGTCAGCGATGACTTCGGTCTCGGTGTAGTATTGCTGGACCAATGTCGGCTCGCCATTTCGCGAGAGGACTAGGAAGGCGCCAGCTTCGGATTTCAGCTCGTCGGCGAGTACCGGCGGCCGATCATTGATCGCGCGCATGGCGCGGTCGATTACCACGAGTTCCTGTTCGGCCTTGGCGACCTCATCCTCGTCGCTGTCCTCGTCTTCGAGCACAGCGGCGACGCGGTCGTAGTCGGCCTCGAGCTCGCCAAGTTCCTTCGCTTCCTGTTCGGTCATCGGCGCAGGCTCGCAAGGCAGACGGCTCAGACCTTCAACAAGGTCGTGGCTGACGTAATTGCCAAGGGTCGGCCGAATCCAGGCAAGTCCATATTCGAGCGCGGTCTTTTCTGCGGCTTCGTCCATGGCCTTGTGCGCTAGGTCCTCGAGCAGCGCGACGTCGATCCAGCTCTCGCTGGCATCATCGTCGAACAGTTCGCGCTCGATCCGGCCACCTGCGGCGATATAGGCATCGCGTCCGACGAGAACAGCACGCGGATCGGAACCGCGCACCGTGGCATCGAGCACCATGCGGCGGATCGTGTCGGGCGTGATCTGGTACCAGGCGTCCTGCAGTTCGGCATAGACATGCGCCTGGCGCTCCACGTCGGAGATCGCGCCGTAGGCCTTGGCCATGTCGAGCGTGATCGTGCCTTCGGCGAGCGCTTCGAAGACGCAAGGCGCGAGACTTGCAAGGCGCAGACGTCCTTCGACGAACCGGACAGTGAGGCCGAAGCGGCGCGCCACGTTTTCCGTGGTAGCCCCTGCCTCGATGATGGAGGCGAAGGCCTGCGCCTCGTCGGCGGGGTTCATCGCGAGGCGCTGGAAGTTCTCGGCAAGACTTGCTTCGCGCACTTCGCTTTCCTCGCCTTCGATAACGAGGCAAGTGACTTCGTGCGTGTCAGGCAAGGTGCCCTCTTCGGCCAGCGCCTGCAGCGCGGTGAGACGGCGACCGCCGGCCTCGACCTCGAACTTGCCGCGCTTTCCTTTGCGCACGACGAGGTTCTGCAGCAGGCCGCGCGCAGCAATGTCTGCCCGCAACTGGAGGTCGGCCAGCACGTCGCTCGACTTGCGAACGTTGCGCGGACTCGGGACGAGCTTCTTCAAGGGAATTGACTGGATCATGGGTGTTCTCCTGATAGGATGCAGGCGCAGGTGAGGATCACGAGGCCCACAAGCCCAAAGGGCTCCCTCCACTCTCATTCTGAGATTGGGGTCTGCCCGAGGGATCAGGCGGCAAGCGCGGGGAGGACCGACGAGGCTGCGGAGACTGGCACGAACAGCCGCGTGCGGTATCGGATAATCTCGGTGAAGCAGCCCTTGTTCTTGTACCAGTCGAGCCGATCGGGCGAGAAGCCAGTCAGTTCGAGGCGCTGTTCGCCGCCGACCAACGAGCGCTTCACGGTAAGTGGATCATGGCTTGCGAGGCCCAGCGGTTTTCCGCTTGCGAGGACGAGGTCGCCGATCTGCTCTGCCGATGGTCCGGTAACCCCGGACAGGCCAAAGGTTTTGGAAATCGCAAAGAGATCAACATCGAGCACTTCACGTCCGATGATCGACTGGCCGTCCTCGGCAACGAGCCGGGTGACCCGGACATGATCGCCAGACAGGCGCTTCCAGACCGGGAGCAGCAGCCCGGTAGCGAGATGGACGCGCTCGGTCACCGGTGAAGCGCCAGCCTCTTCTTCCTCGGCACGCCAGGCGCTCGTGAACGCGGTGACGCCAGTTTCTTCCCAGTGGCTTTCACCCAGTGCCTCAAGCGTCCAGTTCGCGGACTTGAGCGGTCGCAGCAGGCGCCGACGTTCGATCACCTCCCCGTCGTCGGCGATGAGACGCCGGGCTGGTATCGACAGCGCGACCTTGCCCGAGCGCGCATTGCGCATCGGGATTGCGTGCGGGCTGCCAATCTCGTGCATCCGTAGCAGGCGCTGCAGGCGCAGAGGCCGCAGGTGCCTCGTCACTTCGAGCGAGACGAGGCGGGTTTCCGCTCCGGTCACGGGGTCGGTGCGCAGGAGTTCATCGGCGAGGACCGTGAAACGATCGACCTTCACGGTTTCCAGTCCCTGATCGAGCGTTCCGGCCTCGCGCGCGGCTTCGATCCGCGCTTCGACGAGGCCAAGATATTCATCGAAGATGGCGTTCTGGAGCGCGATCGGCAGCGCGAGGATGCGGTTGAGCCAGCGCTGGATCGTGGGGAGATTGTCGGTCAGTCCCCCATCTGGGTTTTCGAGACGGAGGCCCGTTCGCTCGACGAAGTGGCCGAAAGTGGTGGCTTCGAGCTTGCCGTCATAGAGCAGCTGGAACCAGCGGCTGAGCGCGTCGCGCGCATAATCGCTTTCGAGATTGTCGGCCGGGTCGAACAGGTTCTGTCCGCCGGTCTGGCGCTGGCCGCGCGTAAGCGCGCCCAAAGCGTCGAGCCTTCGCGCAATAGTCGAGATGAACCGGCGCTCGCCCTTCACATCTGTGGTGACCGGGCGGAACAGCGGGGCTGAGGCCTGATTGGTGCGGTTCGTGCGACCAAGGCCCTGGATGGCGTTGTCGGCGCGCCATCCCGGTTCAAGCAGGAAGTGAACCCGGCGCTGCTGGTTCCTGGCGCCCAAGTCGGCATGATAGGAACGCCCCGTGCCGCCCGCATCCGAGAAGACCAGGATGCGCTTGGTCCCTTCCATGAAGGTTTGCGCTTCGGCGACATTGGCGCTGGGGCTACGCCGTTCGAGGCGCTGCTCACCATCGCGGCCGAGGACAAGCCTGCGGGTCCGGCCCGTGACTTCGGCCACGGCGTCGGTTCCGAAATGTTCGATAATCGCATCGAGCGCAGTGGCGATGGGCGGCAGTGCGCAAAGCTGTTCGATCAGCGCATCGCGCGCAGCAATGGCGCGCGGGCAGAAAACGGGATTGCCCTCTCCGTCGCTCATCGCCTCGGAGCGAAGATTGCCGTCCTCGTCGGCGAAGACCTGCATCAATCGTATCGGGAAGCTCTTCGTAAGGTAGTCGATGACGTATTCACGCGGGGACAGATCGATATCGAGAGCTTCGCGTTCTTCCACGGTAAGGTCGGCAAGGCGCCGGTCGAGCATGGCCTCGGCGGTCGAGACCAGCTGCACGACAACCGAATGCTCTTCGCCAAGCGCTACTTCCATCGCGGGGATCAGGCTCGGCAATTTCATCGAAAGCAGGAGCTGGGCAAAGAAGCGCTGCTTGGTGCCTTCGAAGATCGATAGCGCCGCAGCCTTGGCATTGCGGTTGAGCGTGTCGCCGCTGTCCTCGTCGACCACGCGGGTTGCTTCGAGCGCAGCTTCGAGGTTGCGGTGAATGATCGCCCAGGCATCAGCATAGGCATCATAGATTTTTATCTGCGCTTCGGTCAGGCTGTGTTCGAGGATCTCGTACTCGACCCCGGCGAAGGACAGCGCACGGGCAAGATAGAGACCCTGGGCCTTGAGATCACGGGCGACGAGCTCCATCGCCGCGACGCCGCCAGCGCGGATCTCGGTCATGAATGCCTCGTGGGTCGGAAAGGCGGTCTCGGGTCCCCAAAGGCCGAGGCGGGAAGTGTAACCGAGGTTGGCGATATCCGAAGCGCCAGTGGCAGACGCGTAGAGCACGCGGGCGCGTGGGAGATGGTTTTGCAACCTGAGGCCCGCCATGCCCTGTTCGGAGCCCTTGACCTTGCCGCGGGTTGAAGAGCCCCCAAGCGCATTGGCCATCGCGTGGGCTTCGTCAAAGGCGATCACACCGTCGAAATCCTCGCCCGCCCAGGCAAGGATCTGGTCGAGCCGCGTATCCTCGGCGCGGCCCGAGCGCAGCGTTGGATAGGTGACGAAGAGAATGCCTTCGGACATCGTTACGGGCTGGCCGAGTTTCCAGCGCGAGAGCGGCTGGAGATCGAGCGGCAGCCCGCCAAGCGCCTCCCAGTCGCGGCGTGCATCTTCGAGCAGCGCCTCGTTCTTGGTGATCCAGACATGTCGGCGCTCGCCTGCGAGCCAGCGATCCATGATGACCGCGGCGATCTGCCGTCCTTTGCCCGCTCCGGTTCCGTCGCCGAGGAAGAAGCCTTGGCGGTAGGAGTGTCCGTCCTCGGAGAGTTCCAGCGAGGTGCCTTCCTGGCTCACCTTGAACTGACCCGGAAGATCGCGCGCAAATGCCTGGGCAGCGTAGACCAGTGTCTCGCATTGCGCTTCGGACAGCAGGCCATCGGCCTGCCAACATGCGGGAAGGCGCGGGCAAACATCGGGCTGCGGTGCCGCGACCGAACCCATGGCGACCGATTCCACGAGCGGGGTGGGATGGGCCGGAGCGCCTTCGAACGCGATGCGGCTGGGCCGGTAAGGCAGGTAGATGCCTGCCTGTTCGGGCACAGGCGCGGGGTCGGCGAGGACCGAATAGGCAAGGTCGATCGCATTCGCCGTGGCTGCTGGTGTCGCGGCGAACGGCGCCACCGGCCGAACCGGCGCGCTTTGGGCCGAAGTCTTGCCAACGAGGCGCACTGGCTTGCCGAGCGGCAGGCGGTGGATGTTGGCGGAGGTCTGTATGCGTGGCGGAAGCGCAGTGATAAGCTCGTGGAGCGAGATGAGGTCGGCAGTATCTCCGGTGATCGCAGGCGAGGACGCAGTCGGCGTCTTGTCGAACACAACCAGGCGAACAGCGATCCCCGTCCCTGTCCGGCGAAACATCTGCTGCAGGCGAACATCGAGGAGCAGCGATGCTTCGTCCTGTTCCTTGGCGAAGGCGGAGGCGTCGAAGCCTTCAGGCATAATGGCGACGATCCTCGCCCGATTAGCAGCGGCCCGGATTGCACCGCGTAGGTGACGCATAGCGGTCTCACCGTCCTTGCCGCGTTCCAGGCTGTGAGCGAACGGCGGGTTCATCAGCACGGCAGACGGAACAGGGCCGCGAAGCAAGTCGGCGATCAGTTCCCCGTCATGCGCAGTGATGGTGGCCGTGGGGAAGACGTGGGCCAGACCGTCTCGTCTTGCCGGATCGATCTCGTTGAGGAGCAGCGAAGCGTTCTGGACGCTGCCCCAAAGAGCAAGGGCACCATTGCCTGCGGACGGTTCGAGGAGCGTGTCTTGCGCGCAGCCAGCTGCGGCCTTCGCCATCAGCCAGGCCAGCATTGGCGGGGTCGAGAACTGCTGGAGCTCGACCTGTGCTTCGCTGCGCACATGCCGCGGCGGAAAGGCAGCTTGGAGCCAGTCGAACCGCGCTTCGGCTTCATGCACGTTCGTCGCCAGATCGATCCGTGAGGACTCTCGCAACCAGAGCAGTGCGCCGATCTCGACCGCGTTATTGTAGTCAGCGATGGTCCAGGCGCTTCCCCAGTCCAAAGATCCAGTCTCCTCGGCGAACAGCCCGGAAATGTCGGTACGGGTAAGATGACGTCCCGAAGCAAGAAGCGCGGCAACTCGGGTGCCGATGGCATAGGCCAAGGGCATGGACGGCAACTGCTCGCCGGCGGGAAACAGGTCTGATTGAAACATGGCAATTCGTCCTCCTGATGGGGGCATCGGGACACGCCCTCTGCCGGATCAGGAATTCGAGAAGCTCTCTCTCCTCTACCGCGCCGCTTTGCGGCGCAGCCATGCTGTAAGTTCATCGTTCCAGTCGGTGTCGCGTGAGGATGGTTTGCGAACGTGGATCGTCCGCCCATCGCGGGCATAAGCGGCCAGGCCACGCGACGCAGCCAGCTCGCCGCCAGCATCGTGATCGACGAAGAGGTGAAGCTCGGTCACGCTCTCAGGCACGCTGACGAGACCGAAGCGCTCATTGCCCAGGGTCGCCCAGACGGGGATGCCGGTAAGAGCATAAGCCGACATTGCGCTCTCGATCCCTTCAGCAAGGCCGAGCAGGCCGGAGGCCGGAGCGAAGAGACGAACAGCAGCTTCACCGAGCGCGCCAAGCGCGCGCTTCGGCTTGTCGAAATCAGCCTTGGCATCGCCCGAAAGGAAAGTGCGATGGATGGCGATCGGCCCCTCGTCGAGGTTGACCGCCGCAATCATCGCCGGCAAAAAGGGGGTTCGTCCTTTCGGACCAAGCGGCGTTCGTGAATGGAAGCGGAGCGCCGGAGATGCGGCAAGGATGCCGCGGCTCTCCAGATATGCCTTTGCCGGGCTGGCACGCAGTGGCTGTGCATCGCGCCAGATCCTCAGCGCTGCCGCCGAGGGTTTGCGCGTTCTGGTCTGCTCGGGACCTTCGGTAGTCGCAGAAGCTGAAAAGAGCGCCGGTGCCTCGAAACCTTCACGCGCCAATGCAGACAATACGCTCTGCTGATCACATCCCGCAAAGCAATGGAAAAGGATAGCCTGTCGACCGAGCGACACACCGAGTGACGGCGTGCGGTCATCATGCGCGGGGCAACAGGCCATGCCCTTTGTGCCGGACCATTTGCCCCCTCGCGATTCGCAAATGCGACGGGCGGTCTCGGCAAGCGACCGGTTGGGATGAGTTTGGACAGACAGGGACATGCGAGCTCCTCAGCATGCAAAGTAGCCCCCTCATCAGCGCTCCTCTCCTCTCCCAAAGGCAGGCGTTCGCCGCTTTCCTACAGGGATATGTTCTATCTATGTTCTCTTTCGATTCGAATCAATGGAGCACAAGTCGAGATGACCTCCCTCAATCGTCTGACTGCGATAGCGGTCGCCTGTCTGGGGATGATCGCGACCTCCTCACAGCAGGTCCGCGCCCAGGATTTCACTTTGTTCGAGCACGCGATCGTTCCACCAAAGACGGACCAGCAGCCGGCAAGGCAATATCTACCTGCAATCTACCAAACAGGGCCAGCAGACGTATCCTACCGGGAAGGCCTGTATATGGCGGCAATAGCCGAGGCCGAGCGCCGTTACGGGCTTCCGACCAATCTGCTTCGTGCTCTCATCTGGGCTGAGTCCCGCTTCAATCCGATGGCTGTGAGTCCAGCCGGTGCTGCCGGGCTTGCTCAGCTTATGCCAGCCACGGCGCGAGAACTGGGCGTCCGGAACCGTCATGACCCTCTTGCATCGATCGACGGTGGCGCCAGGTACCTTCGCGACATGTTGGACCGGTTCGACGCGGTCCACCTGGCCTTGGCTGCTTACAATGCGGGCCCAGGTGCCGTCTCCCGATCACGCGGCATTCCCAACAATGGTGAAACGCCGCAATATGTCCGGTCTGTGTTGGGACGTTGGCAAGCAATTGGTACGTACAATTGACGAAACTACCTGATTTCCGGCTATTGTCTGAAATCATGTGCCGGAATGAAGACGGACAACGCCAGTGAATGAGACCCCCGGTGAGCCGTTCGACTTTCGCAAGGCGTTGAAGGCACAGAAGCGCCGGAAGCTGAGAAAGGAGATCGCGTTGGGTTTGGGAGCATTCGCGATCGTATTTGCTGGAGGGATGCTGGCACTCAACTGGTCAGTCCATGATGCCAGCCTTGCTAACGACGATCAGCAGCCTCAGGCTTTATTCCAGCAAGCAAGCTCCCCACAATTCGACATCTGCGGATCCGTCCGGCGCACATGCGTCGTGGATGGAGATACTTTCTGGCTTGATGGCGTGAAAATCCGGATTGCCGACATCGACACTCCCGAGATCAGCGAGCCTCGTTGCGACTATGAATACCAGCTCGGCATGCGCGCGACGCACCGCCTTGTCGAATTGCTGAATGGCGGGCCCTTTGAACTGAGGACCATCGGTAGCAGAGACGAGGATCAGTACGGTCGCAAATTGCGGGTTGTAACGCGCGGCGGCCGCTCGCTTGGCGATCAGCTGGTCAGCGAAGGCCTGGCGCGAACCTGGACCGGGAGACGTGAACCATGGTGCTGAACCGCGATCAGGAATTGTGGGCCGTCGCGCTCTGGGTCGAAAAGAACCATGGCGGAGAGGGAACCGCGTATATCGCGCAGCAAATCCAGCGGCTATCCAACGAAGGGGACGAGGCTGGCATAGCAACGTGGAAGACTGTTGCTGAACGGTTCGATCAGCTTAGCTGCCAAAGCTCTACGAACTGAGGCTCGGCACGATGCGGAAGTGGCTTAAGGTCTGGGGCATCAGAATTGAGTTCGCCTTGCTCGCGTCAGTGTCCCTGATAGGGCTGGTCCTGAGCCTTCAATCCTGCACTGGCTGAGAAGAAATTCGATCTCCCGATCAACCCTTCGCAAACTTCCCCATGATGACCTTTCCTCCAGTCCGGAGCTCATCGAGGTAGTCGCTCCACCATTGAGCCATCCGCACGCGCTCGTCCCAATGCTTGCCGCGATGGTAGATGCCACGCACAACATTGCTGTCGCCATGTGCCAAGGCACGCTCGATCGCATCAGGATTCCAAAGGCCCGACTCGTTCAGGAATGTCGATGCTGTCGCCCGGAGTCCATGAGCGGTGACTTCTTCCTTCGAGTATCCCATGCGACGGAATGCGGCATTGAGCGTGTTTTCACTCATGGGACGCTTGGAGCTGCGCGCAGATGGGAAAACATATCCTTCGCGGCCGAGCATCTCGGCCAGATCAGTGAGATAGCCTCTAACCTGCTTGGAAAGTGGGACGGCATGCGCTCGGCGCGCTTTCATTTTACCGGCAGGGATCTTCCAGACCCCATCGACGAGGTCGATCTCATGCCATTCGGCGTGCCGGAGTTCGCCGGGGCGTACGAACACATGCGGCGCTATCTGCAAGGCCAACTTCGTCACCATGTAGCCAGTAAAGTCGTCGATTGCGCGCAGCAGCCCACCTAGCTCGGTGGGCTCGAGGATTGCTGCATAATGCGTGGCTCTCGGCGTTACGAGAGCGCCCTTCAGCATACTGGTCGGATCGGATTTGCAGCGGGTGGTAGCAACACCGTAGCGAAACACGCGGCCTGCGAACGACCGACATTTCTTCGCAGTCTCGTGCTTACCGGTGGCTTCCAGCCGTTTGAGGGGAGCCAGAACTTCGAACGGCTCGATCTCGTTGATGGGTCGGTTCCCGATGGCAGGCGCAAGCTTGTCGAGGAAATAGTTGGCCTTGACGATCGTGCCATCGGCGCGGCCGTTCTGGACCATCATCTGTTCAATATACTCACGTGCGACTGCCTCGAACGTCTGTGCAGAAAGGAACTCTGCGCGGATTTTCCGCTTCCGCTTCTCAAAAGCCGGGTCGCCCCCTGAAGCAACAGCTCGTCGCGCCTCGTAGGCCGCGTCTCGCGCTTGCTTGAGGCTGATGTCGGGATAGCTGCCGATGCAGAGCTTCTTTTGCGCGCCGCCGATCCGGTATCGGAATCGCCAAAGTTTGCCGCCGGTCGGCGTGACCTCAACATATAGGCCGCGCTCATCGGTTACCTTGTACGGCTTATCCTTGGGCTTGAGTGCGCGGAGGCGAGTATCTGTCAGCGGCATGTGGGGGCCTTTTCATCTGGGCCTTTGCGAAACGGCCTCAAAAGGCCCACAAAAGTGTCTGGAACCCCCGAGAACAGGCGGGACGATCCGGAACGATCCAAGGGCCAAATCCCTAGGATTTCTGCGGGTTTTATAGATTATTTGGGAGAACGTGAGAAGAACAAATGGTGCCCAGAAGAGGACTCGATAATACTTAATAAGAATTTGTAATTGTTTTCAAAGGGAAATTTGATCTACGAATATGGCACAACCACTGGCACTAAATGATTTCAAAGTATTGGTTCGATTACCAATCTCTATTGAAATCACTTATTCTCATTACATCTCATCACGTCTTACCACAAGCTTTTCTTATCAACTCGATTGGGGCTGTAGGCTTTGATATTAATCGTTGGCAAGCTCGCAATCGTGCGGCAGCACCTTGCAAACGGTGAGGGCAAGGCACCCCTTGTTTTGCTCATTTGTGCGCAGCGCAATATACGACAGGTACGCGAAGGTCGCTAACGCTCTGCAGCATAGTCAACTAATGGGCCGGAAACGGAATGGCAGGTTCTGAAACAGTTTTAGGAAAAGCGGACGCTTCTCTGACTGTTACGCCATGGGGATGGTCCGCACGTCGCTGCCTTTTTCGGTCCCGGGCCCTGCGACAGTGTTGGTTAGTCGGGCGTAAAGAACGCGCGCACTTTGGCGAGAAACGAATTTGCGGATTTTGCTCCCACTTTCTTCGTCGCTGCAAGCAGCGGAGCGTTGAAATCAACTTCAGACCGTAAACCGTAGGGCGCCGTCAAGCACGTGCACCCCGTCGGCGCGAACAGCCCCCAATCGGCAGGCACTGGTGTTCGGTCGAGGCCGGAACAGACCGTACAAGCATCAGGATGAAATACGTCGTATTGGATTTCGATCGGATAATCGGGATGGTTGGCCATCATACGTGCATAGGACTGCGCATTGCGGTGCCGGAAGATCACGAAAGATGCTCGCAAAAGCGTGATCTCGTGCGCTCGGATCGGATCCAGCATGCCTTTTTCGCTGATTTCGGCAAGTGCCGCGCGGCTCAGAAAGGCGTTTGCCCTGATTCCGATCGCACGCTTTTCATCATCGGAGAGCTGACCTCCCATTTTACGGTAAGTGGTGCAGACCGACCGCGGATGCTCCCCATGGAAATCGCACAGCAAGTCTTTGATCGTTGCCGCGGCTCCCGGTTTAAGAAGGCCGAGATGTTCGACCGCTTCTTGAGCGGCTCCCATGCGGATTGACTGTTGGTCGGGAAGACTGTCCATGACAAGCAATACTGCCCAACACCGGCCCGGCTGGGCAAGCACAAAGACCTCAGCGGAGTTATCCTCGGATGTCGAACTCTGCAAACGGCGATCCCGACGTGCCCCACCCGCTGCTCAGCGGCCACGTGAACAATGCACAGCACGGCTACCTTATAGCGGAATGGCTGCTTGCTGATACGCACCAGTCGAAACCGGTGCGGCAGGAATTTGAACAGACGGCCCACTAACCATGCCAGCGAAGTCGGAAGTGAAGATCAAAGCGACACGTTGGCCAACATTGGGCCGTGAGCCGACAGGCGCTTTTGGGACCACCCTTTCGAGATAGCTGCCCTTGTGCGAACAAGGCTCGGGTTGAACTCTACTCGAGCATTTCGGCGGATTTAATCACTACCAAAGTGAGGGCGTCACCCGTCGACATCCGAACGGTCTGCTCATAGACCTCGTATCGTTCCGCCTCCCAACGATCAAACCAAGCATCGGCGCCAATCAGGCTTCTGGTCGTCCGTTCTTTCGTGCCGTGAAGAACCTCAAGAGCGTCGGAATCGGCGTCAATCTCATCGCGCGGAAACCAGCGGTCAGGAACAGTGGGGCCGCGTTTGAACCAACGCCTCCCGTTTGGGCCGTGACAAACGAGCAATGCGGGCTCCGGACCATAGTCCACCATTCTCAGCGCTGTTGCTGTCCGACTGGTCTGAAATTCAGCTCTGATCTGATCCACCGCATCGAAGGTCGCTTTGCCGTACTGCTTCGCCATTGGCGCAAAGAGGAAACCGGGCAGCAACAGGTCGGCGGCATAGGCATCCGCGACGCGCTCCGGATCCGTGAGGCTGCGTCTTTGGTTACCGATCTCGTCGGAACGACAAACGAACGAGCGGCCGCGATGATATTTCCAGTGACCCAGCTCATGCGCGACCGAAAAGCGCCGCCGTTGCCAAATCCCGCTGGAATCGACGGTGATGATCGCTCGATCACCGTAGCCGATTATACGAGCCTCGCAGCTATCGAGCTTCGCAAACCGGACCTCTGCACCCGCGTCCCAGGCGATGGCCTCGACATCAATGTCCTTCGCGGCGTCAATGCCTAGTTCCCGCAACAGCTTCTCGGCGGCGCTCATCGACCTCAACGCGGATTGCCTTGATCGTCGATTGCACCCAAGTCGCGGAGATCCCGCAGTATATCGTCAATCTCACGCTCGGATGCACCCTCGCCCTTACGCGCCGCCATGGTCATGCGATCCCGGAGGCGGCCATCATTTGCCGCAAACTGTGCGAGAATCTCCTGCTTGCGCGAGATCGGCAGGTGGAACAAGTTCGAGGCAGCGCGATCTGCTCGCGCTTCCGCTAGTCCAGCGCGAGCGCGCGCGAGCCGCAACTTCCCGCTTTCAGCAACCAAGCCCTCAATATGGGCGCGCAGTTCTGCGGCAACAACTTCCGGATCGAACCCGTCGGCACGAGTCTCCGCGAACACCTCTTCATCGGAAAGGGTCATCCAGTCCTCGACCAACGCGTCTGCGAACGGCAACAGCTTTTGCCCAGGCGTCGTGTTACGTGTCATTGGACCCAGCCTTTCGGAAAGGCGACATTGATGCGCCGACGCATCCTGCGCCGAATCGTAGCGAAGGTCGCTTCATCCCAGTCGCCGAGTGCGCGTATTTCCCCGGCGTTCATATCCTCGAGATCGCCCATAAGGACGAGCTGAGCATCTTCATCGTCGTGGAACAAACCTTCAAGCGCCTTCAATCGTGCTTGGGAATCTTCGCGTTCCAGCAACGTCTCCTCCGCATTTCGATCGGTGGCCCGCGGTTCGATGACAACCTGGCCATCGTCCAAAGTGGAACTCATACTTTCGATCATGGGTTCCTCCTTCTCGCTCTCTCGCGCGGCCCACGCCATGCTGCGCATCGCGCCAATGAGAAAGTTCAAGAGAGGCAAGTCCTTCGGGCATTTTCGTGTGCCATCCAGCGCCCTTCGGATGGCTTCGTTGACGACATCACGTGCCTCGACCCCAATCCCGACCGCATAAATTACGGCTGCACGTTCTAGGCGCAAGAAGTCGGCCGCCGTTAGCGCGGCAAGAGCGTCTTGTACCTCCTGCGTCGTGAGGACCGCCGTACTCAAATCATTGCCCCCGTTCTTGACCCCTCGACACAATAGGCTGCGATGGCGTCGATCTCGGACGTTACGAGAAAAAAATAATTGGGCAATGTCCGAGGCCCAGCTTCCACCAGCCTACGTGTTCAGAAGATCAACTAGCGGCGAAGTCGTACGAAATGTTGGTCGGCGAACTGATGAGGCATATATCATGGCAGGAAAAAACCAGCATGTTGTTCCCCACGCGAATGGATGGGCGGTTCGGGGCGCGGGCAATAACCGCGTGACCTCGGTGCATCAGACGCAACGTGAGGCGAACGAGCAAGCGCGTGACATCGCGCAGAATCAGTCCAGCGAAGTGCTGATCCACGGTCGCAATGGTCGCATTCGTGAACGCAACAGCTACGGCAACGATCCGTTCCCCCCGAAAGGATAACCGAACAATGGCGACTGCTCCCGCCCCCGAACTCGATACCTCTACGCTCGACGAGATTCTTCTCGACCTAGCCGTCCTCATCGAACTCAGCCCGCACGATCGTGAGATCGCGGAAAACCGCTACCGGCGGCTCAAGGAATATGTCGAACGTCCGACGAGCCCGTTGCGGCCATATCTCGTCGATGGCGAGAGCTTGATCTATGCGCAAGGATCCGTCGCTACCAGCACGACGATCTTGAGCGGCGACAACGACGACCGTTTCGACGTCGACGCTATCGTGGAAATTGACGTGCCGCTGCACTGGCCCGAAAGCGAACCGCTCGACCAGCTGTTCGAGACACTGAAGAACTTCCCCGGCGCCGTTGAGGTGGTTCGTTGCACCCGCTGCGTTCAGATCCGCTTTGCCTTCATGCACATGGACGTCACCGTCATGGATCGTCGGCAGCGGATGGGTGGTGAGCGGCCCGGCCATATTTTCCATTCGCCAGATACCGGACCGACCTATCGCGTCGATTCGAATCCCTGGGGATTCACCGGTTGGTTTCGGACTCAGGTAGGCATTGGTGAGCGCCTGTTTGAGCAGCGGCTTAAAGCTGCGCGCGACGCGGCGGGCTTGTCCCGCCTGATTGTGGTCGACGAAGCGGAGCGCCGCATCCTCGCCGATGCCGAGCAAGTACCGCTTCCGCCGATGATCCCATCTCGGATCGACGCGCAGGAAGCGGTCGCGCTAAAGCTCCTGAAGCGTTACCTTAACTTGCGCTACACGCACTCGCGCCTGAAGCGGCCGCCGTCGATCTGGCTCACCAAGCTGACCGGCGACATGGGGCTGATTCAGGGCGGGCTTACTCTTCAACTCTATGCCCTGTCGAAGTTCATCTCCGATAGCCTGCGCGAGCACCTGGCACGCCGCACGGTGCCTCGTGAAGTGAATCCGAGCTACCCACCCGACAAGATCAATGATCGTTGGCCGCGTGCATGGCCGGAGGCGGAATCCGACATGACCGTGCTGGCGGACCACCTCGACCTGCTCGCGGATGCCATCGAAAAGATGAACTGCTCTTCGCAGAGCGCGATCCTGAAGAAGATCGACGAACTGTTCGGCGAACGGTTCGGGCAGGAAGAACGCCGCATTCTCAAGGATCGCTACGATCGGCGAACCACAAGCGGGGGCGATTTGCTCATCAAGCCGGGTTCCGGGACGATCTACACACCGGCGATTGCTGCCGCGAAACAGGAAGTGCAGCCAATTCCGCAGCATCGCTTCCATCCCGGTCGCCTGCCCTCGGATGGAGAAGCCTCGGGTGGCTGATGGCTCAAGATCCACACATGCACAACTGAATGCCATGCGCCGCCTGTGGCCGAACTTCCACGGGCGGCGTCACGAAAACGGCCTGGTGGTCTGGCGCGGAGTGCTCAAGCCACGCGCACAAGCGTACGCCGTGAACATATTGTGGTGGCCGGGGAAGATTGATCGCCCCTATGTGATGATCGCCGATCCGCCAATCGAGCCTCGGCCTGGAGGCAACTATGTCCAGATTCCTCACCTGATGTTTGATTCGGACAACCCTATAAAGTCGGGGCTTTGTCTGTTCGATCCGGACGGGCGGGAGTGGAGCGATGCGGATCTCATCTCGGAGACGACAGTGAAATGGACTAGCGAGTGGCTGCACTACTACGAGCTGTGGCACCTCACCGGGGAGTGGCTGGGACCGAGCGTCGGATACGAGTCGGTCGCACAGATGAACGCCATTGAAGCTGAGTCCATTCGCGCAGCCGTGGCTGATGTTCACTGATCGCCGTGCCGGAAGCCTGGCGATTCGCCGGGGCCGCCAGCCCTGGCCGGAGGGCAAGGTCTTCAAGATACTTTCCCTCGACGGCGGAGGGATCAAGGGCATCTACAGTGCTCAGTTCCTTGCCCGATGCGAGCAGGAGCTGACCGCTGGCAAGCCCCTGGCATCCTATTTCGACATGATCGCCGGAACGTCAACCGGCGGCATTATCGCGCTGGGACTCGCGCTCGGCTATTCCACCTCGGATATTCTGGATTTCTACACGAACGACGGACGCAGAATATTTCCTCCGTTGCCCACTACCCGGCTCGGCAAATGGTGGCGAGGCTTCCGCTGGCTGTTCCGGCCGCATCTCAACCACCAGGAATTGGAAAAGGCGCTGAGACTAAGGTTTGGCGACCGTTTCCTCGGCGAAGCAACGACGCGGGTCGTCATCCCCGCCTTTTTGGTCCCCAAGACCGAAATCGCGGTGTTCAAGACCGACCACCACTCCGATTTCCGCAACGACTACAAGACGCGGGCTTGGGAGGTTGCCCGCGCGACTTCCGCAGCTCCCACCTATTTGAAAGGGTACGAACACACGCCCTCAGGCCGAATTTTCATCGACGGCGGCGTTTGGGCAAACAACCCGGTGATGGTGGCACTAGTGGACGTATTGAGCGCCTATGAGATTTCACCTGACCAAATCGACATCCTTAGCATTGGCACCGGCAATCCGCCGTTCGAATTGCGGCCGAAAGCGGCGCTAGGCGGCGCAGTTTCTTGGCGAGGGGCGATCAAAGCGGCGATGTTCCTGACCACCGACAATGCAACGGCTCAGGCCAAGTTATTGCTCGGACCTGATACATGTCTCCGGGTCGAGCCCGCTGGCGATGACGGGACTATCGAAATGGACGATTACGATCGAGCGCTATCTATCCTTCCGAGATCGGCGGATCGGGATTTCGACGAATTGAGAGAGGAAGTCGCGCGGTTTTTTGCCGAAGCTGCGCTCCCAAGGGAACGTCACTACACTGATGCATAGCCGAAAAGACGGCCACTATTGGGTCATCAAATCTACCTGTCGAATGACCGGGCATGGGGCGCATTCCAGACTGACCGCTTTGCATGCCTGTCGGCAACTGCCCTTAAATCGCAATCGCCCGCCCTCGCCCAAGATCGAGGCCATGATGGAAGGCTAGTTCGCCACCAAGCGAGCGACCGCTGGTCATACCGATGCCCAGCTCGGCCTTGCGACTGGCGAGGAGCGACTCAAGCTGGGGATCGCGCTGGAGGCTCTTTGCCATATTCGACATCTCAGAGCGGGCTGACCGGTAACTGCTCATCTCGCCATGCCTGTAGCTTTGCTCGCTGTTCCTCTGAAGCTTCTGCCAGCGATCCACAAACTGATCGGCCTTTTCCTGCCCTGCACCGCGAGCCTTCTGCACGGCCTTCATGGCAAGGATGGCACGTCGGACTTCACCCTTGGCCGCCTCATGCGCTAACGGTGGATCGGCAAGATAGGCCCGCTCGATGTCGCGTGAATAGTTCGCACCAAACGCGTCCAGTTCCTTGCGCGCCGTCGCAAGCTCCTTCTTCAGCGCCGCCTGACTTCCCTGCTCGACACGCTGATCGAGGGTCGCGCCATTTTCCTGCGCCATGAACAAGTTGCTAACTGCGCGGGCGTGACGTCGAACAGCGGCCTGCGCCCTGATCTGGCGGTCTGCTTCCGGCGTGCGCATTCCATCGATCAGGCCGCGCACTTTTTCTGGCACCTTGCGAATAATCTCGGCAACCCGCTCACGGAAGCTGATCCCGCGCCGCTCGGCAAACCGCCGCTCAATGCTCTCGATCTCGCCATAGTCGCTTGCCATATCCTTGGCGCGCTCGCGCGACAGAGTTTGGGCGAGCTTGTCGCGGTCTGCAAAATCATCGCTGCCATAGTGGAGGTCGGCGGAGTCGCGATGGCGGGATAGTGCAACATAGCTGCTGTGCTGATCCATTCCCGGCGTCGCCAGAACATGGGCGCGGTCCACAGTGACACCTTGCGATTTGTGAATGGTCGCGGCGTAACCGTGGTCGAAATGGGCATAGTCCTTCGTGTCGAACGCGACGCTCCGACCATCGTCGAGCAGCACCGCCATGCGCTGCGCGCTGACCGATTGCATCGTGCCGAGGCTCCCGTTCTTGATGCCAAGCTCGCGGTCGTTGCGCAGGAACATCAACCGGTCGCCGGTCGCGAACTGTCTTGTGCCGCGCTCGGCATTGATCGAAACGTCTTGGCCCAGCGCGCCGTCCTCGCGCAGCCTGTCGCGCGCCAGCTCATTGAGCGCGCGAACCTCATCGTTGGTGTGCGTGAGAATGATGCGTGACTGATCGGGTCGTGCGGCGCGTTCGCGATTCCAGCCCACGATCAGTTCCTCGCGCGCAGCGTCGCGCGTCTCGGCAACATGCACCATGCCGTTTGCCGAATATGCGTCCAATGCCTCGGCGGTGCGGCCCGTTGCCAGATGGCGCGTGGCATCTCGCTGCCAGTCCTCGCGCTGCCGCCGCACCTCGGTAATCTCGACCCCGCCGTGGCGCTCATGGATCGCGCGGAACGCCGCGCCTGCCTCAATCGCCTGCAGCTGCTGCGGATCGCCCACAATAACGACTTTGGCTCCGGCATCATTCGCGACAGACTGAACCCGCTCCATCTGGCGCGTGCCGACCATGCCAGCCTCGTCGATGACCAGCACATCACGCGAGGTGAGCCGGTCTCGGCCCTGCGCCCACTGATGTTCGAGGCTGGCGATGGTGCGTGATGCGATGCCCGAGCCGTTCTCCAGCCCTTCGGCCGCGATGCCGGATAACGCCGCGCCGCAAACATTGTACCCAGCGCTTTCCCAGGCCTCGCGGGCAACGCCCAGCATCGCGCTCTTGCCGGTCCCGGCATAGCCAACGACTACGCCGAGATCTCTACCGGCGGTAGCATGCTCGAAGGCCGCGCGCTGCTCGCCTGAAAGAAACAGACCCCGCTGCTCGGCGGCGGCCAGCGCGCGGTCGCGAAACTGCTCGTGCACGCGGTGCTGTTCGCGTTCGGCGATCGAAGCGGTCGCGCGTTCCAACCGCGCCTCCACCTCGATCATGTCGCGCGACGTGAATCGCTCCTGTCCCTTCCCATCCTTGCCGAGCGCAACCAAATCAGGCGAAGACTGCACCGCGCTCAGCGCGCGATCAAACTGGTCCTTTCCATCCGAATGGCGATGGACGAACCTCGCCAAGTCGCGGCGGGTAAATGTCGCCTGGCCCTTCGTGATGGCATCGAGGGCAATGTCGGGTTTGGCGATGATCCGCTCGCCGTTCTCGCGCGCGATGGCGTGATGTTCGATCAGCCGGTCTGCTTCCGCCCCCATGCGCAATGACGGCGCACCGATCTTGGTCTGAGGCTCCAGCTCGATCCCCTGCGCCTCCAGACTGCGATGATCGATCCGCGCATCGATATCGAGCTCAGCCAGCCGTTCGTTGACGTGGCTTGCCCAGCGCTCGCGCCATGTCTCGATCAATTCGGTGCGGTTCCAGTCGCGCACCTTCTTGCCGAACCCGTCTTCGCCTACCTCGCGCATGGAGAGCATGACATGGGCATGCGGCTTGGCGAGACCGTCCGCGCCCACATCCCAATGGACATTGAGGTCGGCGATCATGCCGCGATCCACGAACTCGGACCGCACAAAGTCCCGGGCAAGCTCGATACCCTGTTGCTGGTTCAGTTCGTGCGGGATCGCGAACTCGATCTCGCGCGAGAGCTGCGCGTCCTTGCGCAGTTCGGTTGCCTCGACCTCGTTCCACAGGGTCGAGCGGTAGCCGAGCCGTTCGGGCGCACCCTCGGGCAGCATCACTTCGGAATGGACGACACCCGACTTGTTGGTGAAGTCGTGCGAACGATCCAGTCGATCATCGTGGAGCCGCTCGGCGGAACGGTAGGCGGCGGAGGCCACCGCGCTCGATCCCGCGCTGCGCGAAATGACTTTTGCCGAGAAATGGTAGATCGCCATGACGGCAAGCCAGTTACTGCAAACAAGCGACGTCGGCACGACGTATAAGCGCGCCCTCACAGGATAAAATCCTGTTCGGGACCGGCGCGTATCAGCCCGTCTCGGCAACATTGCAGCAATCGGAGGCGGGCCGCTTTAGGATGATCTCATCACAAAATGATGGAGAAAATCATGCGCAGACCCAGAGATTTCGATGCCGAGCTCAAGGCCCTCAATGAGAAGGCAGCACAGCTCAAGACCCGCAAGGTCAAGCAATTTGGCGAACTGGTGATTGCGACTGGTGCCGACACCCTCAGCATCGAGGAACTGACCGGCGCACTCGTAACCATCGCGGCCACCAATGACCCTCAAAAGCGGGAGGCTTGGGCGACGAAGGGCCTGGCATTCTTTCAGGGGAAGACGCGGACTACGCGCAACCAACCTAAGGGCAACAATCAAGGCAGCGCGAAAGGTCCAGACAGCAATACTGCGGCTTGAAGCGCGACAGCGCCGCACCGAGAAGAAGGACTGGGCGATGAAACGACGTGAACGCACGCGACAATTGATCGAACTGGGCGGTTTGGTCCAGAAGGCAGGGCTCATCGAATTGACTGACGATGACCGTGCGGTCCTGCTCGGCGCGTTCCTCACGGTCGCGGGCAAACTTCAGGGCGAAGAACGCGAACAGGCTCTGACCCTGTGGCGGCGGCGTGGTGGCCGGGCCTTCAAACAATAATGGAGCGAATTAAGGGTGCAGGCTGAGTCCGGCTTTGCTAAGCTGAAGAGGATGCGTACCGATCTCGATCATCTGCCGCCGCAAAAGCAGCGCGAGCTCGAACGCGTCGTCCAGCTGATCTTTGAAGAGTTCGATGACGCCTTCGCTCTCGCAAAGCATGACTGGAAGAAGGCCGGCCGGATCCTCAAGGTCATTCTCTACGGCAGCTATGCACGAGGGACCTGGGTCGATGAGCCGCACACTGCCAAGGGATACCAGTCCGACTATGACTTGCTCATCATCGTCAACGACAAGCGGCTTACCGATCGGGTCAAATACTGGGCGAAGCTCGATGACCGGCTGATGCGCGAGTACGGGGTCACCGGCACGCTCAAAACGCCGGTGAATTTCATCGTCCACACCCTTCAGGAGGTGAACGACGGGCTTGCACACGGGCGCTACTTCTTCATGGACGTAAAGCAGGACGGGGTGGCGCTGTACCAGTTCGACGAAACCGAACTGCATACACCTAAGCCCAAAACGCCCACACAGGCGCTTGCGATGGCGAAGGAGTATTTCGAGGATTGGTTACCGAGCGCTCAGAGCTTCATGCGTGGATACGGCCATGCGGTTGACGATGGCGACCTAAAGAAAGCCGCTTTCGACCTGCACCAAGCGTGTGAGCGTCTCTACCATACCGTTCTTCTCGTCTGCACGTTTTACACTCCGCACGTGCACAATCTCGGTTTCCTGCGCACCCAGGCCGAACGTACCGATCCGCGTCTGACCTACGTCTGGCCACGTGAAACAAAGCGCGACCGCGCGCGCTTCGAGAAGCTAAAGGAAGCCTACGTCAAGGCGCGCTACTCGAAGCACTACCGGATCACAAAAGACGAGCTCGAATGGCTAGGCGAACAGGTCGAGGAACTGGGCCGTGTCGTGCACGAGGTGTGCTCTCAACGGATCGAAAAGCTCGAGGCCGAGGCGAAGGCGTCGGACGAATTGAAGCCTTGACCAGCGCGAAGCTAGGCCGCGTTCAGTCGCTTTTGGAGTGCCTCGATCCCTTCAAGCAATTCCGCAAAGGTAGGCGGCTCTTGCATGAACATTTCGCTCATGGCGCTGTAGTCTCGTTTAAGGTCTTCAGCGATTGCCTCCGATGGTAAAAGCTGAAGGGATCCGAGCACTGCCGTCTCATATGAGGCCGATTTGTCCGCAAACATCAGGCTCTTGTTGTGTACCACCTCGGCCAGCAGGTCCGGTTTCGATAAGGCTTTCGCATCGATACCGGCATGCGCGAGCATGAGCGTGTCGTAATAATGCCGTGACATCCCATCGCGAAGCTTGCCGCTGTGGTGCAGCATGTGAAGGATCGTCACCTTTTCCCAAAAAGTACGGGTCGCCGCCAAGGTCGGGATTTCGGCGATCGCGTCCGGCAATTCGTCAGGAAATTCGGCGGCCAGATAGGACGTGATCGCCTTCAGTTCTGACGGCTCTGTGTCGCCGCGCGCGCCGAATTCGAGCTTGATGCGCGGCTTGATGTAGCCTGCGTCGGCGTCTCCGCCATAGTCGTTGCCGTAGTTCAGGCCATAGCCGGTAGTTTGCGGGTAATTGAACAGCAGGGTCTGACGTTCATTGTCGTCAGAGTCGAATTCGAGGTTCCAGCCATCGGCAGTCCCCAGCGCGGCTTCGATTTCCCTGGCGAGTACTGGCATGATGTCCTTGGCAACATAGCCTTGCGCCGCTTCCTTGAGCGCCTTGGTCCTGCGTTGTCGCTCTTTGCCGCTTATCCCGTCCTCCATCGGCGAGTTCACTTCGCTAACGCGCGGGGCGCCTTTGCTGATGGTGAGATCGATGTCTTCCGAGAAGCGGTGAATGATGTCGTAAGCCTTGGAGAGCGACGTTCCGCCTTTGAACATCAGATGACCGTTTAGCTCTTTGCAGGTCATGAGCCGCCGCAGCGTCCAGCAGACCCAGAAGTCTTTCTCGATGATCGTTGGCGTCAGATCGCGCCTTCCAGCGGCTTCCTCAATGAAGGCGCGTCGGTCCGCGGCGTCCCTTCGGGCAAACTCATCCATGCCGAGCCTCCGCGATCCGCAGCACGACGTCGCCCATCCATCCGGTCATTTGAGGGCGAGCATTAATCAGGGCCTTCATGTCGGCGTCGCCCAATCTGGCCGCAAACTGATGGATGATGTCGCTGTCCATACCGTCCTTCCCGATATGCGCCATGGCCTGAAGCACCGCGTTGGCTTGATTGGATGCTTTATCGAGTATGGGCGCGCGCGCATGCTTGAGCGCCACAGTACGCCCTGCCACCCGTTTCGTGCGCGTTGCGCCATCGGTGGCGTAGGCAGACTTCGCCGGAACCTGTGTGGAGAGACCAAGGCGATTTGCCGCCGCTGCCCCAGCGGGTCCGATCCTGTCGCCGCTCTTGCTTGCAAGAGCGCGGGCAAGACTGTCTGGATCAGGGCTGAGCGCGCCCAGCTTGCCATGCAGCCTGGGGTAGTCGTAAATGCCGCGTCCGACACGGCGAATCTGGCCAGATTTGGCGAGACGCGATAGAGCCATGTCGACCGAACCGCGCGTGCCGAAGTCTATGAAGTCTTTGGGCGTAAAGGCCCAGCCACGGCCTTTGCTGCGCACGCGCTTCATGATTCTGTCGACCATCGCGGCCATTCCGGGCCTCCTTTCTGTTAGAAATTAGCATAGATATTTCTAACAAGCAATTAGCTCAGAGCGGGAGAGACTGCCGGTGGCTAAATGCGCCCGTACAAGGATTACAACAAAGCCCGCCACGCCTCACAAAGCAGCGCACCAAGCGGGTCTTCTATGAAGGCCGGGCGCTAAGCGCCCGGTTCCTTCTTCTCGTCGTCCAGCGGCGTACGCAAGACGATCCGGCCATTGATCGGCACCATCTCCAGTTGAAGCGAAAGCCCCTTGCGGTCGCGATGGAACCACGCGGCTCCGATACGGGTCCAGAAGCCCTTGTCGCCCTTGTTGGCGACATGCCAGGCGAGGAAGTCCGGCGGATTGGTTTCCTGCGCGGGTGCGGTATTGCTGCGTGCCATAATGATTTCCTTTCGTGTGTGGTGGCTCGTTGCACCAAACGGGAAGGCCGCACGGCCAAGGGCAGAATTCATGTCCAACACGGGTGACCCCGGCGGAGCCCGGGGGAACCGGCGCGGGCCGGGCATTGAAGGCTGACCGCGTGTGGCCAGTTATGTGCTCAAGAACGGAACCGCCTGATCGCAAGGCATGCAAACACATGGCGAACCGTCACACTTGCGCGCTGGATCACTCTCGCCCAAACCTTCGCCATGGCAATCGAGGGCAGTTCACGGAAACGCTGGAGCGAAGAGGAGACGGTGCTTGCGCTGTATCTCTATTTCCAGCTGCCGTTCGGAAAGCTGCACTCTGGCAATCCGGAAATCCAAGAGCTTGCCTCTGCGCTCGGGCGCACAAACAGCTCGGTCGCGATGAAGCTGTGCAACTTCGCCAGCCTCGACCCCAAGATCACGGATAGCGGACGGAAAGGTCTGGATGGTGCGTCCAAGCTGGATCGCGCGACTTATGCAGAGTTTGGCCAGGACTGGACCGGACTTGTCTCGCGGGCCGAAGACCTATGGACTGCACAGGTCGGCCAGTTCGAGGCACCACCCACTCCGACGCACCTAAATGAGAAGCGTAGCGAATTCCGGTTCGAACCCTATCAAGGCGAATCCACGGCGCAGGCGCTCGTCAACCAACGCATCGGCCAGGACTTCTTTCGCCGCGCTGTGCTCGCCAATTACGAAGAGACGTGTTGCGTTACCGGCATCGCCGATCCGCGCCTGCTAACCGCGAGCCACATCAAGCCATGGGGCAAAGACAGCGAGAACCGGCACAATCCTGCCAATGGCCTTCTACTGTCAGCGACGCTCGATCGCGCATTCGATCGCGGGCTTATCACGGTAGATCGTCAACGGCGCATTCGCGTCTCGCGGCAACTGCGCGAAAGCCAGAGCCGCGAGACGCGCGACTATTTTGCGCAATTCGAGAAGGCGACTTTGCGATCAGCAATCCGGTTCGATCCCGAACCGGCGTTTCTCGATTGGCACAACGAACACTGCTTCGTGGATCAACGCGCCGCCTGACGTGTCAGGCGGCGCGCGGAACTCCAAGTTGCCGCCCTTCTTCAATATTCGCTGGCAAGCATGATGGTCAGCACCCGCCGTGTCACAGCGGGATTGGCCGGATCCTCACTACCGAACTGCAAGTCGCGGTCGTAAGCATCGATCTTCCAGAATACGGTTTCGGCAGGCCGCGCCGGTCGCTCAGTAGTCCAGCGGCCATCGCCATCTTGATAGATCGCCCCGAAATCGCGTTCTCCGTAAGGATCGCTATCCGGCGTGAAGGCGTCGAATGTCTCAACCAGTTCGCGCACATGCGACTGATCCTCTTCGGGCAAGGCCCGGAAACCCTCGGTCACCACGGCAACGCAGGCAAGACCCATCGCTTGCCGTGCCCTATCGTTGAGCCGAGCGATCCGTTCGCTGCGAGAAAGAGTGCCAGCACTCATTGCACCGCCCTCACGCCACATTCGCATAAATTGACCAGCTCGCCGAAATCCTGCCGCTCGCCCAGTTTTTCCGCCAGACGCTGCACAGCCCCGAACGGCAACCCGTTGTCATTGGCCAGCATCCGCAGCCAGTCCTCGCGGCACTCCGCCCCGCAGGCGCGATAGTTCAACATCAAATCACCCACCTTCTGCTCTCCTCCGGCTGAAAGCCGCACTGCCTGCGGCATGCGGCTCTGCCTTCCGGCGAGGATGGGAGGGGGAGGGACAACCGGAATCGATGCCCTGGCGCGGGCCAACGGGCGAAGGCCGCCACACGGGGGTGTCGATTCCGGTTTGGGAACGAGAGGGCGAAGCCCTTGGCGTTCCCTCCAACAAAAGATTGCGCCGTCAGGCGCTGCCCGGGCCGCGTCAGCGGCTCACAAAAACGGCGCCCTCGCACGGCGCGACGCAGTCGGGCGATGTGTCGGCAAGCCGAGTGCGCGACAAGGCTGTTGCATCGTAGATGCAGCGCCGCTGTCTCAAGCGAGCGCGCGACCGGCGCTTGCCCGGCAAGGAGAGAGGCGAGAGCGGCTGCGGGTCAGTACAAGAACACCGCGCCCGCAGGAGCGCAGAATGCGCGGGACCGAGCGCGTCCTTCGGAAATTCCCGCTCAACTTGGAACTGCTCCCGATCGTCACCCGGATGGGCCGGGACTACAGGCCCGGTCCGCGCAGCGGATAGAGCGGGTCGCCCGGAGGGCAGCACCCAATCTGCTGTCCGAACTCAATGTTGGCCTCAACCCTTCACCATGTCCTACGCCGATTTAATAAACGGTCTGAGGCAAAGGCGCTTTAATCACTTCGCGCCTATAGCGGCGGGAAAAAGGCTTTCCAGCTCCACCATCGCATTTTGAATAGCAGGCTCCGTGAGACCGAGCTTGGCAATCTTCGGATGCCATTCCGGGTCCTGGTCGATGTAACTCAGAACCGCCTGCGAAGTGGGGTTTGTACCCTGGTGACTGAGCGCTAGCATTGCGTAATCGATTGTCGCCAGCAGCTCCCAAATGTCTTTCTGCTTGAATTTAAATTTATCGCGAACCCATGCGGCGGCTTGGGTAAAGTTGTATTTGTCCATCCAGCTTTGCGCTTCACCAATTGCTGCACCGGGAGAGTGCCCGGGCCCGTATTTTCCGGAGGCTGGCGTGATCCAGTTCTTGTCCAGCGCTACTTTGATGCCGCCTGAATAGCGCATCGTTGGGTTATACGGACCTGCTGCTTTGCGAAGATACTCGCCATCCAGAACGGTTTCGCCCAAAAACCTTCGCGCGAAATAGACCGCTTTCTGCAACCGGAAATTGCCAAGCGGTTGGCCGCCCTCCTCATGAAATGCTTTGATAATCGCAGCGACAAGCACGGCTTCCTTGAACCGGCTGTCAACCTCACTACGGCCAGATGGAACCGGGAGTGATACGACATTGCCAGTTTTTCCGGCTGGTGCAGCCGAGGCGGAAGATTGCTGCTCAAAAATCTGATGCAACATTGCGGGGAGCAATGCGTCGGCTTCCTTTGCCGTTTCCGCTCGGATCGTCTGTATTTCGTCGGCCAACGCGCAAAGCTTGTCGAAGCCGAGCTGAGCTTCGAGAGACGGAACCGGCACAGTGATTTGCTCCGCTTTCTTGATCCCCAAGGTCCGGTTGCGGCCTGCGCCGCCTGGTGAGGCTGTACCAATCTTGTGCAGGCCCTCGGGGCTTAAGAGGTAGTACCGCAGAAAAGTGGCAGTCGCCAATTCCGGTTCAGGCACGCAGGTCAAAAATCGGTGAGAACCTACTCGCTGATGATCCTTCTCGCCCGGAACCGCGATCGCACCTTCCCAAGCGAACACAATGTTGAACAGCAAATCACCGTCATGAATCTCAAATAACCGCTTATTGCCAACATCCGCACCAGTGAGCACAGGCTTATGAAATGTTCCTTTGCCAAAGGAACGAACGCCAAGCTCAGGATATTCTCCGTCGAGCTCCACCTCAACGGGTCTTCGCACCAGAGGGGCTACTTCTCCTAGCGGGCGATAGTCTGCCCCTTCCACGATCTTATTGAATGCGTTTTGCAACATCGCTCTGGTCTCGCGCTCAAGCGCCTGAAGAACCGTTGCACGCTCCTGCAAATGCGCCTCTACATAATTTAGGCGCTGCGCGATGGCGTGCTGTTCGTCTAGCGAGGGAAGCGGGATTTCAAGTTCCAAGAACTTCGTTGGCGAAACGGTATCCCGTCGTGCGCCCATCCCCCTTGCGCCTTGACGCAGCCTTTCCCAAACGGAAGGCAGTCGTAAGAACCAGGCGATAAATTCGCTATCGGCGCTAACCGAGTCGCAGCGAAAAGTCGGAAATTGCGTCGAGAGAAAACAATCTGCATGGCGTTTATCGACAAGCGCGATCGCTCCTTCCCATGCCTTCAGTTGGCTGAGGACGATCATCCCTTCAGACAATTTGTGGAACCGTTTGTATGATGTTTCGGCGCCAGACAGGGGTTCTCGCCTGAACAGGCCTCGCCCAAAGCTGTAAACCCCGGCCATCTGATAAGCTGCAGTGGGGTCAATCTCGACAGTTTCGATCGAAACTGACACCACCTCACCAAGCGGCACTGATTTCCAGGCCACTACGCCAGCTCCGCCAGTGTGCGCTTGATGTCGCTCACGATCCCTAAAATCCGCTCTTCCTTTGCTGAAATGCTGTCCACGATCTCCAAAGGTGTGCGGTGATCGATCACACCGCCCGCATTGGGATTTTTCTGATCCAGGTTGCAGGCGACAACGCGGCCTGCCTCATCGGTTTCGATCAGATCGGTGCCCTTGATTTTCCAGGCCTGTTCGTTGGGTGTTCTGTCGCTCCACCAGTCCAAGCATGGCTGTAATTCTGGTGAAGTCAGCGGTGCGGTTTTGGAATACTTCTTCCGGCCTTCAGGCTTCGGCTGTTCGTAATACCAGATATCGCCCGTAGCTTTGGCGGTATCGAAGAAGATCACATTGGTTGGAATATCCGTGTAGGGCGCGAACACACCTTCAGGCAGGCGCAGTACGGTATGTAGATTAAATTCGCGGATCAAGTCCGCCTTGATCCGCGCGGCAATGCCGGTGCCAAACAGCACACCATGCGGAACAACAACGGCGGCGCGGCCTTTCCCGCGCCGTTTCAGCCGGCGCATGATCATTTGCAAAAACAGTAGCGCTGTTTCTGTTGTCCGGCGGTCTTCGGGAAAGTTGTTGAGGATGCCAGTTTCCTCCTCGCCCCCAAAAGGCGGGTTCGACAGGATCACTTCAAAGCGGTCAGCCTCACCAATCTCTGCAAGGCGCGTACTGAGCGAATTGCCCGGATCGATCTGCGGCGCCTCAAGCCCGTGCAGCAGCAAATTCATCTGCACCAACAGGAAAGGCAGGGATTTGGCTTCCCCGCCAAAAATGCTGCTTTCCTGTAAGGTCTTGTGCTTTTCCACCGTGTTGGCCTGATCGGCCATATGGGTGAAGGCTTCGGTCAGAAATCCGCCAGTACCACATGCTGGATCGAGAACCTTCTCGCCAATCTTCGGATCGGTAACTTGGACCATGAAACGGACGATCGGACGCGGAGTGTAGAATTCTCCGCTGTCACCCGCTGCATCACGCATTTCGCGCAGTAAGGTTTCATAGAGCCGTCCAAGTGTGTGGACCTCCTCGGAAGAATCAAAATGGATGCCGTGAACGAGGTTGATCACATCCCGTAGCAAGTAGCCGCTTTCCATGCGGTTCGTGAGCCCACGAAATACGGTTGCGACAACATCCTTCCTGTCGCGCTTGCCGTTATCTCCGCGCAGGCCCTTGAGATAGGCAAAGAGGCCCGGCCCCGTGGAACCGTCCGGAAGTTCGGCTTCTTCTGCCGTCAGAAAGTGAAGCAGATCTGGTCCCGTGATGCCCGCCTCGTCCGCAGCCCAATCCCGCCAGCGATAAGGCGCTTCAATTGCACCGCGAAAGCGCTTGCCAGACATCTCAGCCTTTTCCTCTTCGATCAATTCCATGTCGTCGAGAAATTTGAGGAACATGATCCAAGTGAGCATGGGAAGCCGATCAAGGTCCCCGTTTAGACCTTTGTCCTTGCGCATGATCTTGCGCGCAGACTTTATGATGCTGTCCAAGCGCTGAGCTGTGGTGAGAGGTGCTTTGGATTTAGTTCGACGTGTCACTTACAGTTTTCTTTCTAGGCGCCGTAGAGGCGCATCTGGAGTTCGTTGACGGCTTCACGCATTGCTTTGCCTCCGCCGAAACGGGCGGCGATCTCGATCACGTTGCCCCAATCGTTGAAGGGCGGAATTTCGAGTACATCGGGAAGGGTAAATTGAGCCGCGCCATGCTCGGCGTATTTTTCTATTAGGGCGTCGAGAACCTCGCGTGCCTCTGGGCCGTGCTTGGCAAAAAACTCTGTTTCGTTTCGTTTGAGACTGTCGGCTCGCTCGCGCCGAGTCCGCAAGGGTGCGTTGTAGGCGAGATGGCACAATAGATCGAAGGGATCCGCGTCTGGCTTTCCAACGGATTCGCCCAGAGTGCCGGGATCGATCCCTTTTTCTTCGAGCTGATCGATAATTTCCGCACGGCGGGTAGGGTCCAGCCAATCTTTACGAAGTTCGGAGGCATTCGGGTATAGCGTGCGAACCTTATCGCCTGTGTAGTCGGTTAGATGACGGCAGGCCAGCTTCTTGCCATCAGAGTCGAGTTCGTAAACCAGCTGCCTGATAATCTCGACTTTGCCGCCATCATAATAGAACTTTCTCGGGCCGTCCGACTCAATCTCCTCAGGCAAGCCGCCATCAACTGGGTCTTCGAACGCGGTGTCATCAACCTCATTGCTAAAGTCTGTTTCTGGGGAAACGTCGGCTTCTTCGATGACGTCACCCTCTTCGTTGATGACCTCTTCGCGCTCTCTGACCGGATCACCATCAAAAGCGGGATCAGCGAACTTCTCTGTCGCCGTTCCGGTGTAATCAATGATGTTGAACGCCAGTTTGCCATAGTCGGCTCGAAGCCGAGTGCCGCGTCCGATGATCTGCTTGAACTCTGGCATGGATCCAACGACGCGTGCCAGGACAACGTTCTTGCAGGTGGGGGCATCTACGCCGGTCGTAAGCAATTGCGATGTGGTTAGAATGACAGGTGTGCGTTTGTCGATGTCCTGAAAATTGGCACGGTGACCTGAGCCGATGTCCCCTTCGTCGGACGTTACCCGACATACATAGTCTGGATAGTCTTTCACCAGATCGGCGTTCAAACGGGCCAATGCATTTCGCATTTCCAGTGCGTGTTCCTGGTTCACGCAGAACACTATGGTTTTTGCAAACCGATCCGTTTCCTTCATGAAAGTGCTTAGGTGTCCCGCAAACGCTTCGGTTCGCGAGCGCACTGCGATGACCCTTTCGAAATCACGAGTTCCGTATTCCGAGTCCGGAATTTCTCGTCCGTAGCGATCTAACTCCCCTTTTGACGGTCGCCATCCAACAGCATCGAAGTCGGAGATAACCCGATGGACTCGATAAGGCGCGAGAAAGCCGTCTGCGATGCCTTGCGCCAAGCTGTATTCGTATATGGGGTCGCCGAAATAGCTGTAGGTATCGGCATTGTCTTCGCGCTTAGGCGTGGCCGTCATGCCGATTTGATGGGCTTGATCGAACCATTCAAGAATTTCGCGCCAGTTGCTGTCATCGCGAGCGCTGCCGCGATGGCACTCATCAACGATAATTAGGTCAAAGAAGTCCTTCGCATAATCTTTGTAAATGCCGTCGCGCGCTTCGTTGCCAGCGATCGCCTGATATATCGCGAAGTAAATGTCGCGCCCCTTGCTGATTTCCCCTCCGCTGATCTTGAAGCGGGCGTCGCCAAAAACGCTGAAATCCTTGTCCTTGGGATCGTCTACGAGGACATTGCGGTCCGCGAGGAAGAGAATCTTGGGTTTACGATTGGTCCCTTTCGCATTCCAACCCCCGTTCCAGAGCTTCCAAGAAATCTGGAACGCGACGGCTGTCTTTCCTGCGCCGGTGCACAAGGTTAGCAGAACGCGCTTGCGGTCTTGCAGGACTGCCTGGACCGCGCGGTTGACCGCAATCTCCTGATAATAGCGTAGCGGCTTCGATTTATCAGGATAGGTCGGAGAGAGGAGATGCGCCTTAATCTCAGGAGTGATTTCCTCAGTCTCCGAGAGACGGGCCCAAAGCTCCTCAGGCGAAGGATAGGAAGACACTTCACGCTCGATGCCGGTCGTGTAGTCAATCTCGATGATTTCACGCCCATTCGTGGAATAGGCAAACTTTAGGCCCAGTATCTCGGCATACTCGCGAGCTTGCTGAAGCCCATCGGCCGCATGCTTGTATTTCGATTTTGCCTCGACAACCGCGATAGGGAAATCGGTACGATAGCGAAGGATAAAGTCAGCGCGTTTTTGGCGTCCGCGCCGGGCCTTACCCCCGACAAAGACAATTCGGCCGTCAGTGAAGGTGCGTTGCTCATTGATGGCATGGGGCGCGTTATCCCACCCGGCTTCCACCAACTTGGGGACTACTTCTTTGCGGCACGTATCTGCTTCGGTGTCCATCTTTGCCCCCAAAAAAGCTCGCAAGAAGCTTTACACACTCGCCCCTTGTGAACCGATCGGTCGATCTAGCCCCGCAAAACGGGCAACCTTGATCTCCCCTTCGCGTTTCCGGGCTTGAGCAATATCGTAACTGTTCTGCATCCGCATAAGCGTGTCCATCGGGACGCCGAAAGCCTTTTCGATCCGCAGCGCCATTTCCGAAGAAAGCTGCGAATGCTCATTAAGCAAGGTCGAAAGCGTCGCGCGGGTAACGCCCAGAACCTGCGCCGCCGCAGTCACCGAAAGGCCAAGCGGCTCGATAATCTCCGACTTCACGAAGCCGCCCGGATGTGCGGGGTTCTTCATGCGGATGCCTGCAGTCGCGCTCATGGCCACCTCCTAAGGGTAGTCTTCATAATCAAGGTCGATGACGCTCCATGTCTTGGAAGAACGACACGATCCGCCGCACCTTGGAGACAACAGCGAGCTGCAAGCTGCTGGCATCGTCAATCCCAATGAAGCGCCGCAACCCTTAGTGGGTCACGTTGTTGATTCGCATGAAGGTTTCTATCCTCTAACTGTATGGCGTCAAGTGACGCCATACAGTTAGAGGTCACCGGGAGCCGCCTTTTGCGCGCCTGTCTTCGATCGGCGCAAGTAGCTCTTTCCTCATCGGACAAGACCATCAATTTCATCGCAGGGGGTGTCAGCGACCACCAATCAATGGAATGCCGAACATGCCAGATCCAGACCGTATCATCCGCCTCAAGACCGTTCTTCACCGCACAGGGCTGTCGCGGTCGACCGTATACCGCAAGATCGCCGAAGGGACGTTCCCGCCGCAGATACCGATCAGTGTCCATGGGGCGGGCTGGAGCGAAGCTGAGATCAACCGCTGGGTGGCAAACCCGCCGGGTTATCGCGTACCTGAAGCGCGAAGAGGGGCTAGTTCTGACTAGTTCGGAACAATCATGCTGTGCAGCTACAATCTTGCCGATTTGCTGATCTGCATGATTTCCGCGCCATCGCGCAGCATGTCGAGATGATCGCTCCACCATTGATGCATGGTCACGCGCTCCTCCCAGTAGCGCCCCCGGTTGTAGACTGCCCTAACGCTGTTGGCGTCGGCATGAGCGAGCGACCGTTCGATGGCGTCCGGCGACCACTTGCCGCTTTCGTTGAGGAAGGTCGACGCGGTGGTTCGCAACCCATGCGCCGTCACTTCACCAGTCGCATAGCCCATGCGGCGAAAGGCCTGATTGACGGTGTTCTCGCTCATTGGACGTCGCCAAGTATGGAAGGCCGGAAAGACAAACCCGTCGGGCCCCGTGAGAGCGAAGAGCTCTTCAAGATAGGTGAGCACCTGGCGTGACAACGGAACTTCATGCGCGCGGCGCATCTTCATGCGCTCGGCGGGAATTTTCCAGACCGCATTGTCGAAGTCGATCTCAGACCACTTTGCCATGCGGATCTCACCCGGTCGCGCCATGACGTGCGCCGACATCTGCATAGCAAGTCGCGTGACTGCATTGCCCGCATATGCGTCCATTGCGCGCAGCAACTCACCCATTTGCTTGGGATCAAGAATTGCCGCGTGATGCGTGACCTTTGGCACGACCAGCGCGCCGCGCAGAATTGAACTGGGATCCGTCTCGCCGCGTCCGGTAGCGACGGCATAGCGGAAGACACGGCCCGCAAAGGATCGGCAACGCCGCGCGGTTTCATACTTCCCCCGCGCCTCAATCCGCTTGAGCGCAGCCAGCAAGTCCACAGGCTTGATGTCCGCGACTGGGAAGGTCCAGATCGGCTTGAGCTGCTCGAGGAGCCAGTTGGCTTTCTGCGTGGTCGCCTCCGACTGTCCTTCAGCGACCCGCTTGTCGATATACTCCCTGGCGATCTCAACAAAAGTATTTGCCGCGTTGAACGCCGCGACAAGCTTTTCACGCTTGCGCTCAGCCAGTGGGTCCTTGCCCGCATCCAGCTTGGACCGCGCATCGTCCCGCCTCTTGCGAGCTTCGGCGAGACCGACGTCCGGATAGCGACCAAGCGCAAGCCGCTTCTGCTTCCCCATATAACGGTATTTGTACCGCCATAGCTTCGATCCGCTGACTTGGACCTCCAGGTAAAGGCCGCGCTCATCCGTATGCTGGGATATCTTCCCAGTCGGACGGATGTTCCGAATTTGCATGTCTGTGAGCGCCACGATCGAATCTCCTCAACGTTTCCGGAGAAGGTCGACGAGGGTGCAATAGGGTCATGGGGCCATGAGAGCTTCGAGCGGGGCCATATCGCCCTTTTTCTGGCACGCCATGGCCCCGGATTGCCTGAAATCGCCTGACACATTCCGGGATAGGTGAGGCTCGAAAATGGCAGAATTCTGCCGTTTTGTCGACCCTTTTGGGATGGTTTGGAATGAGTTGATGGTGCCCAGAAGAGGACTCGAACCTCCACACCCTTGCGGATACATGCACCTGAAGCATGCGCGTCTACCAATTCCGCCATCTGGGCACACTGTCGCTGGCCGGTCGTCGTAGCACGGCTGCGGGTAGGCGCGGGCCACTAGCGAAGCAGTGGCTTACCTGTCAACGCCTTTCACACCCGCCGGAACGCTTGCGGCGCAGCGGGGGTTGAGGCTAGGGGCGTGGCGACACTTCTCCCTTCGAGGAAACAGGCGAATACCATGGCGAAAAGCGGCGCGTTGAACGGCAGACTGGTAGTGCTGATGGGCGGCAGCGGCTTTATCGGCAATTACGTGGCGCAGGCGCTGCTCGAGCGCGGTGCGCGGGTGCGGATCGCCAGCCGCAATCCCGAAAAGGCGTTCAAGCTCAAGCCGCTCGCCAACCTCGGCCAGATGCAGTTCGCGCGCTGCGATGCGAACGATCGCCAGTCGGTCGAGCGCTGCCTCGTCGGAGCGGATGCGGTGATCAACCTCGTCGGCGCATTTGGTGGCAATCTGCGCCGGCTGATGGGCGAAGCACCGGGCTGGATGGCCGAGGCCGCCGCGAAGGAAGGCGCAAGCGCGTTCGTCCATGTCAGCGCGATCGCGGCAGAGCTCGAGGAGGGCACCGAGATCGAATATGCCGCGGCCAAGAAGCTGGGCGAGGAGCGCGTGCTTGCCGCCTTTCCCAAGGCGACCATCCTGCGGCCGAGCATATTGTTCGGCAAGGACGACAATTTCATCAACATGTTCGCCGGGCTGATTTCGGCGCTGCCCGTGTTGCCGGTCTTCGCGCCCGAGGCGAAGCTGCAGCCGGTCTATGTCGACGATGTCGCCGAAGCGGCGGTGCGCGCGCTCGAGGACCCGGGCACGTTCGGCGGCAAGATCTACGAGCTTGGCGGGCCCGAGCAGATGTCGATGATGCAGATCAACGAGGCGATCGCCGCCGCGCAGCAGCGCAAGCGCACTTTCCTGGCGATGCCCGATGCGCTTTCGGCGACCTTTGCCGCGCTGCCGGGCACGCCGATGGGTAGCGACCAGTGGAAGCTGCTCAAGCAGGGCAATGTCGTCTCGGGCGAGTTTCCGGGGTTCGCGAAGCTGGGCATCGACCCCAAGCCGCTGGGCCTGTTCCTCGACAAATGGATGGTGCGCTACCGCAAGCACGGCCGCTTCACCGAAGCGCTGAACGGCTGAGCTAGGCCTCGCCCCCGGGCGGGCTATCGTCCTCGAGCAGCGCGACCGGCTCGACCAGCAGTTCGGCGCCATTGCTGCCGATGATGCGCACGCGCGCACCCGCCGCCGTATCCGCTCCGCGCGCGATCCATTCGCTATCACCCACCTTCACCCGGCCCGAGCCGCTTTCGATCGCCTGCGTCACCAGTGCGGTTTCGCCGTGGAGCCGGCCGACGCGGTTGTTGAGCAACGGGTCGGAGGAGCTGACCGGGCGGTCGCGCAGCCAGCGCTTTGCCGAAAAGGCGAGGATCAGCGAGAGCGACAGCCAGGCGATGATCTGCAGCGCCAGCGGGGGCGCCGAGACGAAGGCCAGCACCGCGATGCCCAGCGCCGCCATCGCCAGCCAGATCAGATAGACCCCGGGCACGACCATCTCGAGCGTGGCCAGGGCGAGGCCGAGGATCAGCCAGATCCAGTAGGATTCGATGCCATCCATCGCGGCTGTGCTCACTCGCCGCGCGAACGCGGGACGCTGGTGCGGCGCGGGGGCGTGGTATCGCGGCCGGCGGGGATCGGCATACCGCTGTCCACCGTACCCTCGACACCGTCGAACGTGCCCTTGATCAGTTCGCCGATACCGCCGAGCGAGCCGATCAGCTGGGTTGCTTCGACCGGGAACAGGATGGTCTTGGTGTTCGGGCTGTCGGCGAACTTGCCCACCGCCTTGGTGTATTCCTGCGCGATGAAGTAATTGATCGCCTGGTTGCCCGAGGAAGCGATGGCGTTGGAAACCATCTCGGTCGCCTTGGCTTCGGCCTGCGCCGCGCGCTCGCGCGCTTCGGCATCGCGGAACTGCGCTTCGCGTTTGCCCTCGGCTTCGAGGATGGCGGATTGCTTGCGGCCCTCGGCGCGCAGGATCGAGCTGGTCTTGTCGCCTTCGGCCTCGAGGATTTCGGCACGCTTGAGGCGTTCGGCCTTCATCTGCCGTGCCATGGCTTCGGAGATATCGACCGGCGGGCGGATGTCCTTGATTTCCACCCGGGTGATCTTGATCCCCCACGGCGAAGTGGCGTGATCGACCACGCTGAGCAGCCGGGCGTTGATCTCGTCCCGCTTCGACAGCGTCTCGTCGAGGTCCATCGAACCCATCACCGTGCGCAGATTGGTCGTCGTCAGCGCAAGGATCGCATTGTGGAGGCCCGACACCTCGTAAGCCGCCTTGCCCGCATCGAGCACCTGGAAGAACACCACCGCATCCACGCCGACCATGGCGTTGTCCTTGGTGATGATTTCCTGTCCCGGAATATCAAGCACCTGCTCCATCATGTTGATCTTGTGACCGACGCGATCGATGAAGGGGTAGATGATGTGCAGGCCGGGATCGGCGGCGAGGTGATATTTCCCGAGCCGTTCGATGGTGTAGA
Organism: Qipengyuania sp. HL-TH1; assembly: GCF_036365825.1. Lineage (NCBI taxonomy): Bacteria > Pseudomonadati > Pseudomonadota > Alphaproteobacteria > Sphingomonadales > Erythrobacteraceae > Qipengyuania > Qipengyuania profunda. Next base: position 2,446,797 of record NZ_CP142675.1, read on the forward strand.
CGAAGCCCTGTTTCACGATGCGCACGCCCATCACCAGGAACATGACAACGACCAGGACCAGCAGCATCAGGACAAGCGTACCACCAAGCATCACGACCCTCCTCTATTCGCCCGCATCGTAGCGCGCGTGGGGCTGGCGGCAAGCGAAAGCGGTCAGAGCGCCGCGGCGTAGGTTGCCAGCAAGCGCGCCCAGGCCCGCTCGGCCTCGGCTTCGTCGTAGGAGGGCGAATCGGGCACGCACCAGCCGTGGTCGGCGGGATAGACCTCGACCTCCGCAGCCGCGCCCACCGCATCGGCGGCCGCGCGGAATTCGGTCTTGGCCTCGGGCTCCTTGGCATCGTCGTTCTGCGCGATCGCGATCAGATAATGGGCGTCCTCGCGCAGCATGCGGTGCGGGCTGTCCGCGCCCTCGCGCACCAGGCCGCCGCCATGGAAACTGCCCGCCGCTTTCATTCGCGAAACCGCCGCCGTGCTCCACACGGTGAACGGACCGCCCATGCAATAGCCCTGCGTGCCGATACCACGCGCGGTATCGACGGCTTGCTGCGTATCGAGCCATGCGGTGGCGGCGCGCGCATCGGCCTGGATCGCGTCCGCATCGAGCTTTGCGCGCCACTGGCGCGCCTTGTCCCAGCCGCCATTGCCCGCGAAATCGGCGAAGTCGGCGAACTGCTCGCCTGCCACATCGCGGTAATAGGGATTGGCGACGAACACGGCATAGCCCGCGCCCGCCAGCCGCCGCGCCATCTGCCGCTTCGCCTCGCGCAGCCCGGCAATATCGGGCCAGAACAGCACGAGCGGGCTCGCCCTGTCTGCGGGATGGACGAAGAACCCGTCCATCGTCCCGCCGGGTGCGGCAAAGCTGACCATGCGCTCGGTCAGCCTGCCTGCCTCCGCCGGACGATCGACGCTGGCATCGACCGGCGCGCAAGCCGCCACGCCCGCCGCCAGCGCGCCGCCGCCGAAGGCCCGGCGCGATACTGTACCGCGCGCCCAGCGCGCCAGATCCTGTTCATCGCACATCGCTCGTCTCTCCTCGCAGTCCCGTTCGCGCCGATCCTCGCAGGGTGCAGCCTTATGGACAAGCCCGCGCATCGTCGGCAGGATAGGTTTCATAGAGCGACGCAAATGTCGCCGGGGAGAGGATGATGCGAGGGATCGGTTGGGCGGCAGTGGCCGCGCTGGGGTTTTGCGGGACGCTGGCTGGCTGCAAGATGGGTGCCGCGGACGCGCCCGAAGGCGGGATCGACACCGTCCGGCTGGTCAATGCAGGCAAGGACCCGGCCAACTGGATCACGCATGGTGGCAGCTATGCCGAACAGCGCTTCTCGCCGTTGGCCCAGATCGACCGCAACAGCGTGGGCGACCTCGGGCTCGCCTGGTTCTCCGACATGGACACCGCGCGCGGGCAGGAAGCCACCCCGCTGGTGATGGACGGCAAGCTCTATGTCACCACCGCGTGGAGCAAGGTCTTCGCCTATGACGCCGCGACCGGCGAACCGCTGTGGAGCTACGATCCGCAAGTGCCCGGCGAAACCGGGGTCAAAGCGTGCTGCGACGTGGTCAATCGCGGGCTGGCGGCTTGGGGAGACAAGCTCTTCTTCGGCACGCTCGACGGGCGGCTGGTCGCGCTCGACCGCGACACCGGCGCGGTGGCGTGGGAGAAGGTCACGGTCGACCAGGACAAGAGCTACACCATCACCGGCGCGCCGCGCGTGGTCGATGGCAAGGTGCTGATCGGAAATGGCGGCGCCGAGTTCGGCGTGCGCGGCTATATCGCGGCCTATGACGCGGCCGACGGGGAGGAGCTGTGGCGCTTCTACACCGTGCCCGGCGACGAGGCCGAGGACGCGCCCGACTATCTCAAGACCGCGGCCGAGACCTGGAGCGGCGATGCGCTGGCAGGCGAAAACGGCATCGGCGGCGGCGGCACGGTGTGGGATTCGATGGCCTACGATCCCGAGCTCGACCTGCTCTATTTCGGGGTCGGCAATGGCAGCCCGTGGAACCGCGCCTATCGCAGCCCCGGAGCAGACGGGCGCGGCGAAGGCGACAATCTCTACCTGTCGAGCATCGTCGCGATCCGGCCCGATACGGGCGAATATGTCTGGCACTACCAGACCACGCCGGGCGAAACCTGGGACTACACCGCCACGCAGCACATCGTGCTGGCCGATATGGAAATCGACGGGCGCAGCCGGCAGGTGCTGATGCAGGCGCCCAAGAACGGCTATTTCTACGTGCTCGACCGCGCGACGGGTGAGTTCATTTCGGCGGAGCCCTATATTCCGCTCAATTGGTCGACCGGGATGAGCGAGGATGGCCGGCCGCAGATGAACCCCGAAACGCGGATCGACATCACCGGCCAGCCCGCGCTGGTGATGCCCGGGCCGCTGGGCGGGCACAACTGGCACCCGATGGCGTACCACCCGGGCGAGAACCTCGTCTATATCCCCGCCTTCGAAGCCGCGATGCTCTATGCCCCCGAAGCGAACTGGAAACCCGACCGCGCGCGCGGCTTCAACATCGGCTTCGACCTCGGCGCAGGCGATTTGCCGCCCGATCTGGGCATCCGCCGCGAGGTGCAGGGCACGATCAAGGGCAAGCTGGTGGCGTGGGACCCGGTGGCGCAGGAAGCGCGCTGGAGCGTCGAACACCCCGGCCCGTGGAACGGCGGGTTGCTGGCGACCGGCGGCGGGCTGGTCTTCCAGGGCAATTCGGGCAGCGAGTTTGCCGCCTACAACTCGGCCACTGGCGAGCGGCTGTGGAGCTTCGCCGCGCAGACCGGCGTGGTCGCTCCGCCGATCACCTATACCGTCGATGGCGAGCAATATGTCGCGGTGCTGGCCGGATGGGGCGGCGCCTTCGCCCTGTCCGCCGACGGCGCGCTGATCGACAACCTGCACCCGGTGCGCAACATCAGCCGGTTGCTGGTATTCAAGCTGGGCGGGACCGCTGCCCTGCCCGAAGAACCCGATTTCGCGCTCGCGCCGCTCGACCCGCCGCTTTCCAAGGCGAGCGCGGAGGTGATCGAACTGGGACGCACGAAATACGCGCGCTATTGCGCGGTGTGCCACGCCCCGGGTGCGGTCGGATCGACCGAACTGCCCGACCTGCGCCGCTCGGGCGCGCTCGAAAACCGCACCGCATGGCTGCAGATCGTCCATGGCGGCGCACTGAGCGACAACGGCATGGCCAGCTTCGCCCCCTCGCTGAGCGAGGACGAGGTCGAGGCGGTGCGCCAATATGTCATCAAGCGCGCCAACGAGGACAAGGCGATGGAGGCGGAACGCGCCAAGACGCGCATCACGCGGCGCTGAGCGTGGCCGACCCGGCCGACATCCGGAACTGGCGCAGGCGACCAGACGGGATCACCACGTCGGGCAAGCTCGAGCCGGGCGATCCCGCGAGGCTGGCGGCCATCGGCGTGCGCCATGTCATCAATCTGGCGCTGGACGACCATCCCGAAGCGCTGGCGGATGAAGCGGCCGCGCTGGCGGCGGAGGGGATAGGCTACACGCATATCCCCGTGCCCTTCGACGCCCCTACCCGCGACCATGTCGCCCGGCTGGACCGCGCGCTGGCCGAGGCCGAGGGTCCGGTCCACGTCCATTGCATTATGAACTGGCGCGTGAGCGCCTTCTTCTACCTGCTCGATATCGCCGCCGGCATGGCCGAGCCCGAAGCCCGCGCGCGGATGGCTGCGATCTGGGATCCGCTTACCAGCGATGATCCGCGAGCAGCACCGTGGAAGGCGCTGCTCAGCCCCTGAACACCACGGTTCGCTGGCCGTTGAGCAGGACGCGCTCTTCCAGGTGGAGACGCACCGCTTCGGCGAGCACCCGGCTTTCGATGTCGCGGCCCTTGCGCACCAGCGCATCGGGGGTGTCGGCATGGCCGATGCTTTCGGCGTCCTGGTGGATGATCGGGCCTTCATCGAGATCGCCGGTGACGTAATGCGCGCTGGCGCCGATCATCTTGACCCCGCGCTCATAGGCCTGGTGATAGGGCTTGGCACCCTTGAAGCCGGGCAGGAAGCTGTGGTGGATATTGATGCAGCGCCCGGCGAAATGCGCCGCCTGTTCGTCCGACAGGATCTGCATATAGCGCGCCAGCACGATGAGTTCGGCCCCGCTCTGCTCGGCAATCGCGCGCACCTGCGCTTCCTGTGCTGGCTTGGTGTCGCGGGTGATCGGCAGATGGTGGAACGGGAGGTCGCCCAGATCGGTATGCTCGATCGCCTCGCGCGGATGGTTCGATACGATCGCCACCGGCTTCATCGGCAATTCGCCGATCCGCCAGCGATAGAGCAGGTCGGCCAGGCAATGGTCGAACTTGCTGACCATGATCAGCACGCGCCGCGGGCGGTCGCGCAGCGACAGCTTCCACTCCATTGCCAACTCGCTCGCCAGAGGGGCGAACTCGGCGCGGAAGGCATCGCGCGAGATCGCGCCCGGATCGAATTCGACGCGCATGAAGAAGGCGTCGCTCATCCGGTCGTTGAACTGCTGCGCTTCGAGGATATTGCCGCCGCGCTCGAACAGGAAGGAGGTGACGCGCGCGGTGATCCCGGGACGATCGGCGCAGGACAGGGTCAGGACGAATGGGTCGGGCATGCGCCCTCATGTGCGCCCCGCGCCCAACCGTGCAAGCGCAAACAGGCTTGGGCTTGCGCAATACAGGCTTGGTCAGTCGATCTCGAAGACCACCGTCTTCATGCCCGACTGGTGCAAGGCGCTTTCCACGATGTAACGTTCGGATTCGTCGAGCGCGGTCTCGCAGCCGACCACATGTGCGATCGGATCGCACAGCATGAAGGCCCTGTCCTCATGCGCGAGCTGGCGGATCGCGCGGACGATCGTGTCTTCCAGATAACGCGGCTCGGCGACTACCGAGGCCGCGTTCGAAAATTCGTGATTGGCGCGCTGGTCGGCAAAGGTTGCGGTGGCGCGATTGGTGACCTGCACGCGATCGCGATAGATGGCGACATCGAGGTCGAGCGGGCGAGGGGGCATATCAGCGACGCGCGAGCGCTGCTTCGCTTTGGGCCATCAGCTTGTCGATGATCGCGGCGACCGGTTCTTCTTCCTTGAGCATGCCGACCGATTGCCCGGCCATCAGGCTGCCGTTCTCGACATCGCCATCGATGACCGCGCGGCGCAATGCGCCCGCCCAGTAATGCTCGATCTGCAATTGCGCTTCGTTCATCGCGATCTCCTCGCGGTCCAGAACGCCGGCAACCTCGATCTGTTTCCGGGTAAATAGTTCACTTCCCTTGTTTTTTAGCGCGCGGACCGGGATCACCGGCAGGCGCGGATCGACCTGGACGCTGGCCACCGCGTCGCGGGCGCTGGCGCGGAAGAAGGCCTTCTTGAAATCGGGATGGGCGATGCTTTCCTGCGCGCAGGCGAAACGCGTGCCGAGCTGGACGCCCGCCGCACCCATTTCGAGATAGCCCGCGATCGCCTGCCCGCGCCCGATCCCACCGGCAACGAAGATCAGATGGTCTTCGGCCAGTTCGGGCAGCATTTCCTGCGCCAGTACGCTGGTCGATACGGGGCCGATATGGCCGCCCGCTTCCATCCCTTCGATCACCAGCGCATCGGCGCCCGAGCGCAGCAGCTTCTTGGCCAGCGCCAGCGTGGGCGCAAAGCAGATGACCTTGGCGGGGTTCTTGCCGCCCTTGATCGCCTCGACACTGCCCTTGGGCGGGATGCCGCCCGCCAGCACGACATGGCCCACCGCGTGCTTCTCGCACACGGCGATAAGGTCGAACAGGTCGGGATGCATGGTGATCAGGTTCACGCCGAAGGGCTTGTCGGTCAGCGCGCGGGTTGCGGCGATTTCGGCGTCGAGCAGGTCGGGCGTCATCGCCCCGCAGGCAATCACGCCGAAGCCGCCCGCATTGGAAATCGCGGAGACGAGCGTGCGCTCGGAAACCCAGCTCATCGCGCCGCACAGGATCGCGGTTTCGCTGCCGAGGAAATCTGCGCCGCGCTGCATCAGGCGGGCGGTCTTGGGATAGGTGCTCATGGCGGGGCGCTTACGGCGCGCGCGGGGCAACGGCAAGATGCTTAGAACCAGCCGGCCTTGGTCAGTTCGGCCATGCGGCTGCGCGCGACCGGGGCCACGATCCCGCGTGGCAGCACCAACCGGACGCTGCGCCCGTCGCGCTCGACACCCTCCACCGCATCGCGCGCCACCCACCAGCTGCGATGGACCTGCGCGCCGTCGATCCCGTCGAGTTCGCCCAGCGCATCGCGCAGGCGCAGCAGCACGAGGTCCGAGCCGAGCATGGTATGCGCGCGGACGTAGTGGTCCTCCATCTCAAGCGCGATCAGGTCGGACCCCAGTTCGGCCGGCAGGCGCTGCAGGAACGCGGGCCGCGGATCGTCTTGCCGGGCGGGCTGCGCGACAACAGGCGAGGTTGCGCCGGGTTGCGCGGGCGTATCTCCCTTGCCGCGTTCGAGCAGGTAGAACACCACGATGACGCTGGCTCCGATCACCAGCACGTTGAGATACGCAAGCAGCGCGTCTTCGAGCGTGGGTGCGGGGATCGGCCCGGGCAGGAATTCGATGGCCCAGATTGCCGCAGTCAGCGGAATGGTGGCGAGCATGGTCAAGCCGATCCACAGCCCCGCCTTGGGCAGCTGGAGCCGCACATGCAGCCACGCGACCAGCGGCGCCAGCGGACGGTAGAAGGCGTAGCCGACCCAAGCGAGGGCGACCCAGCTCACCAGCCGCAGCGCGAGCGGCGCGGTGGCGGTCCCGAACGGACCGATCATCGCCAGCACCAGCCCGATCACGGTCATCACCGAGAGGTCGATCACGAGCTTGCGGGCGATTCGCGCGGAAGCAGTCTGGGGCTGGTTCATGGCTGTGCAGACTAGTGCCCGTTCGCGCTTCGTAAAGTGGCCAAGCACCCGATTTGCGACCCTTTTGCGAAGCGGGCGCCCCATCCGCGCATGTCCCATTGCCCGCAAGTGGCGCGGTGCCACCACAGGGCCAACGACCCGCACTGGAGACCTACCGATGTTCGCATTCGCGCTTCCCGCCCCCTTCACCGCCCGCACGCCTTCCGCTTTCGATATCGGCCCGGTCAGCCGCGCGCTGGTGACGATCGTCGGCACCGTCATGACAGTGCTGTGCGTGGTCGCAATCGGGCGCGCGCTGGGCGGACTGACGCCCGAACTGCCGCGCCTGCGCAATGTGGCGATCGCGATCCACGTGGTGGCGGTGATCCCCGCGATCCCGCTGGGCGCCTATGTCCTGCTGACGCGCAAGGGCGATGCGCGGCACAAGCAGCTGGGCAAGATCTGGCTGCTCCTGATGCTGCTCACCGCGTTCTCGGCGATCTTCATCAAGACCGGCGGCAGCTACAGCCCGATCCATATCTTCGTGCCGCTGACGATCTTTTCCGCCTGGCGTTCGGTCGCGACCGCGCGGCGCGGCAATATTACCGGCCACAAGCGGCAGCTGGTGTTCACCTATCTCACCGGGCTGGTCTTTCCCGGCCTTGCCGCATTCCTGCTGCCGGGCCGGTTGATGAACGTCATGCTGTTCGGCTGAGCGGCTAGTCGCCGTAGTCGATGCGCACCTTATGCGCCGCCTCGCGCGCGATGCGGCGGGCCTCGTCGGTGTCGCCCGCGGTGGCCAGCGCCACGCCCATGCGGCGGTAGGGACGGCTGGTGGGCTTGGCGAAGATGCGGATATCGGCGCCGTCGACCATCGCCTCGGCCAGCCCGTCATAAGCCAGCGCCGCGCTGTCGCGTTCGGCGAGGATCACCGCGCTGGCGGCGGGGCGCGCGCGCGGCACGGGCGGAACCGGCAGCCCCATCACCGCGCGCGCATGGAGGTCGAATTCGGTGAGGTTCTGGCTGACCAGCGTGACCATGCCGGTGTCGTGCGGGCGCGGGGACAGCTCGGAAAAGATCACCTCCTCGCCCTTCACGAAGAACTCGACCCCGAACAGGCCGTAGCCGCCCAGATCGTCGACCACGGTGCGCGCCATGTCCTGCGCCCTGGCGATCGCCGCGTCGGTCATCGGCGTCGGCTGCCAGCTTTCCTGGTAATCGCCGCGTTCCTGCCGGTGGCCGATCGCCGGGCAGAAGCTGATGCCGTCCTTGTGGCGCACGGTCAGCAGCGTGATCTCGTAATCGAAATCGACGAATTGCTCGACGATCACGCGTTGGCGGTCGCCGCGCATGTTGGCGCAGGCATAGGCCCAGGCCGCTTCGAGCTCGGCCGCGTCGCGCACGGTCGACTGGCCCTTGCCCGATGACGACATGACCGGCTTGATCACGCAGGGCAAACCGGTGTGCTGCGCGGCCGCCTGCACTTCCTCGAAATTCTTGGCATAGCGATATCGGGAGGTGACGAGGCCCAGATCATTGGCCGCAAGGTCGCGGATCGCGTCGCGGTTCATGGTCAGCTGCGCGGCGCGCGCAGAGGGCACGACGGTGAAGCCTTCCTCCTCCAGTTCGGCCAGTACCGAAGTGCGGATCGCCTCGATCTCGGGGACGATGTAATCGGGCCGGTGCTTCTCGGCCGCCTCGCGCAGCTTGTCGCCATCGAGCATGGAGAACACTTCGCGTGCATCGGCCAGCTGCATGGCGGGCGCATCGTCATAGCTGTCGCAGGCGATGACATAGGCGCCAAGCCGCTTGGCCGATATCGCGAACTCGCGCCCCAGTTCGCCCGAGCCGAGCAGGAGGATCCGGGCAGTGTGGCTCATGCCGCCTCGTCGGCAGCGTCCAGCCCATAGGCGGTGTGGAGCACGCGGACCGCGAGTTCGGTCTCGTCCTCGTCGATCAGCACGCTGACCTTGATCTCGCTGGTGGTGATCGCCTGGATGTTGATCGCGCGGTCGGCCAGCGCCTTGAACATCGTGCTGGCGACGCCCGCGTGGCTCTTCATGCCGACACCGACGACGCTGATCTTGGCGACCTTGCTGTCGGTGATCAGGCGATTGTAGCCGATGTCGTCGCGCTTGTCCTCGAGCAGCGCCTGCGCGCGTGCAAGGTCGGCCTGCGGCACGGTGAAGGTCACGTCGGTCTCGCCCTTGTCGCGGCCGACGTTCTGGATGATCATGTCGACATTGATGCTCGCCGCGGCGAGCGGTTCGAAGATGTGGGCCACCGCGCCGGGTTTGTCGGGCACGCGGGTGAGGATCACCTTGGCCTCGTTCTTGTCATGCGCGATGCCGGTCACGTGCTGGCGTTCCATATCGCCCTTCTCCACCAGTGCGTTCATTTCTTCCTCCGACACGATCATCGTGCCGGGGTATTCGTCTGCGGGAACCGCGTCGTCGCCGACGAAGCTGGAGAGGACCTGCACGCGCACGCCCTCCTTCATCGCCAGCCCGACCGAGCGTGTCTGGAGCACCTTGGCCCCGACGCTGGCGAGTTCGAGCATTTCCTCATAGGTCACCGCGGTCTGCTTGCGCGCCTTGGCGACGATCCGCGGGTCGGTGGTATAGACACCGTCGACATCGGTATAGATGTCGCAGCGATCCGCGCCAATGGCTGCAGCCACCGCCACTGCGGACGTATCCGACCCGCCGCGGCCCAGCGTGGTCAGCCGGCCCTCGCCCGACAGGCCCTGGAAGCCGGGGATCACGGCGATCTCGCCGCGCTCCATGCTGGCAATCAGCGCGTCCGCATCGATGCTGTCGATCCGCGCCTTGGCATGCGCCTCGATCGTGTTGATCGGCATCTGCCAGCCAAGCCAGCTACGCGCCTGGCAACCGAGCGACTGCAGCGTCAGCGCCAGCAGTCCGCTGGTGACCTGTTCGCCGCTGGCCACCACCACGTCGTATTCCGCCGGGTCGTAGAGCGCATTGGCTTCGCGGCAGAAATTGACCAGCCGGTCGGTCTCGCCCGCCATGGCCGAAACCACCACCGCGACCTCGTGCCCGCGCGCCTGCTGCTTGCGCACGATATTGGCCACGCGCCGGATGCGTTCGGTCCCGGCCATCGAGGTGCCGCCAAATTTCATCACGATACGGGCCAAGCGTAGAGGTCTCCGTGCTGGAATGCGTCGAGCTAGGCTGCTAGCCAGAGGGCATGAGCGATGCAACCACACAGCCGCGTAGCAATACTTCGGCCGGCACAATTTCGGGCGCAACGATCCGCGCCGAGGAAGCCGCGCATTTCGGAAGGCTGGCCAAGGACTGGTGGGACCCCAAGGGCTCCTCGGCCATGCTCCACCGGCTCAACCCCGTGCGGCTGCAATTCCTGCGCGAGGCGATCGACCTGCACTGGGCAGGGGATATCGAGGCGCGCCAGCCGCTCGCGGGCAAGAGCGCGCTCGACGTCGGCTGCGGTGCCGGCTTGCTGTGCGAACCGCTGGCGCGGCTGGGGGCGGATGTCACCGGCGTCGATGCCGCGCCCGAAAACACCGCAGCAGCGGCGGTGCATGCCGAAGGCGCGGGGCTCGATATCCGCTATATTGCGGGCGAGGTCGGTTCGCTCGATCTCGGCACGTTCGACCTCGTCACTGCAATGGAAGTGATCGAACATGTTGCCGACAAGAGCGCCTTCGTGGCAGCGCTGGCCGGCCGGCTGGCGCCGGGAGGGCTGATGGTGCTGTCGACGCCCAACCGCACGCCGCAATCGCGGCTACTGATGATCGGCGCGGCGGAAGGGATCGGACTGATCCCCAAGGGCACGCATCACTGGGACGATTTCATCACGCCCGAGGAACTGGACGAATTGCTCGGCGATGCGGGCCTCGACATGGGGACGCCGCGCGGGATCGGCTTCTCACCCGCCAGGGGGCTGCATCTGTCCGGCGATCTGTCGCTGAACTATATCGTCACCGCCCGAGCGCGCTGACCACCAGCGCGGGATCGTCGGTGAAGACACCGTTGGCGCCTGCCGCCACGACCATTCCCACCAGCGCGGCGAGATCGCCCTGCGCGGCGGCATCGCTGCCTTTCTTCAAAGCGGGCGGCAGGAAGGCGTTCTCCTTTCGCAGGGTCCACGGATGGACCGCCAGCCCCGCGGCATGCGCATCGCCGATCAGCGCAGTCGGACTTCCATCCGCAGCAAGGACATGGCCCAGATAGGGGCCGATACCATCGGCATATCGCGCCACATCGGCGAGACCGCTGGGCGTCAGCAATTCGTCCCAGGTGATCGCGGGTTCGTCATAGGGGCCGCCCTCGACCGCGATCAGCAGCACCAGCGGGCTCTCGACCAGCGCGTCCAGCCGCTGCAGCGGGCCGATCTCGAAGACCTGCACGAACACGCGATCATCGGCGTCGTCGAGATCGGCCTTGCGCAGCGCGGTGGCGAGCAGGTCGACCGTGTCGATCCCTTCTTCCTGCAGCAGCCAGGTGGGGTGCTTGAGCTCGGGATAGATGCCGATCGCGCGGCCCGTTTCGGCCTCCTTCGCCCGCACCAGCGTCACGATCTCTTCGAAGGTCGGGATCTGGTAGAGCCCGTCGAACCGCGCATTGGCCGGGCGCAATCCGGGCAGTCGTTCCTTCACGCGCAGGCTGCGCAATTCGGCCAGCGTGAAATCCTCGGCGAACCAGCCGGTCACCAGCCGCCCCTCGATCGTCTTCGACCGCTTGCGATCGGCAAATTCCTCGCGCACGCCGACATCGGTCGTCTCGCCGATCTCGGTCTCGTGCCGCGCGACCAGCCGCATGTCCTTCGTCGCGACAAGGTCGGGCTCGATATAGTCCGCGCCCTGGTCGATCGCGCGCTCATAGGCCGCCAGCGTATGCTCGGGCCGTTCGCCGCTGGCGCCGCGATGCGCGATGACGAGAAAGTCGCCCTCAGCCGCAGCGGCCGCGGCCGCGGGGACGGCACCGAGTGCCGCGAGGATCAGGAAAAGTGCGCGGACCATTCGTCTTCCTTGAAACCGACCAGCAGGGCCCCGCCGTCTTCGACGATCGGGCGTTTGATCATGGACGGATTGTCTTGCAGCAATTGGACGGCCTTCGCCGCATCGACATCGGCCTTGTCGGCCTCGGGCAGCTTGCGCCAGGTGGTCCCGCGGCGGTTGAGTACGGTATCGACCCCCGCCGTTTCGATCCATGCGGCCAGCCTGGCCGGATCGGCGCCCTGCTTCTTGTAATCGTGAAACGCGAAATCGACGCCCTGCGCGTCGAGCCATTTGCGCGCCTTCTTGACCGTGTCGCAATTGGGAATGCCGTAAAGGATAGTCTCAGTCACTGATCTGTCCGCTTCTGGTTGGAACGCGCTTCGCTAACGGCTTGCGCAGCGCTTGAACAGGCCGCCGGGGCGCGAACCCCGGCGGCGCTGTCAGATCAGTCGCCGAAGCGCGCGGTCAGCTGGACGCCGAAGAAGCGCGGTTCCGCCGGGATGAAGGTCGGAATGCCGAAGGCCCCGCCGGTATTGCCCGCATCGAGCAGATAGTCTTCGTCGAAAGCGTTGCGGATGAATCCGGCGATCTCGTAGCGGTCGTCGGCGAAGCTCACCCCCGCGCGCGCATTCACCAGCGTGACCGGGCCTTGCGAGGTCACTTCGCTGTTGGGCACTTCGAAATATATCCGGCTGCGATGCGTAATGCTGGGGGTGGCGAACAGCCGCGCCCCGCCGCCGAGCGGGTAGTCGACAGTGAAGCCGGCCGCGGCCTGCCATTCGGGCTGTAAGCGGAAACGCGCGCCCGAAAATTCGGGGGCAAAGCTGTTATCCTCGTCGATCCCGCCGTCGATATAGCCGACATTGCCGAAGAAGCTGAGCCAGTCGGTCGCCTCGACCGCGATTTCGGCCTCGACACCCAGATTGGACGCCGCACCGGCGCTCTGGGTGATGAAACCGCCGGTCGGGTTACCGTCGGGGTCCAGCTCCTCGACCGACACCTGGAAATTGTCATAGACCTGGTAATAGACGCCCAGCGAGCCCGAGACCCTGCCGGTGGCAAGCTTGATACCGCCTTCGTAGTTCCACACCGTTTCCCGGGCAACAAGCTGCAGCGTGGTGGACTGCTGCACCACCGGCGAGCGGCGGCCCTTGGAGACGGTGGCGAAGACGTTCACTTCGGGTGAGATCCGGTAGAGCACGTTGAAGCGCGGGAGCCACGCATCGAAGTCGGCTTCGCCGATGAAGGTCTCCCCCCGGTATCGACCTGCCCGGGGATCAACGGTGCGCCCGACAGCACCGAATTGGGAACATCGGTGCGATAGCCCGACTGACGGTTTTCGCGCAGATACCGCAGACCGGCGGTCAGTTCGAGCGCGTCGGTGGCCAGCCAGGTGGCATCGGCGAAGACCGAGTAAGTGTCGTTCTGCCCCTGGTTCTCGAACATCGAGCGGTAGGGGATGGCAGTGGCGGCGCCGCCGGTCGCGAGGCCGGTGACCGCGCTGGCCGGTACGCTGCCGTCGGGCGCGACGCAGGGGATACCCGGGATCAGCGGCGCGCCGAACAGGCTGGTCAGGCACTGGAGGAAGGTGCCTTCCTCGGTCGAGAAGGGGACGTTCTGCAACCCGTCCTCGGTAAAGACGTTCCAGCCGAAGGAACCGCGCAGATCCATGCCCGAATAGCTGAACCGGCCTTCATGGCTGAACTGCTCGCCCTCGGCGATCTCGGCGAATTCGAGGAAGGGCGCGGCCGAACCGTCGGCATCGAACACTTCGGCGCTGTCGAACTTGCGGTAGCCATTGACCGTGGTGAAGGTCCAGCTGTCGGCAAATTCCCACTCGGCGGTGAGGTTCACATCATAGACCTCGCGGTTGAGGCCGAGCTGGTCGTCGCCCAGCGCCGCGCCCAAAAAGGGCGAGCCGCCCAGATTGGCGTCTTCGAAGGCATTGTCGCGCCCGCCGGGCGCACCGGCGAAAGCGGGGAAAGTGCCCGAGATGAAGGGCGTGCCGCCGTTGCGCTGCTGGTCGTAGGTCCCGATCAGGTCGATCGTGAGGTCGGATGTCGGGGTGAAGCGCAGCGAGCCGCGCAGGCCGAGTTGGTCCTGCGCATAGAGTTCTTCCTCCTGGCTGGCGGCGAGGTTCTCGACATAACCGTCGCGCGTACGCCATTCGAACGCCAGCCGTCCGGCGATCACATCGTTGCCGGCATTGAGATAGCCGCCGAGCAGCGTCTGGTCGAAATTGCCGTAGCCGCCGGTGATCTCGCCCGAGAAGCCTTCGCGCGGCCGCGCCGATACGAGGCTGATCGCGCCGACCGCCGAGGCAGTGCCGAACAACGTCGCCTGCGGGCCCTTGATCACCTCGACCCGCTCGAGATCGTAGATCGCCTGGTACGACCCGCGCGAACGCGAGATGTCGACGCCGTTGTAATAGAGTGTGACGCGCGGCCCCTGCTGCGAGGAACCCGAATCCGAGGTGATCCCGCGGATCACGATGCCGGGATTGTTGGCGCTCTGCTCCTGGATGTTGAGCCCCGGAACATAGTTCGACAGCTCGTCCAGATCCGACACGCCGAGTTCCTCGATCCGGTCCCCGGTCACCGCCGAAATGGTGATCGGCACATCCTGCGCGCGCTGTTCGATCTTCTGCGAAGTGACAATGATCGTGGTGCTGCTGGCGGGCTGGTCCGCGGCCGGCACCTCCTGCGCCATCAGCGGAGCGGGAACGAGAGCGATGGAAGCAAGCAAGGCGCTGCGAAAAGCTGGGAATGTCATGGAAGGCCCCTGTCGTTGGATTGGATCGCAACGCGCCTAGCCCCGCCTTGTGACACACCGGCGGCGAAAGTCTTTCAATTATAAGAAGGAATTGGGACAGCTTTTGGACATCGGGCGACCGCGCCTGCGGCGCGCGAAATCCGCAGCCTAGGACAGATGCGCGTCGGCGATCGCCACGGCCAGCGCATCGGCGGCGTCGGCCCCGGCAATCCGCACGCCCGGCAGCAGGACCTTGACCATGGCCTGCACCTGCTGTTTGTCCGCCCCGCCCGTGCCGACGACGGCCTTCTTGACCAGCCGCGCGGCGTGTTCGTTCACCATCAGCCCGGCGGCCCCGCAGGCGGCCAGCACGCAGCCGCGCGCCTGCGCCAGCTTGAGCGTCGATTGCGGGTTCTTGTTGACGAAGACTTCTTCGGCTGCCGCGCGGTCGGGCCGGTGCGCGGCGATGACATCGGCCAGCGCCGCCTGCAGGCCCGCAAGCCGCTGCGCCATCGGCGCCTTGGGGTCGGTCGGCACCTGCCCGTTGGCAACATGTGCAATGCGCGATCCCTCGGCGCGGATCACGCCCCAACCGGTACAGCTGAGCGAGGGATCGAGGCCGAGGATAAGCGTCATCGGCGAGTGCCGCAGGGTGTCCGCCGGGGCCGGAGGCGCACCCCGCGAAAGCTCATCCCTCGAGCTTGTCCATCACCTCGTCGGAGATGTCGTAATTGCCCCACACGGTCTGGACGTCGTCATCGTCATCCAGCGCGTCGATCAGCTTGAGCAGCGTGCTCGCGTTCTTCTCGTCCATGTCGACGGTGAGATTGGGCTTCCACGCCAGCTTGACCGTCTCGGCCTCGCCCAGCGCCTTCTCGAGATCGGCCGCGACCTGGTGCAGGTCTTCGGCGGCAGTCCAGATTTCGTGCCCGTCATCGCTCGAGGCGATATCTTCCGCGCCCGCTTCCATCGCCGCTTCGAGGACCTTTTCCTCGCCGCCCGCGTCGGCCGGGTAGAAAATGAAGCCGAGCCGGTCGAAGCCATGCGCAACGCTGCCCTCGGTGCCGAGATTGCCGCCGTTCTTCGAAAAGGCAGTGCGAATGCTGGTGGCGGTGCGGTTGCGATTGTCGGTCAGCGCTTCGACGATGATCGCGCTGCCGCCCGGGCCGTAGCCTTCGTAGCGCACTTCCTCGTAGCTTTCGCCATCCTGCGCGCTGGCCTTGTCGATCGCGCGCTGGATATTGTCCTTGGGCATCGACTGCGCCTTGGCGGCATTGACCGCCAGCCGCAGGCGCGGGTTCATGTCGGGGTCGGGCATGCCCATTTTCGCCGCCACGGTGATTTCGCGGCTGAGCTTGGAAAACATCGCGCTGCGCTTCTTGTCCTGCGCGCCCTTGCGATGCATGATGTTCTTGAATTTGGAATGGCCGGCCATGGTTTCGCTTTGCGTAGCTGAAATGGTTGGAATCAGAGGGTCGCCTTAGCCTCATGCACGCCGCAACGACAAGCCTTGCGCCCGCGAATTCGATGCGCGGCGAATGGACGCAATTTGCCGCTTTCCTGAAGCGGCCCACCCTGCCCGCACGCGCGCCCATGCCGCGGCTGGCAAGCCTTGGTGCGGTATGGCGGCTGTTCCTGCTCGATCTGGCAGTAATGGGCGTGTTGCTGGGAATTGCCGGGCTGGTCATGTCCACCGGCATCACCGTGCCCGAAACCGCGCTGGCGGGGATCGATATCGGTCCAGCGGTGGTGTTCGCGGTGGTGGTCTTCGCCCCGCTGGTGGAAGAGATCGCGTTTCGCGGCTGGCTATCGGGCCGGCCGGGTCACGTGCTGGCGTTGATCGTCCTGCTGGGTGCCGGATTAGCCGCGATCATGCTGAGCGGTAGCGGGACGATCTACGCTGCGCTCGTCGGGGGAGCCGGACTGCTGGCCGCGCTGGCGATCCTCTTCGCGCTGCGCAGGCGGGCGGCGATGGGCTGGTTCGCGCGCTTCTTCCCGGTATTGTTCTGGCTGAGCACGCTGGCGTTTGCGAGCGTCCACCTGTTCAATTTCCCCGCCGAGGACATGGCCATGGCGCTGCCGCTGGTCCTGCCGCAATTTGCGACCGGGACCATGCTCGGCTATCTGCGTGTCCATTATGGCCTGTGGGCCAGCGTGCTGCTCCACCTGCTCCACAATGGCGCGTTCATCTCGCTGGTGCTGCTGGCGGGCAGCGCGGGCTAGCTCAGATCTTTACCGCAGTACCGCTGGCGCTGACCATCAGCATCGAGCCGGTATCGCCGATGACCTCGTAATCGAGATCGACCCCGACCACCGCATTGCCGCCGAGCGCGCCGCATTCGGCCTGCAATTCCTGGATCGCCTGTTCGCGCGCATCGCGCAGGATGCGCTCGTAACTGCCCGAACGCCCGCCGACGATGTCGCGGATATTGGCGAACAGGTCGCGGAACAGATTGGCGCCCACGATCACCTCGCCGGTGACGATGCCGAGATAGTCCTGGATCGGCCGCCCTTCGATCGTGGGCGTGGTCGTCACGGTGATCCCGCGGGCGTCTTTCCAGGGGCTGGGCATTGCTATCTTCCTCCGCTTTACCGGTGCTACAGCCTCCGCTGCCACCAAGCTACATCACGCCAGTCGCCCAGTTTCCAGCCGACCTCGCGATAAACGCCGATCTTCGTAAAGCCGAGCGCCTCATGCAAGCCAATACTCGCGTCATTGGGCAAGGCGATTCCGGCGAACGCCGCATGGTAACGCCCGGCAAGCGACGGTAGCAGCTCGCCGTACAGCGCTTTTCCTACGCCGCGACCTTGGTGGGTCGGGGCGACATAGACCGCCACGTCGCAAGACGAGGCGTACGCCGCCCTAAGCCGATGCGGCCCGGCATAGGCATACCCGGCGAGTGCGTCGCCGATTTCGGCTACCAGCCAAGCATGGGAGGCGGAACATTCGCCAATACGCCGGGCCATTTCATTGGTGTCAGGTGGCTCTTGTTCGAAGCTGACCCAGGTATCGGTGACGAATGGCCGGTAGATGGCTGCACATCCGGCGCCATCGCGAGCGGGTTCGGCCGCACGGATCAAGATACTGGAAACGGTCTCAGCCTCCCCAATCAACCCATGCCGAGCGCGGCCTTGTAGGTGTCGAGGATGGTTTCCTGTTCGCTGCGCTCGTCGGGCTTCATCTTCCGCAGGCGGATGATCTGGCGCATGATCTTGGTGTCGTAGCCGACCGCCTTGGATTCGGCGTACACGTCGCGAATGTCGTCGGCGATGCCCTTCTTCTCTTCCTCGAGGCGTTCGATGCGCTCGATCAGCAGGCGCAGGCGGTCGTCGGTGGCTTCGGCCATGGTCGGGTGTACTCCGGTAAAATGAGAATCGGTTGACGGCTCGATAGCCAGCCAGCCTGCGCGGGTGAAGGCAGCGACTCGTTACTCCACGCGATTTTTCGCGACGCTCGCTTCCATCCGCGCCAATTGCTCCTCGGTCGCGGGCGTCTGGCGGGTGGCCTTCCACTCGTCCTGCGGCATGCCGTGGATCAGCTCGCGCGCGGCCAGCTTGTCGCCTTCGAACCCCGCCTCGCGGATCCAGTCGGCGAGGCAATTGCGGCAGAACCCCGCCAGCCCCATCAGCTCGATGTTCTGCGCATCGTGGCGATGGCGCAAATGGCGCACCAGCCGGCGGAATGCTGCCGCCGCTACGGCATCGGGCAAATCGTCAAGCGGATCGCGTGCATTCGTTATCATGATCGTATGGTCCTTGCTTTGTCGCACACCGCTGCCATAGGCGATGGTCATGGCCAACCCCGCCCCCAAGCTCGATCCGCGCGGCCGCAAGGTCAAGATCCTCGCCACCGTCGGTCCGGCAAGCCGGTCGCCCGAAATGCTCGCCCGCCTGTTCAAGGCCGGGGTCGACGCCTTCCGCGTCAATATGAGCCATGGCGAACATGCCGACCATGCGCAGACGATCGAGACGATCCGCGCGCTGGAGAAACAGTTCCGCCGCCCGATCGCGATCCTCGCCGACCTGCAGGGTCCCAAGCTGCGCGTCGGCAAGTTCAAGGACGGGCAGGCGGTGATCCGCCATTCGGGCCATTTCACGCTCGACCGCAATCCCGAACCCGGCGACGAGACCCGCGTCGAACTGCCGCATCCCGAACTGTTCGGCCTGCTCGAGAAGGGGCAGCGGCTGCTGATCAACGACGGCAAAATCCGCCTCAGGGTGATCAGCGCGGATGAAGAGAAAATCCATTGTTCGGCCGAAGTCGGTGGGGTGATCTCCGACCGCAAGGGCGTCAATGTTCCCGATGCCGAAGTGCCGATCCCCGCACTGACCGACAAGGACCGCAAGGATTTGGCCTTTGCCGTGGCGAAGGGGGTCGACTGGATCGGTCTCAGCTTCGTCCAGCGCCCCGAGGATCTGGCCGAAGCACGCCGGCTGATGGGCGGGCATGCCTCGCTCTGCGCCAAGATCGAGAAGCCCAATGCGGTGAGCCGCCTGGCCGAAATCATCGAGGCTTCGGACGGGATCATGGTCGCGCGCGGCGACCTGGGGGTCGAGTTGGAGCCGCAGGAAGTCCCGCCGCTGCAGAAGCGGATCGTCAACGAGACGCGCCTCAAGGGCAAGCCGGTGATCGTGGCGACGCAAATGCTCGAAAGCATGATCGAAAGCCCCGCCCCGACGCGCGCCGAGGTCTCCGACGTCGCCAATGCGGTCTATGACGGCGCCGATTGCGTGATGCTCTCGGCCGAGACAGCCGCAGGCGACTGGCCCGAGGAAGCGGTCACGATCATGCACAAGATCGCGCGCCAGGTGGAACGCGACGAGGCCTATATCGAACGCGTGCGCCTGCTCGACACGCCGCCCGATTCGACCACTGCCGATGCGCTGGCGCATGCCTGCATGACCGTGGCCGATACCGTCCCGGTCAGCGCGATCACGGTCTTCACCGGGTCCGGCTCGACCGCGCGGCGCGTGGCGCGTGAGCGCCCCAGCGTGCCGATGCTGGTGCTCACCCCGAGCATGCGGACCGCCCGCCGGCTGGGCCTGCTATGGGGCGCGCATGCGGTGGCGACCAAGGATATCGGCAGCTTCGAAGAGATGATCGCCAAGGGCAAGCGCATGGCGCTGCGTCATGGCTTTGCCGAGGCGGGCAGCAAATTGATCGCGCTTGCCGGGGTTCCCTTCGGCACGCCGGGATCGACCAATCTGCTCCACGTCGTCACCATCAGCGGCGACGAGCTCGACAAGCACGACGACTAGCGCGCGCGGCGTTCCTTCATGATGCGCTTGCTACGCGCATCGACCAGCCGGAAGGCCTTGAACACGGGAAACGCGCGGTCGGTGCGCCCTTCATGCCCGAGCAGCCAGAGCTGCTGGTAGAACCAGTAGATCCCCGCGAAGCCGCTGATCGCCTTCACCGCGCCGAACCGCTTGAGGAAGCCGAGCCAGCCGGGCAGCAGCTCTAGGCTGTCTTCGTAGCGCGCCAGCTCGTCGGCGCCTTTCAGCAGCTGCGCGGGTGCATCGGTATCAACGCAGAGCGGGCGGCCCAGCCCGATCACATCCGCCGCCCCGCTGGCCAGCGCCTGTTCCATCGCCGCGCGGGTGCGGAAACCCCCGGTGACCATTAGCGGGACCGAAACCTCGGCCTGCATAGCCTTGGCAAAATCGACGAAATAGGCTTCGCGCGCGGCGGTCGAGGGCGCGACTTGCGGCGCCTCTTCGGCCTCCTGCCCGGCCACACCCAGCAGCTTGGGCTGTTCGTAAGTGCCGCCCGAGATTTCGATCAGGTCGACCGAAGCGGCCTCGAGCCACTGGACCACCTGCAGGCTGTCGGTGAAATCGAACCCGCCCTTCTGGAAGTCGGCGCTGTTGAGCTTGACCGAGACGGGGAAGCCCGGCCCCACTGCCGCGCGCACCGCGGCGACGATCTCGAGCAGGAACCGCGCGCGGTTCTCCAGGCTGCCGCCATATTCGTCGGTCCGCCGGTTCACCCTGGGCGAGAGGAATTGCGAAACGAGATAGCCATGCGCGCCATGCACCTGCACGCCGGTGAAGCCCGCATCCTTGCAAACGCGCGCGGCTAGGGCCCAGCGCTCGACCAGATCGGCGATTTCCCCCTTGGTAAGCGGTGCCGGCTTGCCGAACTGCCCCCCGGGAAGCGCCACCGCGACATCGGAAGAGGATTTGGGATGCGCGTTTACCAGCTTCTGCGTCTGGCGTCCGCCATGGCTGATCTGCGCCCAGAAATGATTGCCCTGCCGCGTCGCCGCCTGTGCCCAGCGCGCCAGCCGCGCCTGCATGTCGGCATCAGGTGCGCGGTCGATCACCACATTGCCGGGCCGTTCGAGATGGTCCGCATCGACGATGATGTTGCCCGACAGCAGCATGCCCGCCGCCCCATCGGCCCACAGACCGTAGAGCCGCTCGAGTTCGGGCGTGGGCCGCCCGTCGGGGGTGGCCAGCCCTTCGGTCATCGCCGCCTTGGCCAGCCGGTTGGGCAGCACCGCGCCGCACGGCAATGTCAGTTCGCTTGCCAAAGTCACGGCCATGATCGCGTTTCCCCTACCCCTGCGCGGCTTGCTCCAGCCGCTCGCGTGCGCGCGTCTCACCGATCAGCGGCAGCAATTCGCCCATGTCGGGCCCATGGTCCATTCCCGTCAAGGCCTGTCGCAAGGGGAGGAAGAGCGGCTTGCCCTTGCGGCCGGTGGTCTCTTTCAGCGTGGCGGTGAGCGCACGCCAGGGATCGTCTCCCCATGCAAGGCTCCGCACGGCCTCGGCCAAATAGGCGCGGTCTTCATCCGAGAATGCGCGCGTATCAATCGGTCCGGTCACCAGACGCCACCATTCATCCGCCTCGGATACCCGTGAAAGATTGGGCCGGATCGCATGCCAGCCGGCTTCATCCATCCCCTCGGGCAGGCGCTCGGCAACCGCGGCATAGTCCATCTGGTGGACCAGCGCGGCGTTGATCCGTTCGAGCTCGGCATCGTCGAACCGGGCGGGAGCCCGGCCGAAGGTGGCGAGATCGAAGCTTTCGAGCAGCACCGCGCGGTCCGCAATCGGTTCGACCGGCAGCGAGGTCCCCAGCCGCGCCAGCAGCGCAACGATCGCCTGCGGTTCGAACCCGCGCTCGCGAAACGCATCGCAGCCGAGCGAGCCGAGCCGCTTCGAAAGCTTGCCCTCCGCGCCGACCAGCAGCGCCTCATGCGCGAACCCCGGCATCTGCCCCGCACCATCCTGCTCCGCGATCAACGCAGTGAACATCTGGATCTGCACTGCGGTATTGCTGACATGATCCTCGCCGCGCAGCACCTGCGTTATACCCATGTCGAGATCGTCGACCGCGCTCGGCAGCATGTAGAGCCAGCTGCCGTCGGCGCGGCGGATGACCGGGTCGGACAATTGCGCGGGGTCGAATTTCTGCGGGCCGCGCACGCCATCGTCCCAGGTGATCGGCGCGGTGTGGTCGAGCTGGAACCGCCAGTGCGGGGCGATGCCCTCGGCTTCCTTGGAGGCACGCTCGGCTTCGCCCAATTCCAGCGCTCCGCGATCGTAGATCGGCGGCAGCCCGCGCCCGAGGCGGATCTTGCGCTTGAGCTCGAGCTCCTGCTGCGTCTCGTAGCAGGGATAGACCCGGCCCGCCTCGCGCAGCGCCGCAAAGGCGCGTTCGTACAGCGCGAGCCGCTGCGACTGGCGGGCCTCGCCATCGGGCTCGAGACCCAGCCATTCGAGATCGGCGCGGATCGCCTCGACATAGTCCTCGCGGCTGCGCTCGGCATCGGTATCGTCGATGCGCAGCAGGAAACGCCCGCCGCTTTGCTTGGCGAGCATCCAGTTGTGCAGCGCAGTGCGAATGTTGCCGACATGGAGCCGCCCGGTGGGCGACGGGGCGAAGCGGGTGACATGGGTCATGCGCGCGCCGATAGCCGAGGGGCGCGCGCTTGGCGAGAGGTCAGCTGGCCCGCGACGAGCGCCGCCTGAGCGCCGCCTCGCGCGCCTTGCGGTAATCGAGGATGCCGCTGGCGTCGCCCTGCATCGCCGCCTGGACCGCCGCGGGGGTGGCGAAATTCTCGCCCGGGACCGGCTGGCAGATCAGATAGCCCTGCGCTTCCTGGCAGCCGAGCTTGCGCAAGAGGTCGAGCTGCGCGCGCGTTTCGACGCCTTCGGCGGTCGCCGCCATACCCAGCGCATCGGCCAGCCGCGTGATGCTGGAGACGATCGCCTGATTGTCGGCCGAGGCTTCGATCCCCTCGACGAAATCCTTGTCGATCTTGATCCGGTCGAAGGGGAAGCGGCGCAGATAGCTGAGCGAGGAATAGCCGATCCCGAAATCGTCGAGCGCGACCTTGGTGCCAAGCTCGCGCAGCTTTGCCAGATTGCCTTCGCACAAGTCGCTGTTCTGCATCAGCACATGTTCGGTAATCTCGAATTCGACCCGGTGGGGCGCGATCCCGTGGGCATGGATCGCCTGCGCGACCACATCGGCCAGATGCGGACTGCGCACCTGCGTGGGCGACAGGTTGATCGCGATGCGGAAATTGCCTTCCCACTGCCCGGTTTCGGCCAGCGCCTGCCGGATGACCCATTCGCCGATGGGCACGATCATCCCGGTTTCCTCGGCCACCTCGAGGAAGTCGTCCGGTGTCACGATTCCGCGCTTGGGATGGTACCAGCGCAGCAGCGCTTCGTAGCCCGCGACCTCGCCCGAATCGAGATCGATCACCGGCTGGTAATGGAGATGGAGCTGATCGCGGGCGAGCACTTCGCGCAGATCGGTCTCGATATCGCGCCGCTCGCGCGCCACCCGGTCGAGTTCCTCGTCGTAAAGCGCCAGCGTGTCGCGGCCCTTGGCCTTGGCAGCGAAAAGCGCGATATCCGCGCGCCGCATCAGTTCTTCCGCATCGCGGTCGCCATCGGCGCCCTTGGCAATGCCGATGCTGCCCGAAATGCGATAGACCTGCCCGTCGAGTTCGAAGGGGTCGCGGATGACCGAGAGGAAGCGATGCGCGCGCTCGATCAGCATGCCCGCGCCCGCGCGCGTTTCGAGCAGCACGGCGAATTCGTCCCCGCCCAGCCGCGCGACGAGATCCTGTCCGCGCACCTCCTGTTCGAGCCGGGTCCCGACTTCGCGCAGCAGGCGGTCCCCGACCAGATGGCCGCGGGTGTCGTTGACCGCCTTGAAATCGTCGAGATCGAGATAGAACAGCACGATGTTGCGCACACGGTCCTGCTGCGCCAGCGCGGCACGCAGCCGTTCGTTGAAAAGGTAGCGATTGGCGAGGCCGGTGAGGTTGTCGTAATGCGCCATGAAGGCGACCCGGTCCTCGATCAGCCGGTCGTTGGTAACGTCGCGCGCGACCCCGCTCATCCGGCCATCGCTGCGCGGGCGCGCCGACAGCTTCCAGTACCGCACCGCGCCATCGACCCGAAGCTTGAGCACGAGATCGCGAAACCGGCTGCGCTCCATCAGATGGCGCGCGAGCCGGTCGCGGTCGTCCCCCGGAGAGAACATGGCGATCAGCGGCGTGGCTTCGAGCGCATCCTCGGCCTTGCCTGCTGCCGCGGCGAACCGCGCGGGGACATCGCGCAGGTTCCCGGCGGCATCCACGGTCCAGAGCCAGTCGGACGAATGCTCCTCGTAATCATACAACAGCATGCGGACGGTGCCCGCGGCTTCGCGGCGGCTGATCTCCGCCTCGGCCCCGCTGATGATCTGTTTTTCCTGCTCGCGCGTCGAACCAAGGAGCGCGATGACGAACAGCGCCAGCAGCATCAGCGCGGGCCAGCCGGCACCGTCGGTCTGGATCCAGGTCGCCGCGGTGATCGACACCGTCATCACGATAATATGGAATATCGCCGCCTGTGGCGCAGTGCGATGGACCAGCAGGACCCCGCACAG
This sequence comes from Qipengyuania sp. HL-TH1, assembly GCF_036365825.1. Classification (NCBI taxonomy): domain Bacteria; kingdom Pseudomonadati; phylum Pseudomonadota; class Alphaproteobacteria; order Sphingomonadales; family Erythrobacteraceae; genus Qipengyuania; species Qipengyuania profunda. Next base: position 2,471,281 of record NZ_CP142675.1, read on the forward strand.
GATCGCGATCGCAATGGCTGCCAGCACTGCCGCGTCGAACCCGGTCGCGACCGTGGCGAGAAAGGGAAAGATGGCCGCCCAGATCGACGAGCCGACCCATTGCAGCGCGATCAGCCGGCGCCAGTGGCGCTCCAGTTCCTCCAGCGGGGCCTCTTCAGAATCGAGCTGCCGCTCGAGCAGGACATAGGTCACCAGCAGCGCGATCTGCATCGCGGTCCAGGCGAGCAGAATTGCAAAGGGCACCTGCCCGATAAAGGTGAACAGCAGCGCGGCAAGCGATCCGATCGTGGGGAGCAGCGCCAGACGCGCCCCGGCCATGAAATCGTCCAGTCGGCGTGTCAGGAGCAGACGGCCCACCGCATCCGCCCCGGCAGGACCGGGCTCGGCACGCAGTTCGGTATCGGGCACTTCTGTGGCCACGAATTCCCCTCGGTCGTTGCCAACACCCCCGATGCGGCCACTCGGGACACATCGTGCAACCCCCGCAACTCAAGGTCAAGTAACATGCGAAGCAGAACTAATTAACGCGGCGCAAAGGCTACCCGCCAAAGAAAAGGCCCCGCCGGATCGCTCCGGCGGGGCCCAATACTTCGGTGCGATTTAGGCGCGGCTTATTCGCCGTCCTTGGCATCCTCGTTGAGGTATTCGCCCGCATCGGCATCGGTGCCGTGCGTTTCGCCTTCCATCACTGCCAGCGGATCGTCGCCGATCGCCGCTTCGGGGCCCTGGGCGAGTTCCGCCGCGTGCTCTTCTTCGGCGGTCTGGGCAGCGATGATCGCTTCCTGTGCCTTCTTCCACTGGGCGCGCAGCGCCGCATCGCGGCTGGTGGCGGTGATGCGCATGCGGTTCATACCCGCGCCGGTACCGGCGGGGATGAGACGGCCCACGATCACGTTCTCCTTCAAGCCGACCAGCGTGTCCTTCTTGCCTTCGACCGCGGCCTGCGTGAGCACGCGCGTGGTTTCCTGGAACGAAGCCGCCGAAATGAACGAACGCGTCTGCAGCGAAGCCTTGGTGATGCCGAGCAGGATCGGGGTGCCCTTGGCGGGCTCCTTGTTCCGGCCGAGCTTGGCATTGGTTTCCTTGAGCTCTTCCAGGTCGACCTGTTCGCCGGGCAGCAGCACGGTGTCGCCGCCGTCCTTGATCTCGACCTTCTGCAGCATCTGGCGAACGATCACCTCGATGTGCTTGTCGTTGATCTTCACGCCCTGGAGTCGATAGACTTCCTGGATTTCGGTGCAGAGATATTCAGCCAGCGCCTCGACGCCCAGGACTTCGAGGATGTCGTGCGGGTTGGGCGAACCGGAAATCAGGGTATCACCCTTCTTCACGAAGTCGCCTTCCTGCACGTCGATCACCTTGGTCTTGGGGATCAGGTACTCGACTGCATCGCCTTCTTCCGGAACGATCGCGATCTTGCGCTTGGCCTTGTATTCGCGAACGAATTCGATCTTGCCCGAAATCTTGGCAATGACCGAATTGTCCTTGGGCAGGCGCGCTTCGAACAGCTCGGCCACCCGCGGCAGACCGCCGGTGATGTCGCGGGTCTTGGCAGCTTCACGCGATGCACGGGCGAGGATGTCGCCGGCATCGACCTGCTGGTTGTCCTCGACCGAAAGCACGGTACCCGGCGCCAGCATGTAGCGCGCGGCTTCCGTCTCATCGCCCGCATCGTTGAACAGGGTCAGGCGCGGACGCAGATCCTCGTTCTTCTTGCGGCCCGACGTCTTCGTATCGATGACCACGCGCTGCGCGATGCCCGTGGCATCGTCGACGCGTTCTTCCATGGTCGTACCGTCGATCAGGTCCTGGAATTTCGCCACGCCTGACGTTTCGGTGATGATCGGCAGGCTGAACGGATCCCATTCGGCCAGACGATCGCCTTCCTTCACCTTGCCGCCATCCTTGTGCATCAGCACGGTACCGTAGGGCACCTTGTGGATTTCGCGTTCGCGGCCCTCGGCGTCGATCACTGCCAGTTCGCCATTGCGGGCAAGCGACAGGATACGGCCCTTCTTGTCGGTGATGGTGGGCATGTCGCGATAGACGACCTTGCCGTCCGATACGGCTTCGAGATGCGAGGTTTCGTTGAGCTGTGCGGCACCGCCGATGTGGAAGGTACGCATGGTCAGCTGCGTACCGGGTTCACCGATCGACTGTGCGGCGATGACGCCGACGGCCTCGCCGATGTTGACCGGCGTACCGCGGGCAAGATCGCGGCCGTAGCACTTGGCGCAGACGCCCTGCTGGGCTTCGCAGACCAGCGGCGAACGGATCTTGGCGACCTGCACTTCGGCTTCCTCGATGACCTTGATCATCGGTTCGTCGAGCAGCGTGCCCGCCTTGGCGATGACCTCGTCGGTCGCCGCGTTGACGATATCCTCGGCCACGGTGCGGCCCAGGATACGCTCGCCGAGCGAGGCGATCACGCTACCGCCCTGGACGATGGCGCGCATGTCGAGCGAGTTGTCGGTCTTGCAGTCCTCGACGACGATGGTGCAATCCTGCGACACGTCGACGAGACGGCGGGTCAGGTAACCCGAGTTCGCCGTCTTCAACGCCGTATCCGCGAGACCCTTACGGGCACCGTGGGTGGAGTTGAAGTATTCGAGGACGTTGAGGCCTTCCTTGAAGTTCGAGATAATCGGGTTCTCGATGATCTCGCCCGACGGCTTGGCCATCAGGCCGCGCATCCCGGCGAGCTGCTTCATCTGCGCCGGGCTACCACGGGCACCGGAGTGCGCCATCATGTAGATCGAGTTGATCTCGGCCTGGACACCGTCCTTGCCGATCGGGCGGGCCCGGATCTTCTCCATCATGGCTTCGGCAACCTGGTCGCCGCAACGGCTCCAGGCGTCGATCACCTTGTTGTACTTTTCCTGCTGGGTGATCAGGCCGTCCTGATACTGCTGCTCGTAATCGGCCACCAGCGCCTTGGTCGTCTCGACCATTTCGATCTTCTCTTCAGGGATGATCATGTCATCCTTGCCGAAGGAGATGCCGGCCTTGAACGCGTGGCGGAAGCCGAGCGACATGATCGCGTCGGCGAACAGCACCGTGTCCTTCTGGCCGGTGTGACGATAGACCTCGTCGATGACGTCGGCGATGTCCTTCTTGGTCAGCAGGCGGTTGACGATGTCGAACGGAACCTTGTGGTTCTTGGGCAGACATTCGCCGATCAGCATGCGGCCGGCGGTCGTTTCGAACCGCGACATCGCGATCTTGCCGTTCTCGTCAGCCTGCGGAACGCGGGCGAGGATCTTGGTGTGCAGCGAGACCTGCTTGGTCTCCAGCGCCTGGTGAACCTCGGCCATGTCCGAGAACATCTGCAGCTTTTCGACCTTGTTGCCGTCGCTGTCCTCGACGAATTCGGGCGTCTTTTCCTGCCGCTCCATCGAGAGGTAGTAGAGACCCAGGACCATGTCCTGCGACGGCACGATGATCGGCTTGCCGTTGGCGGGCGAGAGGATGTTGTTGGTCGACATCATCAGCACGCGCGCTTCGAGCTGGGCTTCAAGCGAAAGCGGGACGTGGACGGCCATCTGGTCGCCATCGAAGTCGGCGTTGAAGGCGGCGCAGACCAGCGGGTGCAGCTGGATGGCCTTGCCTTCGATCAGCACGGGTTCGAACGCCTGGATGCCGAGACGGTGAAGCGTCGGCGCGCGGTTCAGGAGGACGGGGTGTTCGCGGATGACTTCATCCAGGATATCCCAGACTTCCTTGCGCTCCTTCTCGACCCACTTCTTCGCCTGCTTGAGGGTCATCGACAGACCCTTGGCGTCGAGGCGGGCGTAGATGAACGGCTTGAACAGCTCGAGCGCCATCTTCTTGGGCAGGCCGCACTGGTGCAGCTTGAGTTCGGGACCGGTCACGATGACCGAACGGCCCGAATAGTCGACGCGCTTACCTAGAAGGTTCTGGCGGAAGCGGCCCTGCTTGCCCTTGAGCATGTCGCTGAGCGACTTGAGCGGACGCTTGTTGGCGCCGGTGATCACGCGGCCGCGGCGGCCGTTGTCGAACAATGCGTCGACGGCTTCCTGCAGCATGCGCTTTTCGTTGCGGACGATGATGTCCGGCGCGCGCAGTTCCATGAGCCGCTTCAGGCGGTTGTTACGGTTGATGACGCGGCGATAGAGATCGTTCAGATCCGAGGTCGCGAAACGGCCCCCGTCGAGCGGCACCAGCGGGCGCAGTTCGGGCGGGATGACCGGCACGACTTCGAGGATCATCCATTCGGGACGGTTGCCGCTTTCGATGAAGCTTTCGACGACCTTGAGGCGCTTGATGATCTTGGCCGGCTTGAGCTTCGACTTGGTCGTCGCGAGCTCTTCCAGCAGATCGGCCTTTTCCTGCTCGAGATCGAGATCCATCAGCATGGTCTTGACCGCGGCGGCACCGATATCGGCGGTGAAGGCGTCCTCGCCATACTCGTCCTGCGCCTCGAGCAGTTCATCCTCGGTGAGGAGCTGGAACTTCTCGAGCGGGGTCAGGCCGGGCTCGGTGACGATGTAGCTTTCGAAATACAGCACGCGTTCGAGCTGCTTGAGCTGCATGTCGAGCAGCAGGCCGATGCGCGAGGGCAGCGACTTGAGGAACCAGATATGCGCGACCGGCGCGGCCAGTTCGATATGGCCCATGCGTTCGCGGCGAACCTTGGTCACGGTCACTTCGACGCCGCACTTCTCGCAGACGACGCCCTTGTACTTCATGCGCTTGTACTTGCCGCACAGGCATTCGTAATCCTTCACGGGACCGAAGATGCGCGCGCAGAACAACCCGTCGCGTTCAGGCTTGAACGTGCGGTAGTTGATCGTTTCGGGCTTCTTGATCTCGCCGAAGGACCACGAGCGGATGCGCTCGGGGCTGGCGATGCCGATCTGGATCTCGTCGAAGGTTTCGGGCTTCGCGAGCTGGTTGGTGAATTTGGTCAGTTCGTTCATGACTTATTCCCTTAGCGGGTGAATTCCTTGGGGCGGTGGTGGGGAGCGCTAGGCTCCCCTTACTCCGCCGCGATCGCGAGGCCGTCGCCGTCCTCGTCGCCTTCGCTGAGCGACTTGAGTTCGACATTGAGACCCAGGCTGCGCATTTCCTTGACGAGCACGTTGAAGCTCTCCGGAATGCCCGCTTCGAAGGTATCGTCACCCTTGACGATCGCTTCGTAGACCTTGGTCCGCCCGATCACGTCATCCGACTTCACGGTGAGGATTTCCTGCAGCGTGTAGGCGGCGCCGTAGGCCTGGAGCGCCCAGACCTCCATTTCCCCGAAGCGCTGGCCGCCGAACTGCGCCTTACCGCCCAGCGGCTGCTGGGTGACGAGGCTGTAGGGGCCGATCGAACGGGCGTGGATCTTGTCGTCGACGAGGTGGTGCAGCTTGAGCATGTAGATGATGCCCACGGTGACCTTGCGGTCGAAGGCTTCACCGGTACGCCCGTCGAACAGGACCGACTGGCCCGAGCTGTGCAGACCGGCCTTTTCGAGCTCGATCGTTACATCGCCTTCGCGCGCACCGTCGAACACCGGCGTACCCATCGGGACACCCGTGGTCAGATTGCCTGCCAGTTCGATCACTTCGGCGGTCGAACGGCTGTCGATCGCGTCGTGATACTCCTCGCCGTAAACTTCCTTCAGACGATCGATGATCGCTTCGGGCGGCTTGGCCTTGGCGCAATCTTCCGACGCGTTCGGATTGGCGCGCTTCCACTCTTCGAGCTGCTCGCCGATCTGGTGGCCCAGATTGCGGGCCGCCATGCCGAGATGCGTTTCGAAGATCTGACCGACGTTCATGCGCGAGGGCACGCCCAGCGGGTTGAGCACGATGTCGACCGGGGTACCGTCCTCGAGGAACGGCATGTCCTCCTGCGGCAGGATGCGCGAAATCACACCCTTGTTCCCGTGACGGCCGGCCATCTTGTCGCCCGGCTGCAGCTTGCGCTTCACCGCGACGAAGACCTTGACCATCTTGAGCACGCCCGGAGCGAGTTCGTCGCCGCGTTCGAGCTTTTCCTTACGGTCTTCGAACTTCTCTTCGATGATCTTGACCGCTTCGTCATACTGCGACTTGACCGCTTCAAGCTGCGCCTGGCGGCCATCGTCGGCCACGGCGAACTTGAACCATTCGTGCCGGTCGATGTCGTCGAGCAGCTCTTCGCTGATCTCGGTGCCCTTCTTGACGCCCTTGGGCGCTGCCGAAGCCGTCTGGCCCATCAGCATGTCGCGCAGGCGGTTGTAGGTCGCCCGGTTGAGGATCGCGCGTTCGTCGTTCGAGTCCTTGCGGAGGCGTTCGATTTCCTCGTTCTGGATCGCCCGGGTACGGTCGTCGATCTCGATACCGTGACGGTTGAAGACGCGCACTTCGACGACGGTCCCGGCAACACCCGGCGGCAGGCGAAGCGAGGTGTCGCGCACATCGCTGGCCTTTTCACCGAAGATGGCGCGCAGGAGCTTTTCTTCCGGCGTCATCGGGCTTTCGCCCTTGGGCGTGATCTTGCCCGCCAGGATATCGCCCGGATGCACTTCGGCACCGATGTAGACGATGCCCGCTTCGTCGAGGTTGCGCAGCGCTTCCTCGCCGACATTGGGAATGTCGCGGGTGATGTCTTCGGGCCCGAGCTTGGTGTCGCGCGCCATGACTTCGAATTCCTCGATGTGGATCGAGGTGAAGACATCGTCCTTCACGATGCGCTCGGAGATGAGGATACTATCCTCGTAGTTGTAGCCGTTCCAGGGCATGAAGGCGACGAGGCTGTTGCGGCCCAGCGCCAGCTCGCCGAGATCGGTCGAGGGACCGTCGGCGATGATGTCGCCCGGTTCGACCGTCTCGCCCACCTTCACCAGCGGACGCTGGTTGATGCAGGTGTTCTGGTTCGAACGCTGGAACTTCTGCAGCGTGTAGATGTCGACGCCCGACTGGCCGGCTTCGACATCGCCGATCGCGCGGATCACGATACGCGTCGCGTCGACCTGGTCGACGATCCCGCCGCGGGTCGCAGCGATCGCCGCGCCGCTGTCACGCGCCACGGTTTCTTCCATGCCGGTACCGACGAAGGGTGCCTCGGCCTTGACCAGGGGCACAGCCTGACGCTGCATGTTCGAGCCCATCAGCGCGCGGTTGGCGTCATCGTTTTCCAGGAACGGAATGAGCGATGCGGCAACCGAGACGAGCTGCTTGGGGCTGACGTCCATCAGCGTGATGGATTCGCGCGGCGCCATGAGGTTGTCACCGTCGTGACGGGCCGAAACCAGTTCCTCGACGAACGAACCGTCATCGTTGAGATCGGCCGAAGCCTGCGCAACGGTGTGCTTCTGCTCTTCCATCGCCGAGAGATAGACCACCTCTTCGGTGACCTTGCCGTCGAGAACCTTGCGATAGGGCGTTTCGATAAAGCCGTATTTGTTGACGCGCGCAAAGGTCGAGAGCGAGTTGATGAGGCCGATGTTCGGGCCTTCGGGCGTTTCAATCGGGCAGATGCGGCCGTAGTGCGTCGGGTGAACGTCGCGCACTTCGAAGCCGGCCCGCTCACGCGTGAGACCACCGGGGCCAAGCGCCGAGACGCGGCGCTTGTGGGTGACTTCCGACAGCGGGTTGGTCTGGTCCATGAACTGCGAGAGCTGCGAGGAACCGAAGAACTCGCGCACTGCGGCGACAGCCGGCTTCGCGTTGATCAGATCGTTCGGCATCACGGTCGAGACATCGACCGAGCTCATGCGCTCCTTGACCGCACGCTCCATGCGCAGCAGGCCGACGCGGTACTGGTTTTCGAGCAGTTCGCCGACCGAACGCACCCGGCGGTTGCCGAGATTGTCGATGTCGTCGACGTCGCCCTTGCCGTCCTTGAGGTCGACCAGTTCCTTGACCACGGCAAGGATGTCTTCCTTGCGCAGCGTGGTCACGGTGTCTTCGGCGTCGAGGTCGAGACGCATGTTGAGCTTGACGCGGCCGACGGCGGAAAGGTCGTAGCGCTCGCTATCGAAGAACAGGCCTTCGAACAGCGCTTCGGCGGTTTCCTTGGTCGGCGGTTCGCCCGGACGCATGACCTTGTAGATCGCTTCGAGACCCTCGTCGCGGTTCTCGGCCTTGTCGACCTGCAGCGTGTTGCGGATCCACGGACCGGTGGTGACATGGTCGACGTCGAGCAGGACCATCGAATCGACGCCCGCGGCATCGAGCACTTCGAGGTTCTCGGCCGACACTTCCTCGCCCGCCTCGATGTAGATGCGGCCGGTCTTCTCGTCGATCATGTCGCGGCTGGCATAGCGGCCGAAGATTTCCTCGGTCGGCAGCAGCAGCGTTTCAAGACCGTCCTTGGCCGCCTTGTTGGCGGCACGCGGGCTGATCTTCTGGCCGGCGGGGAACACTTCCTCGCCGGTCTTGGCATCGACCAGCGCGAAGGCCGGCTTCTGGCCGCGCCAGTTTTCGGGGACGAAGGGGATGTTCCAGCCTTCGCCCTTCTTGCCGGTCGCGCGCTTCCAGGTGACGGTTTCGTAGAAATGCGCGAGGATGTCCTCGCTATCGAGGCCCAGCGCATACAGCAGCGCGGTGACCGGCAGCTTGCGCTTGCGGTCGATCCGGACGTTGACGATGTCCTTGGCGTCGAATTCGAAATCGAGCCACGAACCGCGATAGGGAATGATGCGCGCGGCGAACAGCAGCTTACCCGAGGAATGCGTCTTGCCGCGGTCGTGATCGAACAACACACCCGGCGAACGGTGCATCTGCGATACGATCACGCGCTCGGTGCCGTTGATGACGAAGGTGCCATTGCCGGTCATGAGCGGCATGTCGCCCATGTAGACGTCCTGCTCCTTGATATCGAGGACCGAGCGGGTCTCGGTTTCCTGGTCGACCTCGAACACGATCAGGCGCAGCGTGACCTTCATCGGCGCGGCATAGGTGATCCCACGCTGGCGGCATTCGACGATGTCGTATTTCGGCGCTTCGAGTTCGTAATGGACGAAGTCGAGTTCGGCGGTACCGGCGAAGTCGCGGATCGGGAACACCGAGCGCAGCGTCTTCTCGAGGCCGGAGACGTAATCGATCTCCTTGTTCGAACGCAGGAACTGTTCGTAGCTCTCGCGCTGCACCTCGATGAGGTTAGGCATATCGACGACTTCATGGATGTCGCCGAAGATCTTGCGGATCCGGCGTTTCGCCGTGCCCTGCGCATTTGCTCCGCGTGCCTTCTTGGGGGACTTCGCGGGAGCTTTCGCCTTGGTAGCCATAAGGGGTACGTACCTCTTCTCGTGTGCGCCGGTCCCGTGCGGGGAAGACCGGTGATTGCTTCTCATGCGCGTGAGATCCATGGTCGGGACGCGAAAAGGCCGCAGCGTATGGCACACCGGTTGCGGTGGCTGCTGCAGCTTCTCGAGCGTCGCGATTATGGAAACGCCGCTTCCATCCTGTGTCCGATTCCCGCGCATGAATCGGACTCGCTCGAAGCGTGCGGTCGGAGCAGCATGTAGGAATTGCCCCCGCGCCTGTCAAACGCGGAATCGATCGGGCCGGATTTGCGGCGGGGCTCAGCCCTCCGCGCGGGCGCTCCACATCATCCGTTCGATCTTCCAGTGGCCTGCCGCGTCGGGGCGGGCGTGGATGATATAATGGCCGCGCTGCGCGGTGCGCGCGCCATCGAAGACGAAGGCAATCTCGCTGTAACCGGTGATCGCGGCCAGCGCGACCGAGCCTTCGACATCGATCGTGCGATGGTCGATATACTCGATCCTGGTCGGCGGCGCGCCTTCGGGAAACCAGAAGGCGCGCAATTCCTCGGTCCCCGAGAGCGGCCCGCGGCCGCGCCCGGGATAGACGATTGCATCGGGCGCAAACAGCTTCAGTAACGCCTCCGCCTGCGCCTCGGTACCATCTTCGCGCCAGGCTTTGACATAGGCCCGGTCGAGCGAATGCAGCGCCTCGCGATCCCCCGCGGTCAGCCCGCCGATCCGCACTTCGGTGGGGACGGGCGCATCGGCAGCGGACCCGGAACAGGCCGCCAGGCTAAAGGCCGCCAGGCTAAAGGCCGCCAGGCTAAAGGCCGCCACCAGGGGTGCCAGGCGATACATACAGTTCCTCCTTCGATCCAAGGACGCGGTGGCCGATCGAACCCTCACGGTCGAAAGCTCCTCCACCAATGACCGCCAGCACCCGGCGAATGGCATAACCAACCGACCCGGCGGAATTCGGGATGGTCGATTGACGATAATTGGCAGCGTTGTCATATCGAAGCTCGATAAGGGGAACCACCTAGGTTTCCCGTCATAGTCAACGGCTTGCACGCCGCCAACCAGCGCAATCGGGTTGTCGCCAAATTGCGGGCACTTTTCTTCGCCTGCAGATGTATCAGGATGGGACAATCCGGTGGCGCGGCCGCGCATCCGTTCGTATTTCTATCGACCGGGCGAGCCGATAATCCATTCCGAAACCGGGGGGACCAAACCATGACCACTTTCCTGTCCGCATTCCGCACCGTTCACACCCGGAGCCTCGCCTTTGCCGCAGCGCTGCCGCTCGTCGCGGCGATCCCGCTGGTGGCCGAGTTCGTCCAGCACGTGGTCGAGATACGCAGCGGCATGTATGCCGGGGTCGAAGCCGCGCAGGCGCTCGAAAGCGACCCCGACCGGATGATCGCCGGGTTCTTCAAGACAGTCGCGCTGGGCCTGCCCGCCTATTTCCTCATTCGCTGGCTGCATACGCAAGGCGATCGCACCTTCGCTACGCGGTTCGACAGGCCCGCAGCGACGCTGTTCGGCCTCGTTATTGCGTTGCAGGCACTGCTCGCCTGGCTTGGCCTCTATGTCTGGACCGAAGGATCGATGGGTATCGGCTTCTTTGTCTTCGGCCTGATTTTCATGCCGCTGATCGTGCGCTTCATCGTCGCTGCTCCGCTGGGCAGCTTCATCAGTCCGCTGCAGTCGATCCGCGTGATGGCGCCGGACGCGCTGTTCGCGATCCTCTTCCCGCTGGCCGCCATGCTCCCACTGATGGTGCTGCACTATGCGCTGGGCATCGGCGCAATCTTCGTTGAAGGCGCGGCACTGAAATGGGCCATGTTGACGCTCGACAGCGTCGTCACCGCATGGCTCGCGCTGGTGATGATCGCTGCCCAATATGTGATCGCCACGCGCCCCGCCCCGATCGAAGCGTCATCCGGGCCCGCCGAGCGATAGCGCCAGACGCTTGACAGAATCGCCCAAATCCTTAGAGGCCCGCGGTCGAACGGCGGGTCTCTTTCGATTCCGCCCGTTCATCCGTCCGAGACAGTTGGTGAAGGCGAATTGGCGCCTTCTTAATTTCCAGCCTAGGCGGGGACAGAGATTTCCGGTGCTTCGGCACCGTTTCGCGCCACCAGGCGCACTCCTTCCCCATCAACGGACTCGCCCGTTCCGGTTCGCCGGGGCGGACAAACGTAGCCGGTCGCGGCGGGTTTTCCCGGCGTGGCCATAGTGAAGGAGTATGGCATGGATCGTTCGCAGAAAACCGATGCGGTCGCCCAGCTCAACGAAGTCTTCGCCCAGTCCGGCGTGGTGGTCGTCACCCGCAATCTGGGGCTTACGGTGGATCAGTCCACCGAACTGCGTACGAAGATGCGTGAAGCCGGTGCGTCCTACAAGGTTGCCAAGAACCGTCTCGCCAAGCTCGCCCTGAAGGACACCGACTACACAGGTCTCGAAGAGTACCTGACCGGTCCGACCGCCCTTGGTTATTCCGAGGATCCGGTTGCTGCGGCGAAAGCCGTGGTGGAGTTCGCCAAGACTACCGACAAGATTGAAATCGTCGGTGGTTCGATGGGCGCGCAGAAGCTCGACGAAGCAGGGGTTCGGGCGCTTGCCTCGATGCCCAGCCTCGACGAACTTCGTGGCACTATCGTGGGCCTCCTCAACGCGCCGGCAACCAAGGTTGTCCGCACGATCAAGGAACCCACGTCGATGCTCGCACGCGTTGTTGGCGCCTATGGCGCCAAGGAAGCCGCGTAAGAGCTGGTTCGACGTACGAACACACATTCATCGGGGCATTCGTCCATCAGGACACCCCGGCCTTATATTTGGAGTGAAACATCATGGCCGATATCGCCAAGCTTGTTGAAGAACTGTCGAAGCTGACCGTCATGGAAGCCGCTGAGCTTGCCAAGGCACTTGAAGAAGAGTGGGGCGTGAGCGCCGCTGCTGCTGTTGCTGTTGCTGGCCCCGCCGGCGGCGGCGACGCCCCCGCAGCCGAAGAAAAGGACGAATTCGATGTCGTCCTGACCGGCGACGGTGGCAAGAAGATCCAGGTCATCAAGGAAGTCCGCGCCATCACCGGTCTGGGCCTCTCGGAAGCCAAGGCTCTCGTCGAAGGTGCGCCCAAGCCCGTCAAGGAAGGCGTCAACAAGGCAGAAGCCGAAGAAATCAAGGGCAAGATCGAAGCAGCCGGCGGTACCGTCGAGCTCAAGTAAGCTACTGCCCGTTTGGGCGCTTACGCTTCGATCTCGCGTGCGAGATCACGGAAGGGCGGTGCCGCAAGGCGCCGCCCTTTTTTGTCGACGGGCGGAGCGCCCGGCAGAAAACGTGCAATGCAAAAGGATCGGGTAGCTCGAAGTTTTCCATCATCCCGCAGCAATCCGAGTACCCGCAGTCGGATTTGGAGACTTTGACTCGGGCAGGTACCGCAATATACTTTGTGGATGATTGTTTATCCGGGTCTCCTAATCGCACTGCTTTTTACTTCGGTCGTAGCGGTTGCGCAGACGCCCGGTGATATCGAACCCGCTTCAAATCAACCCGATAGAGAGCAGATCATCGTTAGCGGAAATCGGGTGAAGACCGCGGAAGATGTCAGAGCTCTCAGACGCTTTACCGAGCAGGTTCTGGAACCGGCGAAAACGGACCAGCTCGCCCGGTGGAACGCCCGTGTTTGCCCCAAGATCACCGGCGTACGCGACGCTGAAGCGCGCTTTATTCGTGAACGGATCACCAGCCTGGCCAGCGATGTCGGGCTTCGCGTGGCCGACGGCGAGTGCAATACCACCATGCTGATCGCCTTTTCGCTTGGGGCAAGTGAACTCGCCATATCGCTGACCGATCGCAAGCGCGTCCTCTTGAGACAGGATGGCTATGCCAAATGGCAACAGTTTCGCGAAACCCACCGACCGGTTCGCTGGCTGACTGTCACCGATTTCTGTAGCGAAGGCTGCGCCTTGCCGAATTCCCGCCTCAGCCACTCGAGTCAGGCCAATTTCCAGATATTGGTTGTAATTGTCGACCACGAACAGATCGGAGACTTTCAGATCGGCGAGCTGGCCGATTATCTTGCGATGGTCTCGCTCGCCGCGCCCGACATGGAGGGACCGTGGCCCAAGAGTTCGATCCTCGCGATGTTCGATACCAAGCGCGAAGAATCCGCGCGGTTTGGCCTGACCGATTACGATCTGGCACTGCTGCGCGGACTCTATGCGAGCCGTGGCAACGCAACCGGCCGTGAACAGGTCAGCCGGATTGTGGCCGAAATGACGGCGGACATCGATCCTGCCACGGATCCACGCGGGGACTGACAGCTCATATCTCTCTTTGCGTGGCCATGCCGCATCGCAAAGAGTGTGCCCTCCGGGCCTCGCCTTCCGGGGGAAAGCGGTTTCATCAAATGCACGGGGTTGGTCCGGGCACTATCCTGCCCTATCCGGTCCGGCTGCATGACGAACGCAACCGCCATGGAGCCCACGCCTCCTGGCGGTGATGGCTGGCGCACCGAGCTGCGCGCGACGCTGCGGCTGAGTTGGCCGCTGGCGGCGGCAAACCTGTTGCAGATGCTGACCTATGCGATCGACGTGATCTTCATCGCGCGGCTGGGCGAGGACCAGCTTGCGGCCTCGGCGCTGGCGATCGCGCTGTTCGGCCTGGTGCTATGGGCGCTGTCGGGGCTGACCGGGGCGGTGGCGCCGGTGGCGGCTGCCGAGCTGGGCGAACGTGCCCCGGCGCTGCGCCCGGTCCGGCGGACGGTCCGCATGGCGCTGTGGCTGGCGCTGTTTTCGGGCGTGGCCGGGATCGGCCTGTGCCTGCTGCTCGGCCCGCTGATGCAGGTGACCGGGCAGGAACCTCAGATCATCGCGATGGCGATCGAATACAACTCGCTGCTCGTGCTCAGCCTGGTGCCGATGCTGTTCTGCAACGTGCTGCGCAGCTTCGTGTCCACACTCGACCGTCCGATCTTCGCCACTGCGATTACTGCGGGCGGCATCTTCGTCAATGCGCTGGCCAATTACGCTTTCATCTTCGGCAATCTGGGCGCGCCCGAGCTTGGGCTGCAGGGCGCCGCGGTCGCGACGATCTTCACCACGCTGACCACGCTTGCGGCATATGTCGTCGCGATCCGGGTGGACCCGAAGCTGCACCGCTACCGCGTGTTCGGGCGGTGGTGGTCGCCCGACTGGGCGCGCTTCATGCACATCGTTCGCGTGGGCACGCCGATCGCGCTGACCATTACCGCAGAGGCAGGCATCTTCGGCGCGGCCGCTTTCCTGATGGGCAATATCGGCGCGAGCGAACTGGCCGCGCACACGGTGGCGCTGCAGATCGCGGCGCTGGCGTTCCAGGTGCCCTTCGGTGTCGGCCAGGCGGCGACGATCAGGGTGGGCTATTTCTATGGCGCGCGCGATCCCGAGGGGGTCAAGCGCGCGGGATGGACCGCGATCATCGTCGGCACCGGTTTCATGGCGCTCACCGCGCTGGCGATGGTGGTGATCCCCAAGCCGCTGATCGCGATCTATGTCGATCCGTGGGACCCGAAGAATGCCGTGCTGGTAGGCTTCGCGCTGCAGTATATCGTCATCGCCGCGGCCTTCCAGCTGTTCGACGGAATGCAGGCGGTCGCCGCAGGCGCGCTGCGCGGGCTGCAGGATACCCGCATCCCGATGTGGATCGCCGCCTTCGCCTATTGGGTCCCGGGGATCGGCACCGCGCTGGTGCTGGGCTTCTACACCCCGCTGGCGGGGATCGGCGTGTGGATCGGGCTGGCGACCGGGCTGACGGTGGCCGCCGCACTGCTCGGCTGGCGCTGGCATCGGCGCGAGGCGCTGGGGCTGACCCGCCACCCGCTTAACGCATAGCTCAGGCGGCGCGCTGCACCACCTCGCGCTGCGGGAACGGGATGGAAATGCCGACATCGTCGAAGCGCGCCTTGACCGCTTCGGTGAGATCCCATGACAGGCCGAGATAGTCGGAGGTGCTGCACCACACGCGCAGGCCGATCCCGACCGAGCTGTCATCGAGCGAGCTGACGAAGGTGACCGCCTCGGGTTCGGACAACACACGCTCGTCGGTCAGGGCCAGCTTCAACAGCTCCTCTCGCGCGCGCAGCATGCTGTCGCCATAGGCAATGCCCACGACCAGTTCGAGCCGGCGGTTCGGATGCCGGTGGAAGTTGACGATCGCCTGGTTCCACAGCTGCGAATTGGGCACCATCACGAACAGGCCGTCGAACTGCTTGAGTTCGGTCGTAAACAGCCCGATCTGCTGGACCGTGCCGGTCACCGACCCGGCGGAGATCGCCTCGCCCACCTTGAACGGCTTCTGGACGAGGATCATCACCCCGGAAGCAACATTGCTGAGCGTGCCCTGCAACGCGAGGCCCACCGCGAGCGCCATGCCGCCGAGCGCGGCGAGGATGCTGGTGGTTTCCACCCCGAACTGCGCGAGCACGGTGACCAGCACCACCGCCCACAGAGCGTATTTCACGATGCTCGAGAGGAAGTTGGCCACGGTCGGCTCGAACCGCGGCGAGCGCGTCATCGCCCGTTCCGCCCAACGCGAAAGTATCCCGGCAAGCAGCAGGCCGATGACCAGCACCGCGAAAGCGCCCGCGATATCCATCATGTGCAGCCGCAGCCAAAGCCAGATCTGTTCGGGAATGGTCAGTGCGGAAATGGCTTGGTCGGTCGTCATTCGTGGGCGGCCTTTTATCGCGGCATTTTCATATCGGTCGGGGTGGGCCCATCGGGGATTGGCCCACCCGCTTCGCCACCCCCAACGCAGCACTGGCGCAAGAGTTCATTTTTTGCTCGCCGACCCGTTGACTCTGCCAACCCGCGCACCCAAATGCCCCGTGCTGGCACTCTCACCGAGTGAGTGCCAACATCCCTTTTTCACTCTTAGAAGAGAGGTCATCATCATGGCATTTCGTCCGCTGCACGACCGCGTACTGGTCCGTCGCATCGAAGCCGAAGAAAAGACCGCCGGCGGGATCATCATTCCCGACAGCGCCCAGGAAAAGCCGAGCGAAGGCGAAATCGTCGCTGTCGGTTCGGGTGCCAAGGCGGAAGACGGCACGGTCACCCCGCTCGACGTCAAGGCCGGCGACCGCGTCTTGTTCGGCAAGTGGTCGGGCACCGAGGTCAAGCTCGATGGCGAAGACCTGCTGATCATGAAGGAAAGCGACATCATGGGGATCATCGGCTGATCGCCGGATCCTGACGCTTTCCACCAGACACACCAATTCCAGGAGAAACACCAATGGCAGCCAAGGACGTAAAGTTCGGCCGCGACGCGCGCGAAGGCATCCTGCGCGGCGTCGATACCCTCGCCAATGCCGTTAAGGTCACGCTCGGCCCCAAGGGCCGCAATGTCGTGATCGACAAGAGCTTCGGCGCCCCGCGCATCACCAAGGACGGCGTCACCGTCGCCAAGGAAATCGAACTTAAGGACAAGTTCGAGAACATGGGCGCGCAGATGATCAAGGAAGTCGCATCGAAGGCGAATGACGCCGCCGGTGACGGCACCACCACCGCTACCGTGCTGGCACAGTCGATCGTGACCGAAGGCATGAAATCGGTCGCCGCGGGCATGAACCCGATGGACCTCAAGCGCGGCATCGACCTCGCCGTCATCAAGGTCGTCGAAGACCTCAAGAACCGTTCGAAGGACGTCTCGGGCAGCGAAGAAATCGCCCAGGTCGGCGTGATCTCCGCCAATGGCGACCGTGAAGTCGGCGAAAAGATCGCCGAAGCCATGGAAAAGGTCGGCAAGGAAGGCGTGATCACCGTCGACGAGAGCAAGGGTCTCGAATTCGAGCTCGAAACCGTCGAAGGCATGCAGTTCGACCGCGGCTACCTGTCGCCCTACTTCATCACCAACCCGGACAAGATGACGGTCGAACTCGAAAATCCGTACATCCTGATCCACGAAAAGAAGCTGTCGAACCTGCAGGCAATGCTGCCGGTGCTCGAAGCGGCTGTTCAGAGCGGTCGCCCGCTGCTGATCATCGCGGAAGACATCGAAGGCGAAGCGCTGGCCACTCTCGTGGTCAACAAGCTGCGCGGCGGCCTCAAGGTTGCAGCGGTCAAGGCTCCCGGCTTCGGCGATCGCCGCAAGGCGATGCTGCAGGACATCGCGATCCTGACGCAGGGCGAGATGATTTCGGAAGACCTCGGCATCAAGCTCGAGAACGTTACCCTCGGCATGCTCGGCGAAGCCAAGCGCGTCACCATCGACAAGGACAACACCACGATTGTCGACGGTGCCGGTGACGAAGGCGACATCAAGGCGCGCGTGAACGAGATCCGCACCCAGATCGACAACACCAGCAGCGATTACGACCGCGAGAAGCTCCAGGAGCGTCTCGCCAAGCTCGCCGGCGGTGTGGCCGTGATCAAGGTCGGCGGCGCTACCGAGATCGAAGTCAAGGAACGCAAGGACCGCGTCGACGACGCGCTGCACGCCACCCGCGCAGCCGTCGAAGAAGGCATCGTCCCGGGCGGCGGTACCGCGCTGCTCTATGCGACCAAGGCTCTCGAAGGCCTCGAAGGCATCAATGACGACCAGACCCGCGGCATCGACATCATCCGTCGTGCGCTGCAGGCTCCGGTCCGCCAGATCGCCTCGAACGCAGGCCATGATGGCGCTGTGGTTGCCGGCAAGCTGACCGATGCCAACGATACCTCGCTTGGCTTCAATGCGGCGACCGACACCTACGAAGACCTGGTCAAGGCCGGCGTCATCGACCCGACCAAGGTCGTGCGCACCGCGCTGCAGGACGCCGCTTCGGTGGCCGGCCTGCTGATCACGACCGAGGCTGCGATCGCCGAGAAGCCCGAAGACAAGTCGGCTGCCCCGGCAATGCCCGACATGGGCGGCATGGGCGGTATGGGCGGCATGGGCTTCTAAGCCCCGCCCCGACCGACAGGTCACATGTAGAGGCCCGGCAGGAGCGATCCTGCCGGGCCTTTTTATTGGCTCACCGCGCGCTGGAGAAAGTGCGTCCTATAGCCCTTGTGCGGCGGGGGTTTCCGGCGCGAACAATCCCTCGATATCGGCATCGGCGGACATCGGATCGACGCAGACCCGTGCGATCAGCGGGAGGTGATCGGACCCGACATCGTCGCCGATCTCGAGCTCTTCCACCTTGACCCCGTCCTTGACGAAGATCTGGTCGAGCGGCCAGCCGACCCAGGCATAGTCGGCGGGGAAGGTCGCGAAGCTGCCCCGGCCTGCGCGCGGATCGCGATAGCCGCCTTCGCGGGCAAAGCGGGTCGTGGTTTTAGACCAGGGGACATCGTTGAAATCGCCAATCGCGAGCACGTTCGAAAGGCCGTCGGGTGTGCGCGCACCCGCCTGCGCGATATTCGCATCGCGGCTCCGGGTCGATTGCCCCGGTAGCGGCGGGCGCGGATGCAGGCCGATCAGTTCGAACCGCGCGCCATCGTCCATGCGCAGAGTGGCATAGAGCGTCGGGGTATTGGAACTGGTGTTGGCGACCATTTCGGCGCGGTCCACCGTCAGCCGGGTGGCGAAGGCCATGCCGTATTTGTTATCGAGCGCCCGGTCGAGCTGGTAGCCATAGCGCGCCAATTGCGGCTCGAGCGCGTCGAGCCACGGTTGGTGGGTTTCCATCAGCAACAGGATATCGGGATCGACCCGCTCGATCAGCTTCGCGGTTTCATCATAGCGGTCGTTGTCCTGCAGCACATTGAACGACAGCAGCCGCGCGCAGCTCATCCCGTCGACCTCGTCGGGCAGGGGAACCTGCGCAGTGGCGAGGAAAGTATAGGGCCACAAACGCCACATATTGATGCCGATGGTGATCGCCGCGAGACCCAGCACCATTGCCCGCCTGTGCGACAGGATCAGGCCGACCACCGCCAGCGCGGCAGCCAGATAGACCGACGGCTCGCGCAGCATGTCGAGCATGCGCACCGAACCGCGGTTGGTATCGAGCAGCGATATCAGCGCTGCGATGGCGAGCAGCGCGAGCAGCCCGATGACAAGCCTCGTCCCGATCGTCCGGCTGCGGGAGCGGTCTCCGCTTCGCTGATCGATAGCCATCTCAACCGCCCTTGCGGCTGGCCTCCGCCGCCGCGGCGACTTCTGCCGGCCAGGTCACCTGCGTCTGCGTCTGCGGATTGAACAGCTCGCCTTCATAACGTGCCGCCTCCGCCGCGGCGATCTCCTCGGCGGCGAGGAACTCGCTCGGCTCGAGCGCGAAGACATCGAGCCCGCGGGTAATCTCGGTCGCGTAAATGCGGCCATTGTACCAGTAGGCCGACCAGTAACCGCCGGTCACCAGCTGGTCCGCATCGACCGGCCCGCGGTCGAAATAGGCGATCTCGAACGGGTTCTCCGCATCGGTGAAGTCGATCACCGAAATGCCGCCCTGATACCACGCCTGGACGAAGATATCGCGTCCCGGCACCGGGATGATCGAGCCATTGTGCGCGACGCAGTTTTCCTTGTCGGTCTGCGGTGCGGGCAGCTTGTAGAGGCTGCGGAAGTCGAGCTTGCCATCCTCGATCGCGTAAATCGCATTGGCGCCCCAGGTCACCGGATCCCCCGCCTGGCAGCGCGGCCGCCCGCCGCCGCCCCATTCATCGGTGAACAGCACTTTGGTGCCGTCATTGTTGAAGGTGGCCGAGTGCCAATAGGCAAAGCCCTGGTCGGTCACATCGTCGATCCGCTGCGGTTTGAGCGGGTCGGCAATGTCGAGGATGATGCCATTGCCCGAACAGGCGCCCGCCGCAAGGTTGAGCGACGGGAAGACGGTGATGTCGTGGCACTGATCGGTGACGCGGGTGTCCTGCGTGCCCTCGCCATGGTCGCCGCCGCGCCACAGGCCCGCGATCTGCCCATCCTGCGCGAAGATGCGCGGGCTGTCGACGATCCGCGCCCCGCCCGGATCGTTTACGGGGATCGCGATCACATCGATGCTGAACAGCGCGGTGCTGTCGCCGCCGCTTTCGAAACAGCCCGCCAGTTCCTTGCCATCGCGAACGTAGCTGGTGCCCGAATTATAGACCACCACGCGGTCCGCATCGGCGCTGACGACCGAATGCGTATGGCTGCCGCGGCAGGTCTGCACCTGCCCGACCTGGCGCGGGCGGGTGGCGTCCGAAATGTCGAAGATCCTGAGGCCGCGAAACCGTTCGTCACTGACATTGTCGACAATGCCCTGCAGCCCGCAATCCTTGCGTGCCCGGCTGTCCTGCACGCTCATCAGCAAGAGGTCACCGACGATCGAGACATCGCCCTGTCCGCCGGGGCAGACGGTCGAACTGACCAGTTGCGGAGCGCCGTCCGCGCCCAGCCGGTAGGTGTTGAACCCGTGGTAATTGCCCGCCACCAGCAGGTCGCGGCTGAACGCCATGTCGGTATTGGCAAAGCTCAGCAGCGAGCCGCGCTCGCCAAAGCGGGGCTGGCCGTCCTCGTCTTCCTCGTCGCGAATATCGGCGCGCGACGCATCGACCAGCTCTGCCTTGTCTTCGGTTTCCTCGTCTTCCTCGATCAGCGGCGCGAGCTGGGCCGGGTTCTCGGGATCGAAGAAGCCGGTCGGCTTGGGCAGTGCGGTCACGAGGCGCAGATTGCTGATCGCTTCCTCTGCATCGCGGAAACCCGCTGCAAGGCTGGCGCGCGGATCGCTCGACAGCGCCGCGAGGATGCCGTTCATCCGGTCGATCTCCGCTTTCTGTTCCTTGACCACATCGTTGCTGAATTCGAACATCACCGGGTCGTAGGCGGTCCCGGGCTGGCGATGCAGCGCCTCGACCATGTCGATCGCGCCCTCGTGATGGCGCACCATCAGCTGCAGGAACATGCGGTCGAACGCAGTTCCTTCGAGCGTTGCCAGTTCCGCCATCTGTTCGGGCGTCGCCATGCCCATCATCAAGTGATGCGCGGAATGGTCCATTCCCGCGTGCTGCATTGCCGCGGCGGGCTGCCTACGTTCGGCCAGCCAGTCGCGCATGAAGGTGATCTCGTCCGCCTGGCTCGCGTCGATGCGGCCGGCGATCTTGGCCAGATCGGCGTAGTTGCTGCGGCCCTCGACCAGCGCGGCCAGATCGACCGCCTGCTGGTGATGGACGATCATGTCCTGCATGAACTTGACGTCGGCAGGCGAGAACCGCGTGTCGGACAGGCGGATCGCCTCATCCTCGTCGATCACCCGTGAAGCCGTGCCCGGCGCGCCGGGCAGCACGATCGGCGCAGGCTGGGCAAGGGCCGCAGCCGAGGTGGACAGCAGCAGGCCGGTCGCCAGCGCCCGAAGCGTGATTTTCATAATGTCGATCCCTAAATTTGCTGTCCCAAAAGGCCCTGCGATCCGCAGCCGGTCAAGCGCCAATTTCGGGAACCGCCCGCGCGCCCGGTCAGGCTGCGGAGAACTTCCCGCGGCGCGGACCGAGATAGCCGAACAGATAGGCCCCGACCTTGCGCATCTGGATTTCCTCCGCCCCTTCGGTGATACGGTAGCGGCGGTGGTGGCGATAGATATGCTCGAACGGCTTGTGCCGCGAATAGCCGATCCCGCCATGCACCTGCATCGCCCGGTCGGCAGCCTCGCACACCAACCGGTTCGCCCAGTAATTGCACATTGAGACCTTGTCCGAGATCGTCTTCTCGATCTCTTCATGCGGCATGTTGTCCATGTCCCAGGCGGTCTTGTAGATCAGCAGCCGCAGCATTTCGCATTGCGTCGCGAGCTCGACCAGGGGGAACTGGATCGCCTGGTTGCGCGCCAGCTCCTCGCCGAACGGCTTGCGGGTCCGCGCGTATTTGACGCTTTCTTCCACGCAATATTGCGCCGCGCCAAGGCTCGATGCGGCCTGCCGGATGCGGTTCTGGTGGACGAAGCTCTGCGCCAGCGCGAGCCCGCGTCCCTCGACCCCGAGGATCGCCTCGTCGGGCACCCAGACATTGTTGACCGACAGGCGCGGGTGATCGGTGGGCATGTTGAAGGTCCACATCCATTCCTCGATCTCGAGGCCCGGCGTGGGATTGGGGACGAGGAAGCAGGTGATCCCGCTGGCATCGCCATTCTCGCCGCCGGTGCGCGCGAACATCGCGCAATGCGTGGCGACATGCATGCCGGTGATCCACATCTTCTCGCCATCGATGCGCCAGCCGGAAACCCCTTCACGCGTCTCGCGCACCGCCCTGGTTTCCATCCAGGTGGCGTCGGAACCGTGGTCGGGCTCGGTCAGGCCGAAGGCGACCCTGCGCGTGCCTTCGAAGCCGCCGGTAATGAATTCCTCCTTCTGGGCCTCGGTGCCGAAGGTCTCGAACATCGCGACGAAGGGGAAATTGCCGACGATCGAGTGCTCGTTCTGCAGATCGTTGTGCAGCCCCAGCCCGCGCTGCGCGAAGCGGTCGCGGATCACTGCCATCCACAGGTTCGAGCCATCCTTGCCCCCGTATTTCTTCGGCGCGGAGAAGCGCCAGTGGCCTGCCTCGTCGGCGGCCTTGCGGCATTCGCGCAGCAGGTTTTCCCAATCGTGGCTCGGCAGGCCGCCGCGATCCCAGTCGGTGCGCGCATCCTCGCGGCGGTGATCGAAAAAGCGGATGTTGTCGTCGCGCGCCACCAGCGGCGCGATTGTGCTGTCGATGAAGCCTTCCAGCTCGGCGTAATAGTCCTCCAGGTCCTGCGGTATCGCGAAGTCCATCAATCCTCTCCTGTCCATTTGGCCTGCGCGAGCGCGAGCATCGGGTATTTGGGCACGTCGGCGGCCAGCTTGTCGAGCGCGGCGCGCCGCAGCATCGCCAGCAGGCCGGGGGTTGCCAGCGTTGCCTTGCCGTCGAGCAGATCCTGCGCAAGCATGGCATCTTCGCTCTGCGTAGCGGCCGCGTCATTGCGCGCAATCATGCCCAGCGCATTGCGCGCGACTGCCAGCTGGAAGCGGTCGTGCCCCTCCATCCGGTCCTTCACCGTGCCGAGCCATTCGGCGATGGCAGTGGCGATTTCGCCGACGCTCGCCTCGCCTTCGGGTTCGAGCGGATCGTCGGCAGGAGGCACGGGCCGAGCCTGTTCGGCGGCCGGGGCATCCTCTTCGAGCAGCAGGAGCAGATCGAGCTCCTGCTCGCTCGTCCGCCGCGAGATTACCACCCGTTCGAGCATGCGATCATCGCCGCTGCGCCAGAAGCTCGCCATGCGCAGGCAGCCGAGCGCCCACCACACCGTGCGATAGACCAGCCAGAAGCGGAACCGCCCGGCATCCACCTGCGCGCCGCTTTCGGCCTGATAGGCATCGACATAGTCCTGCAGCGATCCCAGTCCGAGCGCGGGCCGGTCGACGCGGGCAAAGCGCCACACCGCCATGCAGCCGAAGGCGAGGTCCTCGTGCCGGTCGCCGAAATGCGCCAGCTCCCAGTCGAGCACGCCGGTCAGCTGCGAATCCGCAGCGAGCAGATTTCCCAGCCGGTAGTCGCCATGGTTGAGCACCGGTTCGACACGCTCGGGCAGGTTGTCGCGCAGCCAGCGCAGGCCGAGCGCGATGATCGGGCGATCGGCGCCGGCCTCGTCGAATTGCGCGGCGAGGCCGTCGACTGCCTCGGCATAATCCATTTCGGGCACATCTCCGGGCAGCGCGGCGCGCGGCAGCGAATGGATTTTTGCCAGGTCGCGCGCCACCTGACGGAGCAATTGCGCGGGCTCGTCCATCGCCAGGATCGCGCGCGGATCGGGCGTCCCGGGCAAGGCGCGCATCACGAAACCGCTGCCGATGCCGTCACCGGGCTGCAATTCGACCAGCACTTCGGGGGCAGTGACGCCTGCGCCATGCGCGGCGCGGATGATCGCGGCCTCGGTATCGTGTCCGAAGGGCCGGTCTTCCATGAACGACAGGCTGGGCGCGCGGCGCAGGACATAATCCCCGTCGCCGCTCGCAAAGCGCCAGCTTTCCATGGTGGCCCCGCCAGTCAGCCGCGTGATCCCCTCGGGTGCGGCCATACCGGCGCGTGCGAGCGCCTGCGCCAGTCCCTGCTCCAGCGCGCCCGCGCTTTCCGTCTCTCCCATGGAATGAGTTGTGCATTGAAACGGGCCGTTGCTCAAGCCCGGACCTCATCGCGATCTCGAACGTTGTCAGGGCAAGCAACAATCCAGAGGAGAATCCATGCGCCTTCCCACCAATGCCCATGTCGCCATCGTCGACGGCGAGAACTTCATCGTGATGCGCAACAGCGGCCAGCCGCTCGAACCCAAGCTTGGGGCAGCCGAAAAACCCGATCTGTCGGCGACCAATTTCAGCGCCGGGGTGAAGCATCAGGACGCGGGTGGCCAGCAGCATGGGCGCACCGATCTCAACGAGCTCGCGCATGGCGCCGCCGCCAGTGAATGGCTCAACGCCAAGGCAGTCGCAGGAGAGATCGACAATGTACTGGTGATCGCGGATCCCAAGACTTTGGGCGAAATGCGCCGCCACTATCATTCCGAACTGGAAAAGCGGCTGGTCGGCGAGATCGACAAGACCATGTCGGGCGAACCGACCGAGCGGATCGAACAGGTGATTGCAAACGCTTGACCGATGCTCCCCGCATCAAAGTAACGCGGCGATCATCGAACCTGTCGCGCGCGCAACACTTTTCATCGCGGCGCCCTTGTCTGGCCCCAATCGATCAGCATTAAGCTTCGCCTAACCTTGAAAGGTATACAGGGTCAGTATGGGTAACAGACTTTTCGGACGACTGCTGGCGATTGCGGCGATGGCATGCGGCACGCCCGCGCTGGCGCAGGGCAATGGCTTCGAATCCCAGTTCGACACTGTTCTGGGGACCGAGGTTCGGACCCCGCCAAGCTATGACGCGCTGTATGCGACCCCGCTCGAGCGCCAGATCGCGCAATTAGCGGAAGGGTCGAACGGGCGGATTGGCGTCTATGCGATCGATCTGTCGACCGGGCGCGAGGTCGGCGTGTTGGCCGACCAGCGTTTCCCGATGGCCAGCACCAGCAAGGTCGCAATTGCCGCGACCTATCTGGCCGGTGTCGATGCGGGCAAGTGGAGCCTGACGAGCGAGTTTCGCCTGCCGCGTCCTGGCGGAGCCTATATGCCCGCCTACCGTCATCTCAGCCTGATGATCAGCAAGAGCTGCAACGATTGCACCGACGCGCTGCTTGCCGCAGTCGGCGGCCCGCGCGCGGTCAACAAGTGGATGGAAGATGCCGGGATCGAAGGGTTCCAGCTGACCCGCGATATCGCCACGCTTATCCGCGAAGATGGCCGCATCGACCCCGCCTGGAGCGTCGATACCAAGGATAGTGCGACCCCGCGCGCCATGGGCCAGCTGCTCGCCGGGATTTACCAGGGCAAATGGCTGAGCGATTATTCGCGCCGCGTCCTGCTCGATGCGATGGAAGAAACCACGACTGGCAAGAAGCGCATGCGCTCGGCGCTGCCGCTCAGCGCCAATCTGGCGCACAAGACCGGGACGCTTGCGCGGACCGCGAGCGATATCGGTATTTTCCATACGCCCGATGGGCGCGCAATTGCCGCTGCGATCTATGTCACCGGGCAAAGCCCGTCGATGGCGGTGGAAAACGGCAGCCGCACACGCAAGCTCGAGGCGCGCTACAATCGCGATTCGCGGATCTCGACCATTACCCAGGCGCTGTATGACGGCTTTGGCCGCGAAGCGCAGGACGGCCGCAACTGGGCCACGGCGGACTACGGCGGGGATTGACCCCCTACCATTGTAACAAACAAAAAGGGCGGTGCCGTGAGGCACCGCCCTTTCTGTTCGTGAACGTGAAACCGTTCGCGAAGCGAAATCGACTTAGTCGGCTTCGGCTTCAGCGGCAGTCTCGTCGCCTTCGACAGCAGCTTCGACTTCAGCAACAGCCGCATCGGCGTCAGCAGCGATTTCGTCAGCGCCGGCTTCCATGGCTTCACCAGTGGCTTCCATGTTGGTTTCAGCGTCGGCAGCCATCGAATCGGCGGTTGCTTCGGCGCTGTCTTCGGTAGCTTCCGAGCAAGCGGCGAGGGTCAGGGCAGCGGCCGAAGCAGCAGCGAAAAGAGCGATCTTGCGCATAGTTCTAAATCCTTGAACAGCGAGTGTTGGGTGCGGTGCAAGGCCAGTGGCCCCTCCCGCGCGAAACCCCGTTGGGGCCTCACAGCGTCTGAATAATGGCAGAAATGGGGCACGGCAAGCGGATTCACCGCAATCTTGCCACATTGTGGTCTCATTTTGGCCAAAATCGACAGAATTCCGCGACTTGTGGGGATGGGCGAAAATCGCGCTCCCCATTGTGCCAAGCCGTTGCTAAGCCGCTTGGCCATGGCTGAAACACCGCATCTCTACCTCGTCGATGGCTCGGCCTATATCTTCCGTGCCTATCATCGCCTCCCCCCGCTGACCGACCCCGAAGGGACACCGGTGGGCGCGGTCTATGGCTATACCACCATGCTGTGGAAGCTGGCCGACGATCTGCACAAGGCCGATGGGCCGACGCATCTGGCAGTGATTCTCGACAAGTCGAGCCGCAGCTTCCGCAACGAGATCTACGACAAGTACAAGGCCAACCGGCCCCCGCCGCCGGAGGATCTGGTGCCCCAGTTCCCGCTGATCCGCGACGCCACCCGCGCCTTCAGCCTGCCGTGCATCGAGGAACCCGATGTCGAGGCGGACGACATGATCGCATCCTACGCACGCGAAGCGCAGCGGCAGGGGTGGAACGTCACGATCGTCTCCTCCGACAAGGATCTTATGCAGCTTGTCGGCGAGCAGGACGGCGCGCGGATCGACATGCTCGACACGATGAAGAACGCGCGCATCTATATCGAGGAGGTCGAGGAGAAATTCGGCGTCCCGCCCGAAAAGGTCGGCGATGTCCTCGCGCTGATGGGCGATTCGGTCGACAACATCCCCGGCATCTTCGGCGTCGGGCCCAAGACAGCCAGCCGCCTGATCGCCGAACATGGCGGACTGACCGCCGCGCTCGATGCGGCAGAGGGCATGAAGAAAAGCAAGCTCAAGGAACGCCTGCTCGAATATCGCGCCGATGCCGAGCTCAGCCGCGTGCTGGTGACGCTGCGCGAGGATTGCGGCCTGCCCGTGTCGCTCGACGACATGAAGCTCGACCAGGTCCCCAGCGAACCGCTCGCCGCCTTCCTCGGCAAGCATGGCTTCTCCAGCCTGCTCAAACGGCTCGAGGCAGGCAATGGCAGCCCCTCGCGCACCACCGATCTCGACCCGGCGAAGCGCGACACGGCCGGTGCGCCCGCCAATGCGGCGGGCAATCGCCAGCCGCTGCCCGATTTTCCCGCGGTCGATCGCAGCACCTATGAATGCGTCCAGACGCTCGACCGGCTCGAGGCGTGGGCCGAACGCGCGCAGGCCGCACGGCTGGTCGCGGTCGATACCGAAACCAGCTCGCTCGATTGCATGCAGTGCGATTTGGTCGGCATCAGCCTGGCGCTGGGCGCCAATGATGCCTGCTATATCCCGCTCGGTCATGGCGGCAGCGACATGTTTGCCGAGAAGCCGGTGCAGATCGACAAGGCTGCCGCGCTGAAGGCGCTCGCACCGCTGCTGGCAAATGATGCCGTGCTCAAGGTGTTCCACAACGGCAAATACGATCTCAACGTACTCGCGCGCAACGGCGTGGCGGTATCGCCGGTCGACGATACGATGATCATCAGCTTCGATCTCGATGCCGGGCGCCAGCTCGACGGGATCGGCGGCGGTCACGGGATGGACGAACTGGCCGAACGCCATCTCGGCCATACCTGCCTCACCTTCAAGGAATTGTGCGGCACCGGGCGCAAGGCGATCCCCTTTGGCGAAGTGCCGCTCGACAAGGCCACCGAATATGCCGCCGAGGATGCCGATGTCACCTGGCGGCTCTACCAGCAGCTGAAACCACGGCTCGCGACCGAAGGCGGGACGAAGATCTACGAGCGGGTCGACCGCCCGCTGGTCCCGGTGGTGGCGCAGATGGAACGGCACGGGATCAAGGTCGACCGCGCGCGGCTGGCCAGATTGTCCGAGGAATTCGCCGGCGAAACCGCCCGGCTGGAGAAGGAAATCCACGCGATTGCGGGGACCGAATTCACCGTCGGCAGCCCCAAGCAATTGGGCGAAGTGCTGTTCGTCACGCTCGGCTACAAGGGCGGCAAGAAGGGCAAGAGCGGACAGTATTCGACCGACCAGAGCGTGCTCGAACGCCTGTCGGGCGAAGGCGCGCCGATTGCGGCCAAAATACTCGAATGGCGCCAGCTCGCCAAGCTCAAGAGCACTTATACCGATGCGCTGCAGGAAGCGATCAACCCGCAGACGGGCCGCGTGCATACCAGCTACAGCCTGGTCGGCGCGCAGACCGGGCGGCTGAGCTCGACCGATCCCAACCTGCAGAACATCCCGATCCGCACCGAGATTGGCCGCCAGATCCGCGAGGCCTTCGTGGCCGAGGAGGGCCATGTCCTGCTCGCCGCCGATTACAGCCAGATCGAGCTGCGGCTGGCGGCGCATATGGCCGACGTGCCGAGTTTGAAGGAAGCCTTCGCGCAGGGCGAGGACATCCACGCGCGCACCGCAATCGAGATGTTCGGCGAGGTCAATCGTGACACCCGCGGACGCGCCAAGACGATCAATTTCGCCATCCTCTACGGCATCTCGCGCTGGGGCCTGGGCGGACGGCTTGGGGTCGAGGCGGATGAGGCGCAGGCGATGATCGACACCTATTTCCAGCGCTTTCCCGGCATCCAGAAATATATCGTCCGTACGCTCGAGGAAGTCCGCGAACGCGGCTATTCGGAAACGCTCTTCGGGCGCAAGACCTGGTTCCCGCGGATCGGTTCGAAGAACCAGGCCGAACGGCAGGGCAGCGAGCGCGCGGCGATCAATGCGCCGATCCAGGGGACCAGCGCCGACATCATCAAGCGCGCGATGGTCCGCATGATGCCCGCCCTGCAGGAAGCCGGGCTGGGCCATGTCCGCATGCTGCTGCAGGTGCATGACGAACTGGTGTTCGAATTGCCCGAAGCCGATGTCGCCGCCGCCTCTGCGGTTATCGAGCGGGTCATGGCGGGCGCCGCCGAACCTGCGGTGTCGCTCGATGTGCCGCTGGGTGTCGATATCGGCACCGGCACCAGTTGGGGAGCGGCACACTGACCGAGATCGAGGAATTCGTCGCGCGCACGCGCGATCCGCGCTGGATGAATGTCGCGCTGCTCGGCGTCATTGCCGCGGCAATGTTCGCGACCCTGTTCCTGGTCTACCAGACGGTCGAGTCCGAACGCGCCCAGCGCGAACAGGTCCGCCGCACCGTCGAGGTGCTCGAGGAACTGCGCCAGGTGAACCGCTCGGTGCTGAGCGGCGAGACCGGCCAGCGCGGTTACCTGATCACGCTCGATCGCCGCTATCTCGCCCCCTACCAGGCTGGCAGGGAACAGATCGATCCGGCGCTCGACCGCATTCGCACGCTGATCGGCGAGGAAGCGACTGCGCGCCAGATCGAGCTGATCGACCAGATCGACGCGCTTGCCCGCGCCAAGTTCGACGAGATGGCCGAGAGTGTTGAACTGCTCGAAGACGGTCGGCTGCTCGATGCGCGCCGTGCAGTGCTGACCGACGAAGGCATTGAATCGATGGAACGGCTCGTCCGCGCGATTGCCGAGATGGAGGACATCGAGAACGAGATTCTCGCCGATCACAGCGCCGAGGCCGCACGGTCCGAAGCCCGCGTGTTGCCGCTGCTCGGCGCTCTGCTGGTCTTGCTGGTGCTCGCCATGTTCGCCGGGACGCGGCTCGTCGGGCGTGCGGCACGCGCCGAGGCCGAGGCGGCGCAGGCGGCCATCGTCAGCGAAGCGCGCGACCGCGCCGACCTGCTGGCGCGCGAACTCAATCACCGGGTGAAGAACCTCTTCGCGGTGATCCTCGCGATCGTGCAGATGAGCGCACGCGACAAGCCCGAAGCCAAGGAAGTGACCGACAGCATCGCGCAGCGCATCCGCGCCCTGCTGACCGCGCATGAGGTGAGCCAGGGCGAGCTTGAGCGTCCCGTCGCCTCGCTCCGCGCGCTGGTCGAGACCTCGCTCGCGCCCTATCGGTCGAGCAAGCATCCGGCACAGATCGACGGGCCCGAAATCCTGCTGCCCGCCAAGCAGGTCACCCCGCTCGGCCTCGTGCTGCACGAACTCACCACCAATGCAGTCAAATATGGCGCGTGGAAAAACGAGGGCACGGTGCATGTCAGCTGGACCCAGCAGGATGGCACTGTCATCCTGAGCTGGCGCGAAAGCGGGGCTGAACTGACGGAGATGCCCGAACGCAAGGGCTTCGGCAGTCTGCTGATGACCAGCGCGGCGCGCCAGTTCGGTGGCACGTTCGACCGCAGCTTTGCAGACGACGGTCTGCAGGTCACGATCGAGCTTCCCACCGACGACTAGCTTGCGTTAACCCGCCTGCACCCATACTCCCGCCGCAGATGCTCGAACGCTACGATCCGCGCAATTGGCCCATTTCCTACGACGGCCTGATTCACACGCTTATCGTGCTGGGCGGGGCGGTCGTGGTCGCGTTGATCGCGCATTGGATCATCTTCGCCATCCTGCGCCGCCTGGCGCGCGCTTCGGAAAGCACGCTCGACGACGTGGTGGTCGAAGCGGTGCGCAGGCCTCTGCGCTGGGCCGCGATTGCCTTCGCGATTACCGCCGCCGCGGAAAACGATGCGCTGGTCGGACGCGGCTGGGACCTGTTCGCCAAATTCCTCACCCCGGCAGTGATCGGCTGGGTCACCTATGCGGTCGTGCGCGGCCTGGCACGCGGGTATGAAGCGCAGATCGGGGAAGCCGACGACCCGGTGGCGCAACGCGGACGATTGACCCGGATCGCGATCCTGTCGCGCACGGTGAAGGTGGGGATCATCATCATCACCGTCTCGCTGATCATGCTCAACATCCCCGGCGTGCGCGATGTCGGGACGACCATGCTCGCTTCGGCGGGCCTTGCCGCGCTCGCGGTCGGTGCCGCCGCCCAGCCCGCGCTGAAATCGCTGATCGCGGGCCTGCAGATGGCGACCACCCAGCCGCTGCGGATCGGTGATCTGGTCAAGGTCGATGATCAGGCGGGGCGGGTGGAGGAAATCCGCATGAGCTTTGTCACCGTGCGGACCTGGGACGAGCGGGTGCTGGTGGTGCCGACCATGCGCTTCCTCGACGAGAGTTTCGAGAACTGGTCGCGGGTCGACGAGAAGCTGACCGGCCCGGTCATGCTCAATCTCGACCCGATCGCCGATATCGAGCCGATCCGCGCCGAATTCGAGCGTTACGTCCAGGCCCACCCGTTGTGGGACGGGCGCAACCTCCAATTGCTGATGACCGAAGCGCACCCCGAAAGCGTCGAGCTGCGCCTGTCGATGAGCGCGGAGACGATCGGCGATCTGTGGACGCTGCGCTGCGCGGTGCGCGAACACATGCTGGGCTGGCTGAAGACCAACCAGCCCGAGGCATTGATCCGCCACCGGCTCGAGGTGGAGGCCGCCAACGCGCGCGCCGCAGACGGCGGCTAGCCTTCGGTTTCGGGCCCGTGCTTCGCGTCGCGGGTGCTTTCGACCATGCCGTCGTAGAGAAAGCCGATCGGGCGCACTTCGGCCGCACGCTTCTTCAGTTCGCCGCGCATCTTCTTGTACTCGGCTTCCATCTTCGAAGTGACCGTCGCGCGGCTATCCTTGAGCGCTTCGGTGAAGTCGACTCCCGCCACTTCCTGCACATCGCCGCCCGCGCGGTGGAGCGCGTTGAGACCCGCGCGGCGAACGACATCCTCGAGATCGGCGCCGGTGAAGCGCGCGGTCTTGCCCGCCACATCACCCAGATCGACATCGTCGGCCAGCGGCATGTCCTGCGTATGGATGCCGAGGATCTGTTCGCGGCCCGGCCGGTCGGGCGTACCGACATAGACCAGTTCGTCGAAGCGACCCGGACGAAGCAGTGCGGGATCGACCAAAGTGGGGCGGTTGGTAGCGCCGATCACCACGACCGACTGCAATTCCTCCAGCCCGTCCATTTCGGCGAGGATCGTATTGACCACGCGTCCGGTAACCTGCGGTTCGCCCTGCCCCGACCCGCGTGCGGGAACGAGGCTGTCGATTTCGTCGATGAACAGGACGCAGGGTGCCACCGCGCGCGCGCGCTTGAACATGCGCGCGATCTGCTGCTCGCTTTCGCCATACCATTTGGACAGCAGGTCCGAACTCTTCATCGAGATGAAATTGGCTTTGGCCTCGCGCGCCACCGCCTTGGCGAGCAGCGTCTTGCCGGTGCCCGGGGGGCCATAGAGCAGGAAGCCCTTGGCCGGGCGGATGCCGAGACGATGGAACGCCTCGGGATTCTTCATCGGCAGTTCGATGCCTTCCTTGAGCTTGCCGATGGCATCGCCGACGCCGCCGATGTCGGACCAGCCGACCTTGGGCATCTGGACCATGACTTCGCGCATGGCGGACGGCTGGATCCGCTTGAGCGCGGAAAGGAAGTCCTCGCGCCCGACGTAAAGCTCGTCGAGCACTTCGGGCGGAATGGTCCGCTCGTCGAGATCGATCTTGGGCATGATCCGCCGCACCGCGTCGATCGCCGCTTCGCGCGCCAGCGCCGCGATGTCGGCGCCGACGAAACCGTAGGTCGCCTTGGCCAGTTCATCGAGATCGACCTTGTCGCCC
The DNA here is from genome assembly GCF_036365825.1 of Qipengyuania sp. HL-TH1. NCBI lineage: Bacteria > Pseudomonadati > Pseudomonadota > Alphaproteobacteria > Sphingomonadales > Erythrobacteraceae > Qipengyuania > Qipengyuania profunda. The sequence goes on from NZ_CP142675.1 coordinate 2,504,148, forward strand.
AGCGGCATGCCGCGGGTATGGATGCCGAGAATTTCGCGGCGGCCCTGTTCGTCGGGCACGCCGATCACGATTTCGCGGTCGAAACGGCCGGGGCGGCGCAATGCCTCGTCGATCGCGTCGGGGCGATTGGTCGCTGCGATCACCACCAAGTTCGAGCGCGCTTCGAGCCCGTCCATCAGCGTCAGCAGCTGCGCCACGAGGCGCTTTTCGGCTTCGCCGGGCACGCGGTCGCGCTTGGGGGCGATCGAATCGATTTCGTCGATGAAGACGATCGCAGGGGCGGACTTACCCGCCTGTTCGAACACCTCGCGCAGCGCCTTCTCGCTCTCGCCATAGCCCGAGCCCATGATTTCGGGACCGTTGATGGTGAAGAAATTGGCGTCGCTTTCATTGGCGACCGCTTGCGCCAGGCGGGTCTTGCCGGTCCCCGGCGGGCCATGCAGCAACACGCCCTTGGGCGGGTCGACACCCAGCCGGGTGAACAGTTCGGGATAGCGCAGCGGCAGTTCGACCATCTCGCGCAGTTGCTGGATGGTATCCTCCATCCCGCCGACATCGTCGTAATTCACCACCGCGCGGGCATCGCGCGGGGCTTCGAATTCGGCGCGCAGTTCGACCTCGGTATCCTCGTCGATATGGACGATGCCCTTGGGCGTGGTCGATACGACGCTGAGGCGGATCTGGGTCAGCGCATAAGCGGGGGCATTGAACATGCGGCGCACTTCGGGCGGCATGTTCTGCACCGGCTGCTGCCCGGTGGTGGCGACCAGATCGCCCGCGACCAGCGGCTTGCGGAAGAAATTGCGCTTGAGCGCCTGCGCCGGGCCCTGCAGGCGCATTTCGCGCTGCGCGGGGGCGAAGACGACGCGCGTCGCGGGGCGCGATTGGCCTACTGCGATCTTTACATGTTCGCCCGAACCGACCTCGGCATTGCCGCGCTGCAGCCCGTCGAGCCGCACCACGTCGAGGCTCTGGTCCTCGTCATAGGCGGCCATGGCAATCGCCGCGGTGGCACGCTTGCCGGTTATCTCGACCACATCGCCTTCGGTAATGCCAAGCGTCTGGAAGGCCGAGCGCGGCATGCGCGCGATGCCTTGCCCGCTTTCGTCCTGGCGCGCCGCTGCAACCTGCAGTCTGACGGTGGTTTCTTCTGCTGCTGTTGAAGCGTCCGCGTCGGGCATCTGGGTGGGGCTCCGCTTACCTGTGGTCTGGTGAGGCCCCACTTGGGGACCGGTTGCCGCCGATGCAATGCACGAGCGCGGGCAGCGGGTCTGCCGCAGACAGAAAAAAGCCCGGCTGGCGAACCAACCGGGCTTGGAAGTCTTGGGAGAGGATGCCTAAAAGGCACGAGGAGATATGCGCGGCATCCGGATATTGTGCAAGTGCGAAAAGAACAAGTTTTGTTGCATGAACCGCAACATATGAGGTTCCAGATATCGTAAACCCTTGATTTACCGTCGCTCGGAAGTGCGCGTGCTTCACATTTTTCATATTGCGCCGCACAATCGCACTGCCGATCGCGGCGCACGCAGCGAGGTGACAGCCCCTCTTCGGCGGATTAGGCAGGACGCGAGGAGAATGCCATGTCTGACACCGCCGCCGCGATCGAGCAGCTGGTCACCGATGCTTATGCAGTCATCTCCGGTCCCGCTGGTGCGGAACGTGACTGGGCGGCGATGCGCGCACTGTACTGGCCCGAAGCGCGGATGACCGCGCTGCGCCCAACCGGCAGCGAAAGCTGTACGATCGACGAATATATCGCCGGCAAGCGCGCCTTTCTCACCGATAACGGCTTTGGCGAGACCGCGCTGGTCAACCGCGTGGAGGTTTATGGCGACATCGGCCATGCATGGTCATCCTATGATGGCGCATGGACCGAAGCGGACGGCACCACGGGGGCGACTCGCGGCATCAACTCGTTCCAGGTAAGGCGCGACCAAACCGGACGCTGCCGAATCCATTCGCTGCTCTGGCTGGTCGAAACGCCCGCCTGCCCCCTTCCCGCCGATATGGAGACCCGCCGATGACCCGCTTTTTCCTGCTTGCCGCCAGCACCATTGCGCTTGCCGGTTGTGCAACCGTGGAGGCGGCCCCGATCGCCGCTGCTCCCGCTGCAGTCACGGGCGAGGACCAGCCCGCCCCCGATACGATGCGCTGGCTCTATGGTTCGGGCGAAGCTGCGGGGGCATCGATCCAGACATGGCGCCAGCTGGCCGATTACACCATCGCGGTGTCGCGCCAGCGCAGCGCGCCGCGTTCGGTGCCGCTAGGCCTGCCCGATGCGGCAGGCGGGATCGGCACGCCGTCATGTGTGGCCGAAGACGGGACGGCGAAGCCCTTTGCCGCGGTGTTCGATGTCGACGAGACCGTACTGCTCAACACCGGCTATGAATATTGGCAGGCGCTGACGGGCAAGGGTTTCGACCCGGACGAATGGAAACAATGGGCGGACGAGGGCGCAGGTATCGCCCCACCCGTCCCGGGTGCGGTCACCGGTCTCAGGCGGCTGCGCGAGGCGGGCATCACGGTGATCTTCAACACCAACCGCAATTCGGACACCGCGGCCGGAACGGTGGCCGCGCTCGAGGCGGCGGGCGCCGGGCCCGCGGTCCATCTCGAAACGCTCTATCTGCGCGGCGACGACGATATGGGCAGCCGGAAGGATGGCCGCCGCGCGATGATCGCCGAAACCTATTGCGTGATCGCCATGGCGGGCGACAATCTCGGCGACTTCGCCGACGTCTTCAATGCCGACGAAAGCGCGATTGCCGCGCGCCGCGCGATGGTCGCCCGCGGTGAATATGCGCAGCTGTGGGGCAATGGCTGGTTCCTGATGCCGAACCCGGTCTACGGCGGCTGGCAGCACGGCAGCGTGGGCGAGGTCTTCCCGCCCGCCACCCGCTGGAAGCCCACGCCGGGCGCTGCGCCGGCAATCATGGAGCGCCAGTAACGCGCGCTTGCGCCGGCGCGGCTTGCGGATAGGGTGGCCTGCGAGAGGAGACACCAATGCCGATGAACCGCGTATGCGAAATGACGGGGGCCGAGTTCCCGCTATTCGCCTTCAGTCACTGCCGCGATGTCGTTGCCGCAGTCAGCAAGGCGGGGGGCTTCGGCGTACTCGGTGCGACGCGGTTCAGCCCCGACCAGCTCGAGGAAGAACTCGCCTGGATCGATGCGCATGTCGATGGCGCCCCCTACGGCGTTGACGTCCTCGTCCCCGAAGTCGTCGACCCGCGTGTCCGCGAACTGGCCGACAACAAGAGCCGGGCCGCGATGATCGACCCGTCCTACCAGGGCTTCGTCAATTCGGTGCTGGGCGAATATGGCATCGCCCCCGAAGCGGACCTGCCGATCCTGCGCGAACGAATGGGCATCACGCCCGAAAACGGGCTCGCGCTGATGGAAGTCGCCTTCCGCCATCCGATCAGGCTGATCGCCAATGCGCTGGGCATCGCCCCGCCCGCGATGATCGAGGAAGGCAAGCAGCGCGGCGTGCCCGTATCGGCGCTGGTCGGCGCCAAGGAACACGCGATCCGCCAGGCCGAGGCCGGAGTCGACATCATCGTGGCGCAGGGCACCGAAGCGGGTGGGCACTGCGGCGAAGTCTCGACATTGGTGCTGATCCCAGAGGTCGTCCGCGAACTGGCGCGCGCGGGCCACGATATTCCGGTGCTGGCCGCGGGCGGGATCATGACCGGCGGACAGATGGCGGGGATGATGGCGGCAGGCGCGCAAGGCGCCTGGACCGGATCGATCTGGCTCGCCACGCCCGAAGCCGAAACCAGCGACGCGTTCCGCGAGAAGATGGTCGCCGCGCGCAGCCGCGATACGGTGCGTTCGCGCAGCCGCACCGGCAAGCCTGCGCGCCAGCTCGGGACGCCGTGGCACGCCGCCTGGGATGCCCCCGAAGGGCCGGGCACCTTGCCGATGCCGCTGATGGGCATGGTCTCCGAACCCGCCTTCGCGCGGATCGAGCGCGAGGCAGCCGCGGGCAATGCAGGCGCGCGTGAACTGGTCAGCTATTTCGTCGGCCAGGGGGTCGGGTTGGTCGAGCAGGTGCGTTCGAGCCGGCAGGTGGTGCAGGATTTTCGCGAGGAGTTTATCGACGCGGTAAGCGGGCTGATGGCGGCGATGGACACGCAGTGACTTGACCGCGGGGTCAGGGCTGCGCAAGCCGCGGGCCATGTGGCTCGATCAACCGCGCAACCCGCAGGCTCCTCTCGCCGGACTGAAGGTCCTCGAACTCGCGCGCGTCCTGGCAGGGCCGTGGGCCGGACAGATTCTCGCCGATCTCGGCGCGGATGTAATCAAGGTCGAAAGCCCCGAGGGGGACGGGACGCGGCTATGGGGGCCGCCATGGATCGAACGCGAGAATGGCGAGCGTGAAGCCGCCTATTACCATGCCACCAATCGCGGGAAGCGCTCGATCGTCGCCGATTTCAGGGACGAGCAGGATCTTGCGCGAGTGCGCGATCTCGCCGCTTCGGCCGATGTGGTGCTCGAAAATTTCAAGACCGGGACGCTGGCCAAATTCGGGCTCGATTACGCCAGCCTTGCGGCGGCCAACCAGCGCCTCGTTTATTGCTCGATCACCGGTTTCGGCCAGACGGGGCCGCGCGCGCATGAGGCGGGGTACGATTTCGTCGTCCAGGCGATGAGCGGCTTCATGGCGCTGACCGGCGAACCTGCGGGCCAGCCGATGAAGATGGGTATTTCGATCTCGGACCTGACCTGCGGGCTCTATGCCGTCATCGGCATCCAGGCCGCGCTGGCGATGCGCGAACGCACCGGGCGCGGCCAGCATGTCGATATGGCGCTGCTCGATTGTTCGGTCGGCCTGCTCGCCAGCCAGGCGACGCATTTCTTCACTACTGGCGAGAACCCGCCACGGATGGGCAATGAGCATGCGCAGGTGAGCGCCTATGGCGTCTTCCCCGTGGCCGATGGCGAAGTGGTGCTGGCGCCCGCCAATGACGGGCTGTTCCGGCGGCTGCTGGCGCTATTGGGGCGCGACGACCTGCTGGGCGACGCGCGCTTCGCCACCAATGAAAGCCGCCTCGCCAACCGCGCCGAACTCGACGCAATGATCGCCGACGAGACGCGCAAGTGGGAACTCACGGAATTGCTCGGCGCATGCGGCGAAGCGGGAATTCCCGCCGGGCCGATCAATCCGATCGACGCGGTGTTCGCCGATCCGCAAGTGCGCGCCCGCGGCATGCGGATAGAACTCGACGGCATTGCAGGGGTGCGCAGCCCGTTCACCTTCTCCCAAGCCGAACTCGCGCTCGACCACCCCAGCCCGCGCAAGGGCGAACACGGCTAGCGCACCGGCCGCGTTCGAAATCCGTAATGGCAGAGCGGGTAGGCGATCCTGCTCGCCCGACCGGGTCAGGCGAGCGCCGCCTTGAGATCTTCGACCAGATCGGTCCGTTCCCACGGGAAGAACGCGCCTTCGGCCTGGCGCCCGAAATGGCCATAAGCGGCGCTCTTGCGGTAGATCGGCTGGTTGAGGCCGAGATGCGTGCGGATCCCGCGCGGGGTCAGTCCGCCGAGCTTTTCGATCCCGCGGATGGCATCCTCGAGCGCTTCGTCGGTCACTCCCGCGGCGCTGGTGCCGTGCGTGTCGACATAGAGCGACAGCGGCTGCGACACGCCGATCGCATAGGCCAGCTGGATGGTGCAGCGCCGGGCGAGGCCTGCCGCGACGATGTTCTTGGCGAGGTAGCGGGTGATATAAGCGGCCGAGCGATCGACCTTGGTCGGGTCCTTGCCGCTGAACGCGCCGCCACCATGCGGCGCGGCGCCGCCATAGGTATCGACGATGATCTTGCGCCCCGTCAGCCCTGCGTCGCCATCGGGGCCCCCGATCTCGAACGCCCCCGTGGGGTTGATATGCCATTGTGTATCATCATCGATCCAACCTTCGGGCAGCAGCTCGGTGACGACGCCTTTTACATAGGCCTTGAGCTCGGCTTCCTTGGCTCCCTCGTGATAGCCCTTGGCGTGCTGGGTGGAGACAACCACCGCAGTGCAGGCCACCGGCGTGCCGTTTTCATAGCGCAGTGTGACCTGGCTCTTGGCATCGGGTTCAAGGAAAGGCGCCGCGCCGCTCTTGCGATCCGCCGCCAGCCGTTCGAGGATCTTGTGGCTGTAGTCGATCGTCGCCGGCATGAGGTCGGGGGTCTCGTCGCAGGCAAAGCCGAACATGATGCCCTGGTCGCCCGCGCCTTCGTCCTTATTGCCATTGGCATCGACGCCCTGCGCGATTTCGGCGGACTGGCCATGCAGGTGGTTTTCGAAGGTCAGCGTCTTCCAGTGGAAGCCGTCCTGTTCATAGCCGATTTCGCGCACCGTACGGCGCACGGCCTTCTCGATTTCTTCCTTTGCGCCCGGCGCCCAGCCCGCGTTTTCGGCCCAGTCGAGGTTCTTCGCATCATACATCGGCGCACAGCGGATTTCACCCGAGAGGATGACGCGCTGCGTCGTGGTCATGGTTTCGCAGGCAACCCGCGCCTCGGGATCCTTGGCCAGCATCAGATCGACGATGGCATCGGAAATCTGGTCGGAAACCTTGTCCGGATGGCCTTCCGAAACGCTCTCGGAAGTGAAGAGGAAACTGGCGCGCATGAAGGTCGAATTCCCGATATAAAGAAATCTTTATGTGTTCTTTGCGGGGTAGCCTCCCGAACGACGCATGGCAACCAGCGATAGCGTCAGCAGGGCGATCGCCCAGAGCAGCGTGAGCCAGTGACCCATCCGCGCAAACCAAGTGGGCGCATGCGGCGGGGGGACGAGCGTATCGATCCGGTCGGCGACATTGCGTCCGATATGTTCGCGTACCACACCGCGCGCATCGATGACCGCGCTGATCCCCGTGGTGGTCGAGCGCAGCACGGGCAGGCCTTCCTCGGCCGCGCGCATCCGCGCTTGCGCCAGATGCTGCGGCGGGCCCCACATGCCGAACCAGCCGTCATTCGAGGGATTGAAGATGTAATCGGGCCGGTTCGCCCGGTCGACGGTCTCGCCCGAGAAGACGATCTCGTAGCAAATCTGCATGCCCGCGGTACCGTGATCGCCCAGATCGTAGCTTTGCGGTCCCGGGCCCGGAATGAAATCGAGCGTGCCTGCAACCAGCCGCGACAGGCCCAGCGGTTCGAGCCATGTGCGCAGTGGCAGATATTCGCCATAGGGCACCAGATGCGCCTTGGCATAGCGCGCACCCAGCCGTCCCGCGGGGTCGATCGAGGTGATGGCGTTATAGGCGCCCACCGCGCGCTCGCGCCCGTCGACCGTAGCAATTTCCAGATCGACCACGCCGGTCAGCAGCAGGCTGCCCTCGCCGATCGTCTGGCCGATGCGCGCGCGGGCGAAGGCAGGATCGCCGGCTGCGGTCATCTGGGTGTAATAGCGCTGCGGATAGCCATCGCGCAGGTAATCGGGGATGCCGCTTTCGGGCCACAGGACGAGGCGGTGGCTTTGCGGTTTCAGCGGCCTGCTCAGCCGCGCGGTGCGCTGGAATTGTTCCTCGAACCGCGAGGCGTCGTTAATCTCGTCCTGCCCGAGATTGGGCTGGACCAGCGTCAGCGGCAGCGTGCCCTCGCGCCCCGCACCGGCGGGCAGGTAGAGCAGCGCGGCAAGCGCGACGGTGGCGAGCCCTAAACCTGTCCAGCGGCGGTTGCGCACGAAATCTGCGAGCAGGATGGCGAACCCCGCGGTAAGACCCGACAGCGCATAGCTGCCGACGAAGGGCAGCGCCATCGCCAGACCCGGCCGGTCCCACGGGCCCAGCAGCATCATCGACAGCGGTCCCCAGGCATATCCGCTGAAGACCCAGCTACGGAACCACTCGGCGGCAATCCACATCGCGGCAAAGGCCAGCGCAAAAGCGAACAGGCTGCCACGCCGCGCCACCAGCCACGCGGCGCAGGTCGCCAGCGCGGGCCATAGCGCGAGGTAGAGCGAGACCAGGGGCACCGCCGCCCAGCCGAGGACGGCGGGCATTTCGGCCTGATAGGTGAAGGCAGTCGCGATCCAATTGTTCGCGACCGTGAAATGCGCCACGCCGAACAGCCAGCCGGCGAGCAGCGCGCGCTGCCAGCTGGGCATACGCCACGCGAGCCAGCCGAACGCGCCCACTGCGGCGAGGCCGAGCGGCCACAAATGGAAGGGCTGGAAGCCGAAAGCCGACAACACGCCCAACAGGAGGGCAGCGATGTTCGGGTGGGTGCGGGCCAGGCCGGGGATTCTCTCCATCGGCCTGCCCCTTAGATCGTCAGGTCAGCGGTGCAAGCGCGATCAGCCGACCGCACTCACTTCGCTGTCGTCTTCCTGCTTGCGCTTGCGCCGACGCGGGGCGGGCTTGGCATCCCCATCGGCGTCATTCGCGCCGATCGAGGGCGGCAGGACCGTCGCATCGATTTCGCCTTCGCTGCCGGGTGTGCCTTCCTCGTCCTTCTTCGCCTTGCGCGGAGCGCGGCGCTTCTTGGGCGCTTCGCTTTCTTCCTCGCGCGTGAAGGGATTGTCCGAGGATTCGAAATCATTGGCGTCGCCGTCATCGCCAGTGCGCGGCTTGCGCGCCCGCGGTTTGCGATTGCCGTCATCCTGGTCATCGCGGCGGCTCCGCTGACGATTGCCGCCTTCCTGATCGTCGCCGCGACTGCGCGGACGACGGTTGCTGCGGCGATCGTCGCCGGCATCCTCATCGTCGTCATCGTCCGACTGGTTCTGGCCGCGATCGTCGCCGCGCTTGCCCTTGGATTCTTCCTGGCGGGCCTTGTTGTCGGCGATCACGCGCAGATAGTGGTCGGCGAACTGCAGGTAGTATTCGGCCTGCACGCGGTCGCCATTGTGCTGGGCGTCCTGTGCAAGCTTCTTGTACTTGTCGAGCAGCTGCGGGGCATTGCCGCGCGCGCGGCTGTCGATGCGGTTGGCCGAATTGGCGCCGCCCTGATTTCGGTTACCGCGTCCACGACGACGGTTATTGCGATTCATGTTCAAGGGTAGTTGGTCCTCATACAAAGCGCGGCGCGAACCGTATCCGGTTCGCAAATGGCCGCGTGACCCCTTGCGCGCCTGCGCTTGTCGCAGCTCGCGTGCTCCGGTTTGTGCATGGTATGCGTAGCGGTAGGCTGCGCACCGTAACTGCAATGTCGGAGCTGGAACCGGCGGGGTGGCGTTAGCCGTACACCGCAGGCCTGTGGCCACGATTAAGGGTTCCAATCGACTTTGCCAAGTCTTTTATCGCAGGACCAGTGCGCGCGGGCGTCCCGCCAGATCGCGCCGCAGGGTTACGGCAAAGCCCGATTCGCGCGCAAGCGCGCTGACCGCCGCGTCCTGCGTGGCCCCGATCTCGAGTACTGCGACCCCGCCAGGCAGCAGCAACTGGACAAGTTGCGGAATGATCACGCGATAATCGTCCAGCCCGGCAGGCCCGGCGAAAAGCGCGGAGGCCGGCTCGAAGTCGCGCACATCGGGATCGAGCTCGGCATCCGCCTCGACATAGGGCGGGTTGCACAGGACCAGGCCGAACTGGCCCAGCCCCTCGTTCCAGCCGGGCATGGTCCAGTCGGCGGTCAGCAGGCGCACCTGCTGCGACAGCCCGATCGCAGCCGCGTTTTCCGCCGCCACCGCGATGGCAGCCGCGCTGCGGTCGATGCCCACCCCTTCGCCGCCCCGTTCCGCCAACAGCGTCAGGAGCAGCGCGCCGGTGCCGGTGCCCATGTCGAGCACACGGCCCGGCCCGGTGCCTGCTTCAAGCGCGGCCTCGACCACCGCCTCGCTGTCCGAGCGCGGGATCAGGGTGTCGCGGGTGACGCGGAATTCGCGACCGTAGAATTCCTGGTGCCCGAGGATATAGGCGACGGGTTCATGCGCGGCACGGCGGTCGAGCAGATCGTCGATGCCGGCGGGCGCGCCCTCGCCCATGCGCTGCAGCAGCATTTGCGAGCGCGATACGCCAAGCGCCTGCGCCATGAGCAATTCGGCATCGAGCCGCGGGGTCGGGCTGGTTGCGCCAAGCCGGGTCGCGGCAGCGCGCAGCGCATCGGCGACGGTCTGTCCGTCGCTCACTCGGTCATCGCCGCGAGGCGCTTGGCTTCGTCTTCGGCGATCAGCGCATCGACCAGTTCGCCCAGCCCGGTCCCGGCGAGGATCTCGGGCAGCTTGTGCAGCGTCAACCCGATCCGGTGGTCGGTCACGCGCCCTTGCGGGAAATTGTAGGTACGGATGCGTTCGGACCGGTCGCCCGAGCCGACCATCGCCTTGCGTGCTTCGGCTTCGGCGCCCTCGGTCGCCTCGCGCTGCTGTTCGAACAATCGTGCGCGCAGCACCTGCATCGCCTTCTCGCGGTTCTTGTGCTGGCTGCGGCCATCTTGGCAGGTGACCACGGTGTTGGTCGGCAGATGGGTGATGCGGATCGCGCTGTCGGTGGTGTTGACGTGCTGCCCGCCCGCGCCGCTGGCGCGGTAGGTATCGATCTTGAGATCGCCCGCATCGATCTGCACATCGACCTCGTCGGGTTCGGGCAGCACGGCCACGGTTGCCGCGCTGGTATGGATGCGCCCGCCGCTTTCGGTTTCGGGCACACGCTGTACGCGGTGGACCCCGCTTTCGAACTTGAGCCGTGCAAACACGCCCGTGCCGGCAATATTGGCGACGACTTCCTTGAAGCCGCCGACCTCGGACGCGCTCATGCTGACCGGTTCGACCTTCCAGCCCTGCTCGGCGGCGAAGCGTTCGTACATGCGATAGAGATCGCCCGCGAACAGCGCCGCCTCGTCGCCGCCAGTGCCCGCGCGGATTTCGAGCATGGCGGGCTTGGCATCGGCGCTGTCGCGGGGAAGCATGGCGATGGCCAGTTCGCGCTCGGCCTCGGGCAGGCGCTGGCGCAACTCGGCCAGCTCTTCCTCGGCCATCGCTTTCATCTCTGGATCGGCAAGCATCTCCTCGAGGCTGGCGATCTCCTCGCGCGCCGCCTTTACCTCGGCAGCGACCTTGGCCACCGGTTCGAGTTCGGCATAGTCGCGGCTCGCCTGGACGAAGGCATCGCCCACGAGCTGGCCCGACGCCATGCGCGCCTCGAGCTCGGCGAAGCGATGGGCGATCTGGTCAAGGCGTTCGGCGGGTATGGTCATGCGTGTTCGGGCGATAGATGGGCGACAAAGGCGACAGTGTGTCGCCCGCGATTCTTCAGCCTAACCCTTTCTTTCGTAATTGTAATTCTTCAAAGATGCCGGGCGGCGCCTGAGTGGGGAGCCCCCCGGGGGTCGATCCCGCAGCCTGCATTTAGCGCTGTAGCCAAGGAGGCGCCCTGTAGGAAAGTCTTTCGCTCAGCCGATGATCCGGCGACGAGAACCTCCGACGTCATCCCGGACTTGATCCGGGATCGTGCTGTTCTTCCGGCGCACCCGAAGCAGCACCGACCCCGGATCAAGTCCGGGGCGACAGCTAGTTCAGTGATGCAAGCAGGCCTTCCCTGACCGCTCCAAGAATTCGGTCGCCTTCGCCATTGAGGGCCTTCATGCCCACGTCTTCCACACCATTGATGACATTCAACGATACAACGACGGCAGGCTCCATTTTGATAGCCTTGTCGTAGCGCTTGCGCGGCGATCCCGTCGCCAACATTTCCGAGGCGAACCCATCCGCCCGGAAGCTAGCCATGAGTTTTTGCGCGGTGGGAAGCATCTGATCGTTCTCGACGACGAACATGACTACGGGGGTCGCATCACTACGCTCCCCCACCAGCATCGCCAGCCGCTCGATCCCCGCGGCCCAGCCGACCGCAGGCGTCGGCGCGCCGCCGAGGCTTTCCATCAGCCCGTCATAGCGCCCGCCGCCCAGGATCGTGCTCTGGCTGCCGAGCTTGCCCGCGGCCTCGCTGCCCTCGTCGGGAATGAATTCGAACGCGGTGTGGCGATAATAGTCGAGCCCGCGGACGAGGCTTTCGGCGCGCTGCCACTTGACCCCTGCCGCCTCCAGCCCGCTGGTGACCGCGTCGAAGAAGGCGCGCGCATCATCCGACAGGAACTGGTCGATCTTGGGCGCATCGGCGACGAAGGCCCGGTCGCGGCGATCCTTGCTGTCGAGGATGCGCAGCGGGTTCTTCTCCAGCCGCTCCTGCGAATCCTCCGACAATTCATCCTTCACGCCAAGGAAATACTCGACCAGTGCAGCGCGCCAGGCTTCGCGGCTGTCGCCGTCGCCCAGCGTGTTGAGATGCAGCGTCACCCCGGTGATGCCCAGTTCCTTGAGCAGCTGGTCGGCCATGGCGAGCAGTTCGACATCGGCCTGCGGTTCACCCGCGCCGATGATTTCCGCATCGATCTGGTGGAACTGGCGATAGCGGCCTTTTTGCGGGCGTTCGTAACGGAACAGAGGGCCATGCGTCGCCAGCTTGACCGGCGCGTGCTGCTGCCACCCGTTCGACAGGAAGGCGCGCGCGATCCCGGCGGTGAATTCGGGGCGCAGCGTCAGGCTTTCGCCGCCGCGATCGTCGAAGGAGTACATTTCCTTGCTGACCACGTCGGTCGTTTCGCCGATCGCGCGGCTGAAAACTTCGGTCTTTTCGAACACGGGCATTTCGACGCGGCGGAAGCGATAGAGCTTGCGCACGCGCTCGAAGGTTTCGACCACGAATGCGAATGCCTCGGCGTCGGCGCCGAAAATGTCCTGCGTGCCGCGGATTGCCTGGGGTGTCTTTGCCATGGTGCGCGCGATTAGGGCCATCGTCCCCCTTCCGCAATGCTTCACAAGCCGCTATCGGCGCCGCGAAGTCTTTCCGGGAGAGGGGCTGACCGCAAAGAGAGAAGACACACAATGCGCATCGACATGATCCCCACGGGCGACAATCCGCCCGAAAGCCTCAACGTCATCATCGAAGTCCCCACCGGCGGCGAACCGGTGAAATACGAATTCGACAAGGATTCGGGCGCGCTGTTCGTCGACCGTATCCTGCACACGCCGATGCGCTATCCGGCCAATTACGGCTTTGTCCCGCACACGCTGAGCCCCGACGGCGATCCGCTCGACGCGCTGGTCATCGCGCGGTCGTCCTTTGTCCCCGGCTGCGTCGTGCGCACCCGCCCGATCGGCGTGCTCAACCTCGAAGACGAGCATGGCGGCGACGAGAAGCTGATCTGTGTGCCCGTGGACACGACCTTCCCCTATTATTCGGACATCGCCGAAACCAAGGACCTGCCGAGCATCATCTTCCAGCAGATCGAGCACTTCTTCACCCACTACAAGGATCTCGAAAGCGAGAAATGGGTGCGGATCGGCAATTGGGGCGATGCCGCCGAAGCGCGCGACATCGTGCTCGAAAGCATCGAGCGGTACAACGCCGCGAAGTAACGGTTATTCGACCGGGCGGGAGGGGTCGAGCAGGTCGGTTTCCTGCTCCCCTCCGGTCCGGCGTTCTTCCTCGACCATGGCGGCGATCTCGTCGGAGGGCCGCACATCCTCGTCGGCTTGCGCGGCGGCGATGGTCTGGACGGGGCGCGGCTTTTCCGGCGCAGCCGTATCGGCCACGGCGCTGGCCTCGGTCGCGAAAGGAACGCTGGCCGAGCGCGGGTCGAAGCGCAGCCGGTAGATCGGCTCGGGCAGGCCGAACCCGGCATCTTCCAGCGCTTGCTTGACCGCCGGGATCGCCTGGCTTTGCGCCTTCCACCAATCGGTCTCGCGCTGGTCGATCCAGCCGAGGAACCGGATCACTACATTGGAATCGCCCACTTCCATGATCCGCGCCTCGGGTGGCGGATCGGCGAGCACGAATTCGAGCCCGGCCAGCGTATCGCGGCCCAGCTGGCGCGCCGCGCGGGCATCGTCATCGGCATCGACGCCAAGGTCGAATTCGAAGCGGCGCTGCGGGTTGCGCGTGTAATTGAGGATTACCGCGCGAAACACCTGCCCGTTGGGGATGCGCAAATGATTGCCGTCGAGCGTCATCAGCACGGTAGCGCGGCTGGTCAGCCGGATCACGCGGCCGTCGAAAGTGTCGATCCGCACCCAGTCATTGGCGCGGAAGGGCTGGCGCAGGCTGAGCATGAGCGAGGCAACGTAGTTCTCGATCGTGTCGCGCATGGCAAAACCGAGCGCGATGCCGATCACCCCCGCCCCGCCGAGCACCGCGCCCAGCAGCGCGGTCGCGCCGATCATGTCGAGCGCCACCACCAGCCCGCCGACCACGAACACGAAACGGATCGCGCTGGCGATCAGTTCGGCGAGGAAATTGTTCGGCGCGACGCGCTTCCACAACCGCCCGAGCCCCGCGATGAGATAGCCGATCGCGGCGATGACCAGCCACACGCCCAGCGCCGCAGCGATCAGCGGCAGCATGCGGACGAAGGAGTTCCAGCGTTCGGCGAGGCTCGAAATGCCCGCGCTGTCGGCGGAGAGCGACAAGTCGCGCTCGAGCCCGTTCTCGACCGTCACCACGCCCGTGACGCGGTTCACGATGGCTTCCGCGCGGGCGATATCGCTGGGTTTGGGCACAGTGCCCGTAAGCGAGACCACACCTTCGCTGACCGCCACTTCGACCGCGGCGAAGGCGGGCAGTTCGGCGAAAATGCCAGAAATCCGCTCGGCGATACGCTCGTCGTCGCCCGCATCCTGCGTCGCGGCGATGGTCTGGACCGGGGTTGGAGTCGCGGCAGGTTCGGCGGTGGTTTCAAGCTGCGCCGCCAGCGGCATCGCCCACAGCAGGGCAAGCGCGGCGAGCAGAGCCCTCACTGGCCCGCCACCGACATGCCGTCGATGCGCAAGGTCGGCACGTCGATCCCGCGCTGCAGCTCGAGGTCGTCGGCGGGCACCAGCGCGCGGAACATCTCGGGCAGCGTGCCCGCTATGGTGATCTCGGCCACCGGCCCCGCCAGCTCGCCATTGCGGATGCGCAGCCCGCTGGCGCCGCGGCTGTAATCGCCGGTGACGAGGTTGACGCCCTGGCCGAACAGGTCGGTGACGAAGACGCCGTCCTCGATATCCGCGATCAGCTCGGCGACGCTGGGGCCGCCCGCTTCCATATAGACATTGCCCGGCGCAATCCCCGGCGCGCCGCCGCCGCCGCGGCTGGCATGGCCGGTCAGGCCGAGATCGAGCTGCGCCGCGCTGGCCACATTGGTCAGCCAGCCGGTGATCCGGCCTTCCTCGACCAGCGCGCGCGGCACGCTTGCCGTGCCTTCGCCATCGTAATGGCGCGAGCGCAGGCCGCGCAGGCGGTGCGGGTCCTCGACGATCCGCAGCGCGCTGTCGAACAGCTGGTCCTGCTCGCGGCCGATCAGGAAGCTCGCCTTGCGCGCAATCGAGGGGGCAGCCATTGCGCCCAGCAGATGACCCAGGATCCCGCCGCCCACGCGCGGGTCGAACACCACGGGCATTTTGGCGGAGGGAATCGAGCCGGGTCCGACCTTGCGCACCGCGCGCTCGCCCGCCTCGCGGCCGATCCCCGCAGGATCGGGCAGATCGCTGCGATGCCGCTGCGTGCGATAGGCGTAATCGGTCTGCTTGTCCCCGCCCTCGCCCGCGACGACGCTGGCCGAAAGCGTGTGCGCCCCGCCCGCATGGCCGCGCGCAAAGCCATTGCTGGTGACCAATGCGAAAACCGAGCGCGAACTGGACGCGCTGCCGCCGTTGGAGTTGGTCACGCCGGCCACCGCCCGCGCGGCGTCCTCGGTCGCCAGCGCGGCCTCGCGCAATTCGCCGGGCGACGGTTCACCGCCATCGGACAGATCGAGATCGGTACCGTCACCGCTGAACAGCGCCTCGCGCGGTACCAGCCCGCCATAGGGGTCCTCGGGGGCGAGCCGCGCCATTTCGACTGCACGCTGCGCCAGCGTCCTCAGCCCCTCGGGCGCGAAATCGCTGGTGTTGATCGAAGCGGAGCGGCGGCCGACGAAGACGCGCAGACCGATCTCCTCGCTTTCGGACCGCTCGACCTCCTCCAGCGCGCCGAGCCTGACGCTGACGCTTTCGGAAGAGGAGGCACGGGCAACCGCATCGGCTTCATCCGCGCCCATCTGGCGCGCGAGATCGACGAGGTCCTGGCAGCGGGCAAGCGCCGCGTCGGAAGTGATCATGGCAAGGTCCGGGAGTGGGCAGTCATGCGCGCGAGGTAGGCCCCGCGCCGCCGGCTGGCAACCGCCCGGCCGGTCAGGAAAAGATCAGCTTGAAGATGAGCGTAAGCACGACCGGAAGCCCGATCGCCAGCACCCACAGCATGATCTGGTCGCGGCGGAAGGCGGGCTTGAGCGCGAGGTCGGCGGCTTCGTCGTCCGACAGATCGGACCAGCGACGTTCGAACCAGCGACAGGCGGGGATAATCCCGGCGACCAGGATGACCAGCGCGAGATAGGGCACGATGGAGGAAACGCCCTGTTTCATCGCCCCCACGGTCATGAAGATCTGGAGGCCGGTATAGACCAGCAGCGCGAGCGCGACATTGTCGCTCATGGCCTTGCGCCAGTCGCGCCTGCGTTCGGTCATCGGACCGCTGACGATATCGTTTTCCCGGAGCGCCTTGTTCAACGCGTCTCTCCTTGCTCTCTCCAACCCGAATCGTATTGTTTCAAAATTGCTTCCGTGTGGCAAGCAATCCTGCGTAATTGCGATACGCGGCGTCCTTTTGCGGCACATGCCCTCCTCGACTGCCGCCCATGCACAAATCCTGCCAGATTAACGAAAAGGCGTGCCTGCGGGGTTTTCACGCGCAGTTGGCATGCTATGTCGCCGCGCATGGCCGATATCGCAACCGACCCGGACCACGCTGCGCTGCACGATGCCGCCCCGCCGATCCCGCAGGGCGGGCTCGAGGTAATCTCGATCGCCAAGAGTTATGACAAGCGTGCAGTCCTGACCGATATCTCGTTATCGGTGGGCAAGGGCGAAGTGCTCGGCCTGCTCGGCCCCAATGGCGCGGGCAAGACCACCTGCTTCTATTCGATCATGGGGCTGGTGCGCCCTGACGCCGGACGCATCCTGATGGACGGCGAGGATGTCACCAATCTGCCGATGTACCGCCGCGCGATCCTGGGGCTGGGCTATCTGCCGCAGGAAACCAGCATCTTCCGCGGCATGACGGTCGAGCAGAACATCAATTGCGTGCTCGAAATGGTCGAGCCCGACAAGGACACGCGCGCCGCGGAGCTGGAGCGCCTGCTCGGCGAATTCGGCCTTACCCGCCTGCGCGCGAGCCCGGCGATGGCACTGTCGGGGGGTGAACGCCGCCGCTGCGAGATTGCCCGCGCGCTTGCCGCCAAGCCTTCGATCATGCTGCTCGACGAACCCTTTGCGGGGATCGATCCGCTGTCGATCAGCGACATCCGCGACCTCGTCAAGGATCTGCGCACGCGCGGGATCGGCGTGCTGATCACCGATCACAATGTCCGCGAAACGCTCGAGATCGTCGACCGCGCCTGCATCATCTATGGCGGGCAGGTGCTGTTCGCCGGGACGCCCGAAGCGCTGGTCGCCGACGAGAACGTGCGCCGCCTCTATCTCGGCGAGAGTTTCACACTGTGATGCCGACAGTCACGGGGAACTGATCAATGGCGCTGGGTCCGCGCCTCGATCTGCGGCAAACCCAGTCGCTGGTGATGACGCCGCAGCTGCAGCAGGCGATCAAGCTGCTGGCGCTGTCCAATCTGGAAATCGAGACCTTCGTCGGCGACGCGCTGGAGTCGAACCCTCTGCTGGAAATGGGCGAAGTCCAGCGCGAAGCGGGCGAGGATAGCGCCCCCGAACCGCAGGAACACGACAGCGCGCCCGATTTCGATGGCGATAACGCGCTCGATATCGCCGACCACGCGATCGACCCCGAAGCCGCACCCGGCGACATGGGCGACTGGAGCCGCGGCGATATCGGTAGTGGCAGCGCCGAACTGCCCGATCTCG
This sequence comes from Qipengyuania sp. HL-TH1, assembly GCF_036365825.1. NCBI lineage: Bacteria > Pseudomonadati > Pseudomonadota > Alphaproteobacteria > Sphingomonadales > Erythrobacteraceae > Qipengyuania > Qipengyuania profunda. The sequence goes on from NZ_CP142675.1 coordinate 2,522,031, forward strand.
AAAACCGCTCCGCCAACGGGCCGACGCTGGCCGAACACCTGTCCAACCAGGTTGGCGCGGTGGCGCATGACAATCGCGAGGCGCTGGTCGCGCAGCGCATCATCGGCGATCTCGACGAAGCCGGCTATCTGCTCGGCGAGCTGCGGCTGATTGCCGAGGAAATGGGCGTCCCGCTGGCCGAAGCCGAGCGGGCGCTGGCCACGGTGCAGTCGCTCGACCCGACCGGCGTGGGTGCGCGCTCGCTGGCCGAGTGCCTCGCGCTGCAGGCGCAGGAGGCGGATCGCTACGATCCGTGCATGGCGCGCCTGATCGACAATCTCGATCTGGTGGTGACGGGCGATATCGCCCGGCTCAAACGGATGTGCGAAGTCGACGACGAGGATTTTGCCGGCATGCTCGGCGAATTGCGCGGCTACGACCCCAAGCCGGGGCTGGCTTTCGGCGGCAGCGCCGAATCCGCCATCGTGCCCGATGTGCTGATCACGCCGAGCGCGGATGGCTGGGATATCCGCCTCAATGAAGCGAGCCTGCCGCGACTGGTGGTCAACCGCGACTATTATCTCGAGCTCAAGACCGGCGCGCGCGACAAGGCCTCGCACAGCTGGCTCAACGAACAATTGGGCGAGGCCGACTGGTTGATCCGCGCGCTCGACCAGCGCCAGAAGACGATCCTCAAGACCGCTGCCGAAATCGTCAAGAAGCAGGAAGGCTTCTTCCGCGAAGGTGTGACCGCGATGCGCCCGCTCACGCTGCGCGAGGTCGCCGAACAGATCGAGATGCACGAAAGCACCGTCAGCCGCGTCACGAGCAACAAATATCTCGCCTGCCCGCGCGGCACCTTCGAACTGAAGTATTTCTTCTCCAGCGGGGTTTCGGCAGCCGATGGCGAAGGCGCATCCTCCGAAGCGATCAAGGCGCATATCAAGACGCTGTGCGACGCCGAGGATCCCAAGAAGGTCCTGTCCGACCAGAAGCTCGCCGATCTGCTCAAGCAAGAGGGCTTCGACCTCGCGCGGCGCACCGTGGCCAAGTATCGCGAGGCCATCGGCATCGGCTCGAGCGCGCAGCGACGGCGCCAGAAAAAGCTCGCAGCGATTTGATTTTCCACGATCCCTGCAGAAAAAGTTAACGGCCTTTACCTCGCGTTAACCTTTTCCATTCAGATGTTGTGTGGTTAATACATGGCAACTCCTCCCACCCGGGAGTTACCGCGAGACACTAGGGGCCAGACAGGGGAGTTCCCATGCGTGTACTGCTGATCGAAGACGAGCCGACAACCGCCAAGGCGATCGAGCTCATGCTCACGACCGAAGGGTTCAATGTCTACTCGACCGACCTCGGCGAGGAAGGCCTCGATCTGGGCAAGCTGTATGATTACGATATCATCCTGCTCGACCTGAACCTGCCCGACATGCATGGCTACGACGTGCTCAAGAAGCTGCGCGTCGCCAAGGTGCAGACCCCGGTCCTGATCCTCTCGGGCATTGCCGAAATGGACAGCAAGATCCGCAGCTTCGGCTTCGGCGCCGACGATTACGTGACTAAGCCGTTCCACCGCGAGGAACTGGTCGCCCGCATCCACGCCGTGGTGCGCCGTTCGAAGGGCCACAGCCAGTCGATCATCCGCACCGGCAAGCTGGCGGTGAACCTCGACGCCAAGACCGTCGAAGTCGACGGCGCCCGGGTCCACCTGACCGGCAAGGAATATGCGATGCTCGAGCTGCTCAGCTTGCGCAAGGGCACCACGCTGACCAAGGAAATGTTCCTCAACCACCTCTATGGCGGGATGGACGAACCCGAACTCAAGATCATCGACGTCTTCATCTGCAAGCTGCGCAAGAAGCTCAGCCATGCTTGCGGCGGCGAGAACTACATCGAGACCGTCTGGGGCCGCGGCTATGTGCTGCGCGACCCGAACGAAGAGGCCGAAGCGGCCTGATCCAGCTGCCCTGGACGGGATAGCAAGCGACGCCCGGAGCTTCGGCTACCGGGCGTTTCGCTTATGCGGGACAGACCAGGCAGATGAATCGGCGGTGACGACCGGGGTCGCTGCGTGTCACCCTGGCGTGGCCAGGCCCTGCAAATCCAGCCCGCTCGGCTGCTGGAACACGCGCAGCCCGAATTCGGGCAGGATCGCCAGCATGTGGTCGAAGATATCGGCCTGGATCGCTTCGTATTCGGCCCAGTCGATCGTGTTCGCAAAGCAATAGATTTCGAGCGGCAGGCCCTGCGGACTGGGCGGTAGCTGGCGCACCATCAGCGTGAAGCCCTCGTCCGCAATCCGCGGATGGCTTTGCAGATAGGCGATCACATAGGCGCGCAGCGTGCCGATATTGGTGATCCGGCGGGCGTTGATGGCATCCGTATCGCTCGCCAGTTCATGGCGGTTCCATTCGGCGATCTCGTCCTGCTTGCGCGCCAGATACGTCTCGAGCAGGCGGAACCGCTTGAGCCCGGCGACCTCGTCTTCGTCCAGGAACCGGACCGAATTCTGGTCGAGCACCAGCGCCCGCTTGATCCGCCGGCCACCGCTGTCGCTCATCCCGCGCCAGTTGCGGAAGCTGTCGGCGATCAGCTTGTGCGTCGGGATGGTGGTGATGGTCTTGTCGAAATTCTGCACCTTCACCGTGTGCAGCGCGATATCGATGACATCGCCATCGGCATCCATGCTCGGCATTTCGATCCAGTCGCCCACGCGCAGCATGTCGTTGCTGGTCAGCTGGACGCTGGCGACGAGGCTGAGGATAGTGTCCTTGAACACCAGCAGCAGGACCGCCGCCATCGCGCCCAGCCCCGACAGCAGCAGCAGCGGGGATTGTTCGATCAGCACCGCGATCATCAAGATCGCCGCACCGCAGAACATCGCGATCTTGACCACCTGGACATAGCCCTTGATCGGGCGGCTGCGCGCTTCGGGGCGGCGCGCATAAAGCTCGTTGGCGTAATCGAGCGCCCCGCTGATCGCCATCGCCACCGACAGCACGATCAACGCGCGCACGACATTGACCGTGACCGTGACCAGTTCGGGCGGCAGGTTGGGCACCCAATCGATCCCGCGCGACACCACCAGCAGCGGGATAACCGTCGCCAGCCATGCCACCGCGCGATCGGCAGTATCGCTGCGCCGGTCGAGATAGGGCGCTGCGGCGCGCAGCAGCACGCGCTTGATCAGCCAGTTCACTGCCAGCGCCACCACCACCAGGCCGGCGAGGGCGATCAGCGACTGGAGCCACAGTGCGAGGCCGGCGTAGCGGTCGAGAAGTCCGTCCATGGCGCGCTGCCTAGCCGCAGGCGGGAGCCCGCTTCAACCCCCGAGACCGGCAGAGATTTTCTATCTCGCGCGGTTTCGCGAATCGCTGTAGATGCCGCTGGTATCAACAGCGAAAGGCCCGCCCCCGCAATGGAGGTGTTCGGTTTCGATCTGGGGCCCATCGTCCCATTCATCCTGATCGGTTTTGCAGCACAAATGGTCGACGGCGCACTGGGGATGGCCTTTGGGGTCATCACCAATACGCTGATGGTCGGTCTGCTTGGCGTGCCTCCCGCGCTCGCCTCGCAGCGCGTGCATCTGGTCGAATGCTTCACCACCGCGACGTCGGGCATCAGCCATCTGCTGCACGGCAATATCGACAAAGGGCTGTTCTTCCGCCTGCTCGTCCCCGGCGTGATCGGGGGCCTGCTGGGGACCTATCTGATCACTTCGATCGACGGCGATACGATCAAGCCCTTCGTGCTGATCTATCTCGCCGGGATCGGCGTGTGGCTGCTGATCCGCGGCCTGCTCTACCCGCCCAAGCTGCGCCAGGCGAAGCATGTCGCGCCGCTGGGGCTGGTCGGCGGCTTCCTCGATGCGGCAGGCGGCGGCGGCTGGGGACCGGTGGTAACCTCCAACCTGCTGGTCCAGGGGGCCGAACCGCGCAAGGTCGTGGGCACGGTCAATTCGGTCGAGTTCTTCCTCACACTGAGCATTTCAGCGAGCTTCATCTATCACCTTGGCATCTCGCATATCGCGGGCGCGACGCTGGGCCTGATCATCGGCGGGATCACTGCCGCGCCCTTCGGCGCTATGGCGGCCAAGCATTTCAGCCCCAAGCTGATGCTGGTCCTTGTCGGCATCGCGCTGAGCGTGACCAGCGCCTACGGCATCTGGACGGCGTGGGGGTAGGCTTGTAGGCGGCCGCGCCATGAGCGCGTTTAAAGAAGGCGACCCCACCACCCTCAACCGGCTGTACGGCCGCAGCCAGGGCAAGCCGCTGCGCGCGTCGCAGCAGGAACTGGTCGACAAATTGCTGCCGCAGATCGCAGTGCCGGCAGATGGTCCGGTGACGGCGGAACGCCTGTTCGGCTTCGATCGCCCGCTGCATTTCGAAATCGGCTTTGGCGGCGGCGAACATATGGCCGAGCGCGCCGACATGCTGCCCGACCACGGCTTCATCGGCGCCGAGCCTTTCGTCAACGGCGTGGCGCAGGCGCTGACCCATGTGCGCGACCGGACGCTGGCCAATATCCGGATCCAGCATGGCGATGCGCTGGAGGTGCTGCGCCGCGTACCCGATGGCGCGCTGACGATGGTCTATCTGCTCCACCCCGATCCCTGGCCCAAGAACAAGCATGCCAAGCGGCGGATGATGAACGACGGGCCGGTGCGGATGATTGCCGACAAGCTGAAGCCCGGCGGCGAGTTCCGCTTCGGCACCGATCACGCGGTCTATCTGCGCCACGCGCTGATGGTGATGCGCCGTTTTACCGACGAGTTCGAATGGGTCGTCGATGGCCCGGCGAGCTGGCAGAACCGTCCCTCGGGCTGGCCCGAAACGCGCTACGAGCACAAGGCGCGCACGGTCTATAACCACGAAGTCTGGTACTTTCGATTCAGACGACGCTAAAGTACGAAATCATTGTAAAACAATGTACTTAGCAGATTCACCTTACGCTAGAATTGCCTCCATTTCGCCCCTTTTTCCGCTTGCGTGATTGCCCGGTGATTGCCAGAAAAGGGACACGAGGTTTCGGATGGCAACAGGAAAAATCACGAAAAAATCGATAGATGCGCTGGAGCCGAGCAGCTCGAGCCAGCTCCTTTGGGATACGGACCTCAAAGGATTCGGTGCAAAAATCACTCCAGCCGGCTCGATATCCTATGTGCTGCAGTTCCGAATGGGCGGCCGTGAAGCTCGAACAAGACGCTATACTATCGGGGCGCACGGGTCGCCGTGGACACCGACGACAGCGAGAGTGGAGGCCGAGCGCCTTCAGTTATTAGTTGCGCAAGGTATCGACCCTGTAGACGATGATAAGCAGAGGCGCCGCGACGCCGTCGATCTTGCATTCGACAACTATGCGTCGCATTTCGCTCGGTCCTGCAAGGGTGTTGGCTGGGCGAGACTCGTTGAACGCGTCATCCGGCTTTACCTCGAACCGGTTATCGGAAAAAAGCCGCTTCCCCGAATTTCGAGGCCGGACATCGTAGCCGTCCTGGACAATATGCCCGAGCAGCAGGTTGCCAATCGCCGGAATGTCTTTGCGGTGATGCGGCGCCTATTCCGATGGGCTGTCAGTCGTGGCGATATCGAGCGCAGTCCTATGGAGGGAATGGAAGCACCACCGCCGGTAAGACCGCGGGATCGTTGGCTGCAGGACGACGAGCTTCGACACATCTGGGAAGCAGCTCCCGATTGCTATCTTTGCTTTGGTCCAATTGTCCGCTTGCTCATTGCGACAGGGCAACGCCGCGAAGAGGTTTCAGGAATACATTGGCAAGAGGTTGATCGGAAAGGCCGGTTCTGGACGCTGCCCGGTTCACGAACAAAGAATAGTGAGCCAAACGCGATCCCGCTGAACGACCTTGCCGTTGCCGAACTCGATCGGCAGGCAGGCGGCGCGAACTGGCCGAAGAAAGGACGCGTTTTTGCCACGTCAAGCGGGGCAGGCTTTACCGGCTACGCCAAGGGCAAGAAGAAACTGGACGATCTCATAGAGCAAAAGCTTGGTGAGCCATTGCAACCCTGGCGCCTGCACGATCTTCGGCGCACGCTTGCGACCAACTTCCAGCGCCTCGGCGTTCGCTTCGAGGTTACAGAGGCAGTCCTGAACCATGTCAGCGGCTCAAGAGCAGGCGTTGCAGGAATCTACCAGCGCCACGACTGGAAAGACGAGAAGAGAGAAGCGCTCAATGATTGGAATGAGCATCTGGTCAAGATCCTGAACGGCGCCGAACAGGCATGAAGCATACGCTTGAGGAGCCATGGCTTGCAAATCTCAGGTCGATCCCTGGTCCGCGAGCACCGCAATCAGCCGGGAGACGTTCGCGAGGCATTGGTCATGATATCGCCTTAGTGCTTGGACGCGCTTTGACGGAGTCGCCAAAGCACTGTCCTCCAGCTCCGCAAGCGCCTCCAGAGCGTTTGGCAGGACGTCAGGCTCCAGCCTCCTTACGATGTGCAATCGGTCGCTGATCAGGTCGACCGTCTGCCTCAGGAACCTGTTTTCCGAACCCAAGGCAAAAATCGAGAAGACATCGCCAACGCGGTCAGCGTATGTTGCGATCGGTGCCGGTAAATCATCTTCATCGATCGTCTGTGGTACTGGATCGACTACGCTTTCCAAGAGAAGAGCATTTACTGCGAGCATGTCGCGCAACGAATGTTCGGTCAGGAGCGTGACCCGGTACCCCTCGCCAGGGGTCAGATCGACAAGACCTTCGCCGACAAGTTGATTGAGGCTATCTCGCACGGGCGTCATGCTGACACCGAACTCGTCTGCCAATCGCATCGCTTCGAGTTTCTGGCCGATCGGCCAAGTACCTTCCATCAATGCCCTTTTCAGGCGGCGATAGGTCGGTTCCAGGACGTGTGCCGGGCTCATCTCTTGGAACGACGAGCTTCCGCAAATTCATGGACAGCTGCAAGCTGCTCGGGCCGAAGCGCATCGGTAGCCTGCGGATAATTGGCTACATCTTCACGGAGCAGAATGGATGGACACTGACCTTCGTAGTTCCCAAGATTGGGCCGGTGCTGCGCATAGCCTGCCAATTCAGCAAGTTCGGGCGGAAAATTTCGCGCGACCTCTGGCGGATAGGCCAGCCAAAGGTTCTCGTAGGGCTTGAGCCAACCAAGACTATAGCCGATCACAACACCGCGCCGCACGTCTTCGGTCGAGTTTGGCCCAGCACCGTGCACGGTCGAACCAAGAAAGCAGATCGCATCACCCGGTCTGCTTTCCGCGACCATCGGATCACCGAGCTGATCGAGGCTCTCGACAGGACGTTTATGTGTCCCGGGATAGATGCGGGTCGCGCCGTTGGATGAGCTGAAGTCGGTTAGCGGCCAAATGACATTGAGCAGATATTCGTGTTCACCCTTGGCACCTTCCCACATGTCGTGATCGCAATGCGGGAACTGTTCGATCTCGCCGGGATGAATGGCGATTGCCTGGGCAACGTTAAGCTGAATTCGGTCGCAAGCCTTACCGAGGACTTCGCGGGCCAGCGAAAGGATGAGAGGCTGCAGAACAAGATCACAGGCCCAGCGTGAGCGGCGCAACAGACTACCGAAACGCTTCGTGCGAAACCCGTAGAAATCGCCGTGACCCATAGGGGTTTCGGTAAAATCCCGTTCAAGATCTGCATCGAGCGCCGCGATGCTGCTCTGAGGAAGGAGGTCCGGAATGATGCAATAGCCATCCTTCTGCAGCCGTTCGAGCCAATCGATTGATTTGATATCGCTCATGACACCACCTCCGATGCCGCCTCGGCGACCCGATAGGCACCTTTTCGATAGATACCGCCGCGAGCGAGATCGTCCGGCGTGTCGCAATCTATATCGATCTGCAAGGCGACAAGGTCCTCACCGTCGATTCTGCAGCCGCCACCAAGTGTGCGACATTGCCAGCCGAAGCTTTCGATTTGGCGGGACCAAGCTCTATTGGCCACAGCGGTGTAGCCCGACAGGCCGGTCTTCAGGGCATGGTCGGCAAGCGCGGTCACAAGTTGGTCGCGTGCCGAGCGGCGCTCAAACCGCGAGAGCGTGGGTTCGATGCAGAAACGCGTGATCTCGCGAAAATCGGACCGAGAGGGTATCGGACCATCGCACAGACAGGGAAATAGCTCCCCGAGAATGTGAGCGCCGTCAGTCCGCAACAGGCGCGCTGAAGCGCGATGACGGCCTTCTCCGTCGGTCAGCACCAAATAGCTCGCATCGGGCGTATCGAACTGGTCGATCTCGTATGCATCATCCAAAACGGGAACATCCCATTTGAGGAGATCGACGAAGACCCGCTTGCGCGCCTCGAACATTGCGCGAAGCGCTGGATCCGAAGGGCAAGCTTGGAGAGAAACTGGGGGGTGTTGCATGGCGGCTACCTGGCGATTTGAAGACAGGTCGCCTTTCACCAGATCGGGGCGATCGCAGACATACCAAGAACTGGGGATGCTGCGACTTTGAGGTACTCATAATCGTGCTATTGGATGTAACCGCACCGGCGACCTAGCTCTGTTCTGCTCCTTTCTTCAAATCTCAAATCAGCCAATTTACGGGCTTTGGCGACGTGAAACCTCAATTGGGCGCAATGACCTTATGCCCGTAAAGCGCGTCGATGATGGGGCACTCGGGAACGTCGCCGCCTTCGCACTGAGCCGAGACATCGGCAAGCGTTCGCTCGAGCTTCTTCAGGTCAATAATTTTCTGCCGAATGCTCGTTAGATGGTCACGCGTCAAATCGAAAACTTCGCCGCAGCTATAGCCGTGAGAATCGACGAGACTGAGCAGACTCTTTAGTTCTTCAATTGAGAAACCCAGCTCGCGCCCGCGCAAAATGAAGCCAAGCCGGGCCTGATCATCCTTGGAATAGAGCCGGTGACCGCTATCCGTGCGCTCCGGGGGTCTAAGAAGACCTATGTTTTCATAGTAGCGGATAGTCTCCAGATTGCAGCCTGACCGAATGGCTAGCTCGCCTCGTTTTATCATCTGTGTTTGGCTCATTCAAAAAATCCTGAAAATAGTGCTTGAACCTGTAGGTACTACAGAGATTATATCCATTTTTGACGATGTTCAATGATGAGAAAATTCGCATGACCGCAGTGAAGCGTCAGAACCAAATGCCCGCACAGCCGCCTGAAAAGCGCAGTTGGTGGGCTATGGGGGGTATAACCGGGGCCGTGGTTGCATCGTCCTGCTGCATTCTGCCGCTTGTTCTGGTCACGCTTGGCATAAGCGGAGCATGGATTGGTAACCTGACCGCTCTCGAACCCTACAAGTGGTATTTTGTTGCGCTTACCGTCGGATTTCTGGCTGCAGGTTTTTGGCACGTGTATTTTAGCGCACCTCCCGCCTGCGAAGACGGCTCATATTGTGCGCGTCCACAATCGTCCATCATCACAAAAAGCTTCCTTTGGGCCGGAACAATACTCATTGCTCTATCGATCACGATCGATTGGTGGGCACCATTTTTCTACTAGGAGACCGATCATGAAACGCGCTTCAATCATATTTTCAGCAGTTATTGCCCTCGGAGCAGGTGGCCTCGGTACGATGGCTCTGTTGCCGACTTCCGGAGCTCTGGCAGGTTCGGAAGCTACGCCCCAAAATGCCCTTGAACGTCAGACATTTGCGATTGAAAACATGACCTGTGCGACGTGCCCGATCACTGTCAAGAAGGCCATGAGCAATGTCGACGGTGTCTCCTCGGTTGAGGTTGATTTCGAATCGAAGACCGCGACAGTCCTGTTCGATCCGCGCCAAACAACGATCTCTGCGATCGCCGCAGCTTCAACCAACGCCGGATATCCTGCGCGTTCGACCGCATCGCGCTAAAGGTGAACGATCGAACACTGCTGCGTCTAGGTATTGTCGGCACAATCATTGTCGCTCTGTGCTGCTTCACACCGGTGTTGGTAATTCTAGTAGCTGCGGTCGGTCTGTCCGCGCTGACGGGTTATCTGGATTATGTGCTGATACCGGCGCTGCTCATATTTCTTGGACTTACTGTTTATGCAGTTCGTCGGCGCAGTAAGCGCTCCGACACTGCTGTTTGATTGGAAGCTTAATGAATGATTGTTGCACGCCAGGTAGTGGCAGGCGCTACGACCTTGTCGTCGTGGGTGCTGGGTCGGCAGGGTTTTCCGCCGCTATCACGGCTGCCGGTGCGGGAGCCAAGGTTGCTTTGATAGGGCATGGCACGATCGGCGGCACCTGTGTCAATGTCGGCTGTGTCCCATCCAAGGCAATGATACGCGCGGCAGAGTCAATCCATGGCGCCAAATCGGCGAACCGCTTTCCCGGTGTTACCGGCAGCGCCAAAGTCAAGAATTGGACCCAGCTGATCGCCGCGAAGGACAATCTCGTTGAGGGGTTGCGACAAAAAAAATATGCCGATCTGCTGCCCGAATATGAAAATATCAACTATTTCGATGAGGGGTCGGCGCGCGTTGTCGAAGGCGGCGTTCAAATTGGCGAGCGCGTTATTGTGGCTCCAAAAATCATTGTCGCAACGGGCGGTCGCCCCTCGCTCCCTCCGATCAAGGGAATTGACGAGGTTTCCACACTCGACAGCACCGAACTGCTCGACCTGAAAACATTACCAAAAAGTCTGATCTTCATCGGCGCCGGCTATATCGGTTCCGAGCTCGCACTGATGATGGCGAGAATGGGTGTCGAAGTAACGATTATCTGCCGTTCACGCCTATTACCGGGCGCCGAGCCGGAGATTTCTGAGGCATTGACTGAATCCTTCCGCGCGGAAGGTGTCGCCATGTATTGCGGAAGCACCTATGATGCTTGCCACCAGGATCATTCCGGGGTCACGATCTGTATCGAGCACGAAGGCGAACGGCTCGAACTTACCGCCGAAAGCCTTGCAGTTATGACCGGTCGGACACCAAACACGGAGGGGTTAGGTCTCGAGAATGCCGGCGTTGCGCTCGATAGTCGCGGCGCGATTGTCGTTGGCGACAATATGCAAACCAGCAACCCCGCTATCTATGCCGCAGGCGATGTGACCAACCGCGACCAGTTTGTCTATATGGCGGCGTACGGTGCTAAGCTTGCGGCCAGGAATGCTGTCGCATCGGGGGCGGAAGTCTATGACAAATCGGCAATGCCATGGGTCGTCTTTACAGATCCCCAAGTTGCGGGCGTCGGCTTGAGTGAAGCCGAGGCGCGGCAAGCCGGCTTTGAAGTAAAGACTTCAATTGTCCCGTTAGACCAAGTGCCTCGTGCATTGGCTGCGCGCGATACGAGGGGCCTGATCAAGCTCGTCGCCGACAGGAACACCGACAAGTTACTCGGCGGCCAGATCATGGCACCCGAAGGTTCGGACAGCATCCAGACACTGGCTATGGCCCTTAAATTCGAGATGACGGCAAAGGCATTGGGAGAAACGATTTTTCCGTATCTGACAACTGTCGAAGGTTTAAAACTTGCGGCCCAGACATTCGACAAGGACGTAACCAAACTTTCGTGCTGTGCGGGCTAACAAAAGTTAGCCGAGAAGAACTATAGAGAGGCAAGTGTAGTGAACGTTAAAATTTGCCCGAGCTGCGGATGTTCTTTGGTGCGGCTTGGAATTGCCGAAGTTCAGGCGGTACAACTTGACCATGCTGGGTCTACGTATTTTTTCTGTTGCCAGGGATGCGCCGATATTTTCCAAGAACAGCCCGATCATTTTGTCGAAGAGGTTAAGGACATGCATGTTTGCCCTTCATGCCTTGCTGAAAAACCATCCGCCTACACGGTTCCTGTAGCGCATAATGGACAGGAACTTCGGTTCTGTCGCTGCCCCCATTGCGCAGAGGTTTTTGCAAAAGACCCGGACTTCTATCTCGATCGCTTGACCGGAAAAACTGACTTCAAGGGCCTGTTTAGTGAGTCAGGATCGGCATGTTGTTAGCTCAATTCCAAGACAGCGGCGTGAGGCGTTCGAACCAACGCAGTCTTTGCTCACCCCGATCTTAGCACTCTAGGCCGACGACAAAGATTAAGGAAAACCACTGCGATGACAGATTCCATTCGAATATCCAGCCAGCAGCAATCCCGATTGGAGATAGTGTTCGATCATTTGGAAGCCTCGGAAGATGCTCGGCGAAGATTGGCGCAACCCAAACAGACCATCACCGTGAACATTCCAGTGCGAATGGATGACGGTTCACTAAAAGTAGTTCAAGGCTGGCGCGTTCAATATGATGACACGCGCGGCCCGAGCAAAGGTGGGATCCGGTTCCATGAGGACGTTACAGCCAAAGAAGTGACCGCGCTAAGTTTCTGGATGACCATCAAATGTGCTGTCGTCGATTTGCCCTTTGGTGGCGCAAAGGGCGGTGTTTGTGTCGATCCGAAGACTTTGTCTCGGCTCGAACTGGAGCAGCTGTCTCGCGGTTATATGCGCGCAGTTTATGATGTTGTTGGGCCTGACCGCGACATACCTGCACCCGACGTCAATACCAATGCGACTGTAATGGGATGGATGGCCGACGAATTTACTCAGATTGAGCGCCGTCAAGTTCCGGCGGTCATCACAGGAAAACCGTTGGGGCTTGGCGGCTCCCAGGGGCGTGAGGCGGCGACAGGACAAGGCGCGCTACAGGTTCTGAATATATGGGCCCAGCGAGCAGGAAAGTCGCCGGAAGATCTAACGGTCGCTGTGCAAGGGTTTGGCAACGCAGGATACCATTTCGCCCGTCTTGCCCATGAAGCAGGATACAAGGTCGTTGCAGTCTCCGATTCGAAGGGAGCCATCTATTCCAACGACGGATTAGATCCCGAACCGATCTGGCGCCACAAGCACAAAACGCGTGAGCTTAAAGGTATGGTCTACTGCGACACCTCCGTATGCGAAGAAGCAGACTTCGATCAGCTTACAAATGACGAGCTACTTGAGCTCGATGTAGATGTGCTGGTGCTGGCCGCCTTGGAAAATGCCATTACTCAAGAAAATGCCGAAGGCGTCAGATCGGCATTAATTCTGGAGATCGCCAATGGCCCGATCAGCCCGGAAGCCGACTCAATTCTGAGCGACTGCAACATCGAGATCCTGCCCGACGTTCTTGTGAATTCGGGCGGCGTAATCGTTAGCTATCTGGAATGGGTTCAGAACCGGTCCGGCGATTACTGGGCTGAAGAAGCCGTGGAACACCGATTGGCTGAGCGTCTCGACCGTGAAGCCAAGTCGTGTTTTCAGCTAGCTGACGATGAAGGCGTTTCAATGCGCATCGCGGCTTATATGCAAGGTATTGGCCGCATTGCCCAAGCGATGGATCATCGCGGATCTCAAGACTTCTTCAACAGCGCATCCAGCTAGATTCTCCGTGAAGGAATACTTATGAATAAATCTTTCGATCTTATCGTACTCGGCGTCGGAATGGCGGCGGTGAATGCCGCGAACAAATGCGCCGATGCTGGTTGGTCAGTCGCAGTGGTCGACGAACTTCCCTATGGCGGCACCTGCGCACTGCGCGGCTGCGACCCCAAGAAGATGCTGCGGCGAGGCGCTGAAATCATCGATAGTGCTCGCCTGATGCAGGGCAAGGGTATTGAACCGAATGATCTCGCGATCAACTGGCCTGATCTCATTGCCTTCGCCCAGACCTTTACCGGCAGAATGCCTGAGAAGATCGAGGGTGGTCTCGAGAGAAATGGCGTCACCACGCTTCACGGCACGGCGCAATTCGTTGGCGAAGACACGATCGAAATCGAGGGGCAAGGGCGGTTTCAAGCCAACCATATCCTGATCGCTACTGGCGCCAAGCCCCGCCCGGTGGATGTTCCAGGTGCCGAACACCTCACCAACAGCACCGAATTCATGCGGATGGACGCCCTCCCGAAGCGTATATTGTTTATCGGCGGCGGGTTCGTCTCGTTCGAGTTCGGTCATATCGCTGCACGAGCTGGCAGCGAGGTGCAGATCATTGATCGCGGTGACAGGCCATTGAAGGCCTTTGACACAAACCTCGTCGAAAAGCTTGTAGCACGAGGTGAGGAAATTGGGGTGGGATTGCGTCGGCGCACATCGCTGAAATCGATCGCCACTGACGGCGTCGAATTCATCGTCACTGTCGAAAAGAATGGTGAAACCGAAGACTTGCACGCCGATCTGGTCGTGCACGGTGCGGGACGCGTGCCTGAAATCGATCGCCTGAACCTGAGCGCTGCCAATATCGAGGCGGGAGACAAGGGAATAGCAGTCAATGAATATTTGCAGAGCCTGTCCAACCCGAAAATCTACGCCGCAGGCGATGCGGCCAACACGCACGGGCCTCCGTTGACACCTGTCGCAGTATTCGAAGGCAAGGTCGCTGCCTCCAACATGCTCAAGGGCAATCAGACCAAGCCAGACTATCGCGGCGTGCCCAGCGCTGTGTTTACAATTCCGGAATTAACCCGCGTCGGAATGCTCGAAGAAGAAGCAGAGGAAGCCGGTTACAATATCCGCGTCGCGGAAAACGACACAGGCAATTGGTATTCCAATCTTCGCGTTGGCGAGACCTGTGCTGCCACCAGAATTATCATCGATAAAGACACCGACACTATCCTCGGCGCGCATCTGCTTGGACCCGAATACGGGGAGATCATCAATTTCTTCGGCCTTGCAATGAGATTGTCACTGACAACTCGAGATCTGAAGAAATTGGTCGCGGCCTACCCCTCGGTTGGCTCGGATTTAGGGTCCATGCTGTAATCTGCTCGATACCAGCTGTTGATCGTCGGCTTCTGGTGAAGACTTTAGCTGCTTGCATGGTTTGGGGCGTAGAATATTCACTTTCCATCGAGCGTGATGGTCAGCAATTGACGGTCTCCGAGCGGTTCCGGCCTTAGAGCTTCTGTTTCGCCATTCATCCCGCATCGCGCCATCGGATGATATCGGAAAACCCGATCAGACCATCGAACAGCGCCGAAACGATCAAAGATTGCTTACAGTGAACCTGATAGCGTTCTCGCGCCATTTTGAGATGCTGGATTACTGTTTCGGTCGCAATCCCAAGGATCATGGCCGTCTCGGCTGAGGTTTTGCCTCGTGCGACCCACAGAAGACATTCGCGCTGCCGATCGCTCAGGACCGGTACCGATTCCTCGGATTGAGCTGAGCCCAGTCCCAGTGCACAGCTCAGCGCGAGCGTACCGACCATTTCTGCGACCGCAAAGCGACTGTGTGGCAGGTCTCGGTCGGGGCAGACCGCAAATGTACACGTTCCGCGCGCAAGACCGGGCAAATGTCGCGGGACAGTGTAGCCATCACCGATTCCGCATTCGCGCCCCACCGCCAGCATCTGGCGATCACCGCGAGTTAGCGGGATCAGTTCGCCCAGTGAGCCCCACGCAAAGCCGACAAACGACTTGTCGCAGGCTCGCCGGACCGGATCCTGTCCGGCCAGATCGAACCCGACATACACCTTGGCCCATTCGTCGGGATAATCATGCAGGAGCAAACCGGGAGCCTCGCACGATCCTGAACGCAGCTCGAGGCTCAAGGCGAAGTGGTCGAAGCCAAGCCGCCGAGAGACTTGCTTCAGCGCCTCGTCGAGTTCCTCGTCTGACTGGACATTGACCAGTTCGGATGCGAATTCCTCCGCGAAATAAGCCTGCATAGCCCTGCCCGTCCGATCGGCAGGGCGCTATCCAACACGCCGCCGTCCGATCGCTGCTGGTGGCCAGTCCCGGCGCTTCCATTGCACCGGTTCCGGCTGCTGCAGTTGCGCCCCCGAAGGTCGGGTTCCTTGCGGCGTCGGTCGCGAGATGCAGATCGCGCCACAAGGAGAGGCATAACGACTTCAGCGAATTTGGGAAGTCTTTGCAAGGACGTAGGCCTGATATTCGTCTGGCCTGTGACTGGTAGGCCAGCCGGGCGAATACGATTTCGACGCCAGTTAATTCGCACAACGCTTGCCCCGTGAGGGATTGAGCAATTCACGATAACCCTCAGCCGCCATGCGATGCGCTTCAGCGACGAGACGCTGTGTCTGCCGGCGATGCGATGATGTTTTCCAGTCGATCGCGCGGCCGACTTTAAGGCCGGGATAGATCAGTGCTTTGGCGACCTCTTGCAATGTCACCTGCTTGGGTGAAGCGTCTTCGAGCAGATCGAGAATGGCGAGCAGGATGCTCAGCCTGTAGCTTTTGTAAGCAGATGGCTTGAGGAGCCGATGGTGCGCCTTTGTCGCCGCGCCTTCTTTCGACCGGTCGAATTCACTGAGAGCTGCTACGCGGACACCAAGATCGGCATCGTCGGGGACGACATAGCCATCAATGCCGGGAGATGGCTCGCGCGCCAACAGGACGCGGTGACGATTTCGCGTATCGGAAACCACCATGTGCTGTCCGGCATCGTTCTCGTGCTGGGCAATCACCTTGCACTCAGCCAATGTGCCTCTGATTCCGGCAAGGTCCCGGGCGCCGCCAGCCACGATAACGACGCTTGCATTGGCATCGCTTCTCCAGATCGCCGGGCTGTCTGTGGCCGAAACACTCGGATCGAACGGGAAATTCTAGGCCCCATGACCGAGCCATTCGCCGCGCGGCGGATGGTTTCTTGTCGCCGGTATCGCGCAAATGAAGTCCGGCATATTGATCCTTGTACGCCGGATTGCGTCGCAGGAATTCCTGCGCGAAGTCCGAAAAATCGAAGTCGCCTGTACCAGTATCGTCGGCAGATGATCGAGCCATAGAGCACCTCCTTTCGGCTCGGATGGCTAGCGCCGCGGGATAACAGCGGACATTCCAAGCATGTGGAGGAGCCCTCCCCAGTACTAGGCATGTGAGTGCCTTATATCGGCGCGACCGCAACGCCGGGCGGGTATCATGCTGCCTCGAAAATGGAGGCACTTGCCCCTTGCAAGCTGCTTTTGTCTTGGGCACATTCGACCCGCGCGGTTTGAAACTCTGGCGCCGACCGCGTGGATATTTCCGCCAGCCATCATGCACGCCGGTCCGCTCAAGGCCCGGCGGCCCAACCGGTCAAGGGACGTCGATACGTCCTGAACGGCGGCACAGTTCTGGATCCCGCATTCGGCTTGCGATGAGGAGCCGCCGATTGCGGTTGCCTCCCAGTCCATTGCATGAACCAGCTTTCTGCCGACACCCTGCGAGACGATCATCGACTATCGAGCTCCGCGCTGCGAACCCCGGCACCGCAAGCTCGGGTAAGCTCGCCCTGCCCGCTCGACGCCCTGTACCGCCGAGAGAGCGCATGCCTGCTTGCCTATTTTTCGCGCTGCGTCGGTCGTGAGCGAGCCCGCGATCTGGTTCAGGACGTTTTCGTGCGCGCTGCGACCAGCCCGCAACTGACAGATCTCCGGAACCCGGCAGGATTTCTATTCCGGATCGCTCGCAATCTGCTGGTCGATGAAGCCCGCAGACAGAAATGCCGTATCAAGACGGTGCCACTGGTCGAAAACACCGATGCGCCGTGCTGCGCCAAGCAGGAAGACAGAATTGAGGTGGAAGAGACGACCGGGCGCTTCGAGGCCGCGTTGGCGCAGTTGCCCGACAAAACGGCGGGCATCTTCAGGATGAACCGCTTCGAGAAAAAATCCTACCGCCAGATCCACCAAGAGTTGGGCATCGCGCTGCCGACAGTCGATTATCACATGATGAAAGCGCTCGCGCATCTTCGCACGGTTTTCGCTGATCGGGTCTGAATGCGCGCGACAGATTTACCGCGCAAAGATCAGGCTCTGCAAATTTAATTTCATTTGAAACTAAGGTGCTCGTGAATGCCTGCGTCATTCCCTGTGGCGACATAATCGCAACAGATCAGGGAGATGACAATGCAATCGACAATCCGGACAATTACGGCGCTCTTGGCAGGAACCGCCCTGGCAGGCTTTTCTTCGCCGCTTCTCGCCCAATCCGCAGGGCCGCCCCAGAGTGAAGTCGATGAAGTGCAGGACGATCATTCGGATGTCGCCAGCGGGGACAACGCGATCGTCGTTACAGGAACGCGGATCCGGGGCGCGCGGATCATTGGCGATACAATTTCGCTCGACCGCGAGGCGATCGTCGAAGCGGGCCAGATCGATCTCGGCGAAGCGATCCGGACACTTCCGCAGAACTTTTCCGGCGGGCAAAATCCAGGTATTGGATCAGGCGCAGGGTTCGCCAACAGCAACGTAAACTCGGCCTCAAGCGCAAATCTGCGCGGTCTCGGACCAGATGCGACGCTGACACTCCTCAACGGCCACCGGCTACCCTATGATTCCGCTTTTGCAGGGGTCGACATTTCATCCATCCCGCTCGCGGCGGTCGACCGGATTGAAATCGTTCCGGACGGAGCCTCGGCCCTCTACGGTTCAGATGCGGTCGCGGGCGTGGTCAATGTAATCCTTCGCCGCGATTTTGAAGGCATCACGACATCCGCGCAGATCGGCGCAAGCACGGATGGCGGCAATTTCCGCCAGCAGGCCGATATAGTGGCGGGCACGCGCTGGAGCGGGGGCGGGTTCTTCGTCGCTTACGATTTTGCAAACAATTCGGCGATCGAGGCTGGCCAGCGCTCCTATGCCAGCTCGCTTGATCCGGAGACCACGCTCTTCCCCTCGCAGCAACGCCATGCCGTTACGCTTTCGGCACATCACGAACTCGCGCCCGGCCTCGAGGCCAGTATCGACGCGCTTTATTCAAGCCGAAGCTCAACGCTCGTGGCCGCATCATCGGCATTTCGATCGGAAGCCGATCCGGAGGTGGAATCCTATACGCTCGCCCCGTCACTGAAATTCGACGTCGCAGGAGACTGGCAGGCAACAGTGCTGGGAGTGTTCGGCCGCGACCGGACGCACTACCGAACCGCCTTCGCGCTGCAGGACGGGTCGTCGAGCGTGACCGAGGGATGTTTTTGCAATGAGGTTTTCTCACTCGAAGCGGGTCTGGAGGGTCCGCTGTTCACGCTTCCCGGAGGCGAGGCGCGTCTGGCTGTCGGCGGGGGTCTGCGAAACAACACGCTCGATTTCAGCCGCAGCGAAGCGGGAAATTTACTGATCGCTTTCGACAAGACGCAGCGCGCGCGTTTCGCCTATGGCGAACTCTTCCTGCCGGTCGTTTCGCCGCGTAATGCAATCGATGGAGTCGCCGAGCTGACCCTTTCGGCGGCGGCGCGTCACGAAGATTATCCAGGCCTCGATCAACAGACGACGCCGCGCTTTGGTTTGAGCTACACACCGGTCGAAGGGCTGACGTTGCGCGGCAGCTGGGCGCGCTCGTTCAAGGCTCCGACCCTCTTTCAGCGTTTCATACCCTACCAGACCATTCTGCTGCCAGCGGCCGTATTCGGCGCCGGAACGGGGTCCGACACGGTGTTTTTCACAAGCGGCGGTAATCCGGACGTGACATCGGAACGCGCGCGCAGCTGGACCGCGGGTGTGGAACTGCAGCCGGTCGCCATTCCCGAACTGACGTTTTCGGCCACCTGGTACGACATTCGCTATCAAGACCGGGTGGTGCGACCTATTGCGGGCTCGATTGCGGCTGCTTTCCGCGACCCGGGGTTTGCAAACCTGATCGATTTCTCTCCCGATCCGACAACTTTATCCGAGCTCATTGCTGGATCGCTATTCGGTCTCGAAAACTTCTCGGGCTCCCCCTACGATCCCGCCAATGTTGCCGCCTTTGTCGACAACCGGAACAGAAACGTTGCGGTTTGGGCCATCGAAGGCGTGGATGCGAGGATCGCCTGGAACCAGAACCTGGGCGACGAACAGTCACTTTCCTTCGATCTCTCGGGCAGTTTTCTCGATAGCCAGCAACAGGTCACGCCCGATCTGCCCGAGGTTCAGCTCGCCGGAACGGTTTTCAATCCACCACGCTACCGTGCGCGAGGTACGGCACGCTATCAGTCTGGCGGGTTCGCGGCCAATATCGCCGCCAACTATATCGGCGCGCTGCGCGACCGCCGCTTCGAGGAAGAGCGCCGCCTTTCGCCCAGCGCCACGGTCGATCTCGGCCTGAGCTATGAAATTGTTCGCGGTGAGGGCCGCGAACCAGGCCTCGAAATCTCGCTCACGATCCAGAACCTGTTCGACGACGAACCCGAAACGCTCGGCCAGACTGGGCCGACCGACACACCCTATGATTCAACCAATTATTCGCCGATCGGGCGGTTCGTCACCTTCGGCATCCGGAGGCACTGGTGACAATCATACTGCTTGCCGCCGCTCTTTCGCAGACTATCGTGCCGACGGCATATATCGATCCTGGCGACCAGGACCCGTGTGCTTTGTTCGATGAAACGCCGAGCAGCGCGCAAGCGCAAAGATCGGCATTCACGCTCGACGACCAGGTCCGGATTGCGGACATCGGCAGGACAGCTCCGACCGGCGCGCCTTCGGCGTTCGAAATCTCGCCCGATGGCGAACGGATCGCTTTTGTTGTGAAGCGCGCAAACCCGCAAGCCAATGCGTATTGCCTGAGGCTCATGGTGACCACGATGGATGGAAGCGAGACTGAAACCGAAATCGACAGGGGCGGTGAGTTTATCCGGGATGACTTTCCGCTCCGCGATTTTCCGACGATCATGGGTGGATGGGACAGGCCCAATGCGCCCCGCTGGTCTCCTGACGGCGCACGCATCGGCTATCTCAAGCGCATCGATGGTTCGACGCAGGTTTGGATTGCCGATCCAGCAGGCGGAAATCCAACGCATCGGGCAACGGCCATGCCCGACGATGTCGACCGCTTTGCCTGGACGGCTGACGGCAATGGCCTCATCGTGCAAACACGTCCGGGCATTCGCCAGCAGGCAGAAGCGATTGCGCAAGAGGCTGCGCGAGGCTTCCTGTTTGACGATCGCTTCTCCCCGCAATTTGCCGACCGCCCGATCCCGACTGGTGAGATTGCCCCGGAATATGTCTTCGTGGCCCTCGGCGATGGCAGCGTCCGTCCGGCGACAGCCAGCGAGGCCGAGCTTCTCGTTGCCCACCGGCCTGCCACTCTGCCTGCGCAAGCACGCGAATATGCCGCAGGGCCGGATGGATATGCGGCGTGGCTTGAACCCAAGCATCCCGACCGGCTGATAAGTCCATCGCGCATCGCAGTGATGCAGCCCGGCGGCAGCCGGATCTCCTGCGATGCGGAGGCGTGCGAAGGGATCCGCCAACTGTGGTGGACAACCGCAGGCCAGACATTGCTTGCCCTCCAGGGAACGGGCTGGGCGAACAGCCAGATGGCGATCCTGCGCTGGGATATGGAGGAGGGCCAGCCCCGTTCGCTGCTGACAACCGATGACGTTCTGATCGGGTGCAGCCCTTTTGCAAACGAACTGATCTGCGCGCGCGAAGGGGCTGCGAGGCCCCGGCGCATCGTTGCCATCGATATCCGAACGGGCGCCGAGCGGGTGGTCTACGATCCCAACCCAGACCTGGCGAACGCAGTTTTCGGAACCGTACAGCGGCTCCGGTTTCGCAATGCATATGGTTCGGAAAGCTTCGCCGATCTTGTTCTGCCGCCCGATCACAGACCGGGGCAGCAACACCCATTGGTGGTCGTGCAATACACCAGTGACGGCTTCCTGCGCGGCGGGACCGGCGACGAAGTGCCGATCCACCCGCTGGCAAACCGCGGCTTTGCTGTGCTCAGTTTTGATCGCCCGACCTTCTCGGCTGCAGCGCTCACCGCAACGAGTGAAGAGGAGCTTGTCCGCGCCAACCGCGCCGACTGGATCGACCGCCGCAGAGTGCAGTCGTCCCTGGAGATCGCGCTCGAGCTCGCCATCGAAACGGGTGCGGTCGATGCCGGGAGGATGGGCATCAGCGGATTCAGCGACGGCGGATCAACAGTGCAGTGGGCTCTTATCAACTCCGACCTGTTCCAAGTGGCCTCTATGGGCTCATGCTGCGAAGATATGTATTCCTATCCGACGGCAGCCGGGCCCCGGTTTACAGACTTCGTTCGCGCGATGGGCTACCGCCACTTCGAGGCCGGGACCGAAGAATTCTGGAGACCCATGTCGCTCATCCTCAATGTCGACACGGTAGATGTGCCGATCCTCATCCAGACTGGCGACAGCGAATATGAAGGCGGCCTCGATGTGATAGAAACCTATTCGCATCGCGGGCGGGCCATCGAACTCTACGTGCTGGAGAACGAAACGCATGTGAAATGGCAGCCCGCCCACCGGCAGGCGATCTACGAGCGATCGACCGAATGGTTCGAATTCTGGCTGATGGATCGTATCAACTGCGATCCGGCACGGGTGCAGCAATACCGGCGGTGGAGCGAGATGGAAGGCGCCCCCTCTTCCGAAGAGTTGAAATGTTTCGACGGGCAATCCTTATTGCCATGACCGGGTCCAGGTTTCGGCCTCGGCCAGATCCAGAAGCCGGTAGATGGTCGATCCATCGAGCGACGTATCGAGTTCAAATGCGGCTTCAACACTTGCGCGGTCGAGCAATCCATTCCGTGCAATCAGGCCATCGAGCAACAATTCGCGAAGGGCGCTTCGATGGTGGTGGAACGCGAGGCGGATGAAGCTGTCTGGTCCTGATTTGGAGGTGCGTGCCAACAGGCTCGGCGGAAGGTCAGCGGCAAAAGCGTCGCGCGCGAGCGCACGATTGCGACCGCCTTTGGCCCAAAGCCATGTGGGGATGTTCAGGCACAATTCGAGCAAAGGCTGGCTCATCAGTGGTGAGAAGCGTTCAGGCCCGATGCCAAGCCCGTGAACATGGTGCTGGGCGCGCATAATCAGGGCAAGATGATCGTGTTTCCCCCCATGGCGCCCCACATCGATATCGACCCAGGGTGTTACGGGGTCCAGCGGCTCATCCGATGCAAGATGATCGGCAAGCAAACGCCGGTCGCAAGGCCATTCGCCGCATGGGCGGCGCACCAAACGCTTTAGCGTCGCCTTGACCATGGCAGGCAAATCGCAGCCGGTAACCCGGCACATGTCCAGAATGGTTGCGACCGCACCGCGTCCGGGTCCCTCAACACGCAAGTGGTCGACGACCGGCGCCGCTGAATGAAGAAAGCAGAACAGATTGTCGCCGGCATTGCCATCGAAGACGATCTGCGCTCCGAGGTCACCTGCGGCATCGGCGAGCAGCGCATCGATGGTCGACAGAAACGATCTGCGGCTCGGACGCGGAAGACCGGCCGAGGCGCTGATTTGGGGATCGAAACGCGCAGGATCGTAAATCCGCTCGGCATATTCTGCACCCAGGTGCTCCGCCAGAAGGCGAGCATAGTCCCGCTCGTCGCCGCTTCTGTCCGCTGTCGCGAGCGTGACGCAGGAAAACGGTTTTTGCGCCCTCGCAAGCGCGGCGCAGACGAGGGAAGAGTCGACGCCGCCCGACACCGCCACTGCTACGGGCCCAAGCTCGTCGACCCATGCGCCCATGACACGGATCGCCATTTCACGAAGGTGTGATCTCGCTTCATCATAGGAGAGCGATAGTCTGCCCGGCAGGAACTGCTGCGCGCGCCAGATTGGGAATTCTTCGGAATCGCAAGCAGCCGGATAGGTCAAGGCACCGGGCCGAAGCTCGTCGACACCGACGAGGCAGGTTTGTCTCGCGCGCAATTCGGAACACATCGAAAAGCGAGCCAGAGAATCCCAAGATATACTCATCCTCTTGCCGCAGGCCTGCTCGAAAAGTTTCGGATCAGAGGTGAGCACCACATGGGTTGTTGTCACCAGGCGGTAGATCGGAACCAGTCCGGAAGGATCCGGCAGTACAGCCAAATCGCTACGGTCCTGATCGGGCAGAATTGCGATATAGGCACCCCAGAAGTTCGCGGCGAGTTTGGCGGCGAGGCATTTCGCAGAGCGAGCACCCACCTCTGGCAACTGAGAAACGCGATGCGCGGTGTCCCGGGAGAAGAGCGTGCCGATCACACATCCGGCAGAGCTAAGGTCCGCGACACGCGTGTCTCTCGCTGTCCAGAGCCGCGGGATATCGCCGCACAGATCCTTCAGGCTTGGCATCGTCTGCAGCCGAGCAGACGCCCCCGATCTGAGGCGCGGCAATGCGAGAGCAAAGCGCAGTGTGGTCATACAACCAGTATCGGCGTGTACCGCAGCACTTCCTCGGCAGTGTCGTTGAGCACGGCCTCGCCGTGCTGGACCCAGCAATGAGCGCCGAACGGATCGCTTCTGACGCCTATAACAATATGGGCGTGGATACCGCGCCGGGCCAGCCGCAGAGATAGCGCAATCGAGCGCGGCAAGCAGCGATCTGCTGCACTGCGCAGGAGCCGGGCGTGTTCAAAGGCGCGAAGCTCAATAGCCCGCTCGGTCTCACTTGTATCACTGGTCACCAGCGGACCTTTCAGGCGTTTCAGCTCCAGCAGGACTTCGCGGAAAGAACGCGCTTCAATTCGGCGCTCGACCCGGCGCTGGGTCCAGATTGCCGCAGAAACGCTGGCAAGCCGGAAGGGCCCCTCATGGATCTCGGGCGAAACAATACGCGGTCTGGTCCATTCAGGTGGGCGCGGGAAAGCGGTAGGTTGATACCAGTCTTGGCCCTCAACCTGGGCGCGAAAAGCCTCCTCGCGAGGCGCTGACAGCTGAAAGTAGCGATCTTGCGCAATGTCGAGAAAAACGAACCTGCCGCTGCATTCGGCCCAAGCGATATCGCTGTTGCTCAACTCGGTCACGGCGGTAGGATCGCGGCGAAGGGGCGCGCCCTGCAAGAACGCGCGCCCCCGCGAGGCTCAGCCTTCGGCGAGGCCAGTCGCGTAAGACAGCCGGCCGCTGCTCACATCGATATCGAACAGGGCGTTGCCCTTGGTCTCCACCGAGGCCTTTCCGAGGTCAATGACCTCATTCTCATTATGTTCGAAATCCTTCATCACTTACTCCTCTTTCTGGATTCACGACTCATTGTGTCGCAACCCCAAGACTGAAGCTGAGCAAAGAAAACGGCCAACTTATAATGCCATTATAAATCAGCCCGCAAATTGCGGATGTGACCGGGCGATGAAAACGCCCGTTGGCAGGCGCATCGATACCTTTAGCGTGCAGCCTGGACATACGCATCGACACCCGGTCGCGAATAACAATGGCTCGCGGGTCTTTGATAAATCGTCAAGGTTGGAAGAAAATAGTCAGCAATACCTACTTTTCGGGACTCAAAGCAGTCGGTCATCTTCGGCCCGATGCAGTACTTGTTGCCCGGCGCCGCGCTTTGGCGAATTCGCCAATGTAGGTGATGAAGGCGAGCGGGCATTCCGATCCACAATATGGCCAGCTAGTTGTCGGTAGTCTCGAAGAGATAACGAGCCGTGTCATGCTCCGCCTTTCGCACCGATGTCGCGAATCGCCAGTGCCCTCGCAGGATCGGCGGTGGGACGGGTTGGTACGCGTCTGGCGAATATCTAGCCGTCCGAGACGACCTGTTCTCCAGCGAAAAAGCGGTGGTCACCCGGTGGTCACCTGCCGTGAAAATCGCTAGTCAGCTTCAAGAACAGTTCTTTTAAACCGTTGAGTTGACTACGAAAGATGGAGCGGGCGAGGCGATTCGAACGCCCGACCCCAACCTTGGCAAGGTTGTGCTCTACCCCTGAGCTACGCCCGCTCACTGGCGCTACCGGAAGCCGTAGGCCCGGTGGGGAGGCGGCCAACTAGCAGCGGTCCCTGAGTCCCGCAAGCCGAAAAATGCAGAATTTTTGCGGCTCTTGCGGGTGGACCGGCGCTCCTTCACATTGGCGTGCGAATGCCCACATGGGGCAGACGCGATTTTCGAACGAAAGGTGGATTTACGTGGCGAGCATGGGTCTGAGCATCGATGAACAGAAAGCGGTCGAACGCTTCAAGACCGAGGTCGTCGAACCGTCGATGTCGCAGCTGGTCATTCTCGATTTCCATGCCGAATGGTGCGGCCCGTGCAAGGCGCTCGCGCCGATGCTCGAAAAGGTCGCGGCGGAATATGCCGACAAGGGCGTGATCCTCAGGAAGGTCGATGTCGACGAGGAAAAGTTCATCGCCGCGCAGTTCCAGGTCCAGTCGATCCCGACCGTCTATGCGCTGTTCCAGGGCCAGCCGGTCGCCGACCTGACCAATGCGCGCAGCGAATCGCAGATGAAGCAGACGCTCGACCAGATCCTTGCGCAGCTGCCGATCCAGGCGGGCGGGGAGCAGGGCGCCGCGGGTGGACAGCCGCAGCAGGATGTCTCGCAATTCGTGACCATGGCCGAAGACGTGCTGGCCGAAGGCGATGCCGAACGCGCCGCGGGCATTTTCGCGCAGGTCGTGCAGATGGCACCCGACAATGCCGCCGCGCATGCCGGACTGGTCCGCGCGCTGGTGCAGGCCGGGCATATCGAACAGGCACAGGCTGCGCTGGCGGCTGCCGAAGCCGATCCGGCGCTGGCCGCCGACCCGCAGGTAGAGCAGGCCAAGACCGCGCTCGAACTGGCCGGCAACCGCGTCGACGACAGCGAACTGGCAGCGCTCAAGGACAAGGCCGCCGGCGGCGACATGCAGGCGCGCTATGAATATGTCGAGGCGGCCTTCGCCGCGGGCGACCGCGATGCCGCAGCCGACGAGCTGCTGGGCATGTTCGAAGCCGATCGCGAGTGGAACGAGAGCGCGGCCAAGGCCAAGCTGCTGCAGATCTTCGAAGCCGTCGGGCTGGAAGATCCGTGGGTGGTGAGCACGCGCCGCCGCCTCTCCAGGCTCCTTTTCGGGTAAGCGGCAGCTTGAGCGTCCGTCTCTCCATATTCCCGCTTCCCGGTGCGATCCTGTTTCCCGGCCTGCAGCTGCCGCTGCATGTCTTCGAACCGCGCTATCGCGACCTGGTCGGGCATGCGCTGGCCAAGGACCGGTTGATCGGGATCATCCAGCCGCAGAAGTCGAAGGACGGTGCCCCGCTCTACGAGATCGGCTGCGTAGGACGGATCGCGGATGTCGAGGCGCTCGAAGACGGGCGCTACAACATCGTCCTCGACGGCGAATCGCGCTTCCGCGTGCTGCGCGAAATCGATGTCGCAACCGCCTTTCGCCAGGTCGAGGCCGAGCTGATCGAGGAGCCCGAGGACGAAGTGCTTTCCAGCGTCGAGCGGGCCGGCTTCGAATTCGAGGCGCGCCGTTTTGCCGACATGCAGGGCTATTCGGTCGATTGGGACTCGGTCGCACGGCTCGACGACGAGACGCTGATCAATGGCGTTGCGCAGATCGCCCCCTTCGACCCGGCCTCGAAACAGGCCCTGCTCGAAGTGCCCGACCTCAAGCAGCGCTGCGAATTGATGATCCAGCTGATGCAGTTCTTCGCGCTGCGCGACGACGGCGACGAAATCGTTACCTTGCAGTAGCCGCTTCGGGCGGCTCCAGGCTGGCGAGCAACGCTGCCAACGCGGTGAAGGCGTGCCGATCGGCATCCTCGCGATTGTAGTTTTCCGCCTGCACCACCAGCACCGCGTCGTAATCGCGCAGGATGGCGACCAAATTGCCGCCATTGCCCTTCATCATCCACGCCCCTTCATAGCCGCGCGGCGACCGGATCGGCGTGGACCACCACAGATGTCCGTAATAGACATGCTCGCCAAGCTGGTGACGCGGCGAGAGCATCGCGTCGATCCAGCTTTTGGGTAGCAGCTGCTCGCCCTTCCAGCGTCCGCCATCGAGGACCATGCGCCCGATCTTGAGCAGTGCATCCGAACCAATGGTCAATTGCCCACCCGACTGGATTTCCCCGCTGCGCGAGTGCCGCCAGGCCAAGCCGTCGATCTCGAGCGGATCGAACAAGCGGCGCTGGACATAGGCGTCGAAGCGCTCGCCCGTGGCGCGTTCGACCACCTGACCGAGCAGGAAGACCCCCGCGGTGCAGTAGGAGAATGTCCCTTCCCCTCGCTGGTCGCGCACATAGTCCCGCGCAGGCAAGGCGAGTGCGAAATCGCGCCATACGCGCGTGCGATACATGCGCTCTTCCTGCCCCGGCGACTTGCGATCCCAATCATTGCAATCGAGCGCGGACGACATGCCGAGCAAGTCCGCGACCGTAATCGAATTCCATGGTTCACCGCGGGGATGGCCGAGATAAGGCCAGACCGCGACATCCACCCCTGCCAGCGCGCCGTCGGCAATCGCTGCGCCCACCGCCAGCGCGGTGAGTGACTTACCCGCGGACCGGATATCGATCGGCGTTCCCGCAGCTTCACCATCGAAGCGCTTTTCATAGACCGTCTCGCCATGCTGTTCTGCGGCAAGCACGGCAATGCGATCGAGCTTGCCCGCAGCAATCGCCGCTTCGAGCTCGGCGATGGAATAGTCGGGCAGCGGCTGCGCCATCGCAGGAGACGCCGCCATGAACCAGACGAGCATCAGGAAGGAAGCGAAGCGGTGCATGGGGTCTATCTAAGGCGCCGGACTGAACCGGCACGGAACCGCGTCACCCGACGAAAGTGCCCTTCAGCCCGTCGAGCACATATTGCGTCGCGAGCGCGGCGAGCAGGACGCCCAGCAGCCGCGTGATCACCGCTTCGACCCGGTCGCCCAGCACGCGGATCAGCGGACCCGCGGCAATCAGCGCCGCGGCGGTCAGCGCGAGCACGGCCAGCATCGCGCCGAGCACGACCAGCGTTTCCTCGGTCCCGCGCGCTTCATTGGTCAGCAGCATGATCGCGGCGATCGCGCCGGGACCCGCCAGCATCGGCATCGCCATGGGGAACACCGAGACATCCTCGACCTCGGGCGTCGCAGCGACCTTCTCGGCCCGGTCTTCGCGCCGCTGGGTGCGCTTCTCGAACACCATTTCGAGCGCGATAAGGAACAGCATGATGCCGCCCGCAATGCGGAAGCTGTCGAGTTCGATATGCAGCGCGTCGAGCAGATCCTCGCCGAACAGCGCGAAGCCGATGAGGATGATGCCCGCGATGACCACCGCGCGGATCGCCATGCTGCGGCGCTCGGCAGGCGCCGCGCCCTTGGTCAGACCGGCATAGATCGGGGCGCAGCCGGGCGGATCGATAACGACGAACAGCGTAATGAAAGCCGAAAAGAACAGCGCGGTCATGCTAATCCTCCGAAGGTGCGATTACGCTGCCTGTCATGGCGTCGACCATCATGCCGTCGCGGTGCAGCATCAGTTTCCAGTTGCGCGACAGGTCGGGCGACACGACGAAGGTCAGGAACAGGCTGCTGTCCGCGCTGACCTGGTCGAAATAGGTACCGCCTGTCACCGGGCGCGATTGTTCGGCTTGTTCGCGCAGTTCGGCGGCGAGCCCGCGAGCGGGGCAGTCGGCGACATCGGTACGCACGAATTCGGGGGCTTCGAGCGGTGTCTCGAGGCTATCGCCCTGGTCGAGCGTCCAGCGATATTCGCCATCGCGGCGGCGTTGCCAGACGGTAGTGAAATAGCCGTTTGAGCCATCGGGCCGCTGCCAGGCACCGCGCGTCACCGCGAGCGAGCCGTCGCAGCTCGACCAGACGTGATGCGGCTGCCAGCGCACGGCCTGCGCGGGGTCCGCCCGGCCCTTCAGCCAGTCGCGCGCGATGACCGGTTCGGGGACGAACATCACGCCGTCATCGGCGGCATATTCGCGAAAGGCGGTCCACTGCCCCTCGTCCTGCGCCATGCGCGCGAAGCCGAGTTCGGCGGCGACCACCTTCGAAGGATTGGCGGTCGGCTTGAGCATCCGTGCATAGCGATCGCGCGGGTTCGGGCCCGTGGAGCAAGCGGTCAGCGCCAGCGCCAGCAGGGCGATCGCCAGTCTCACAGCGCGCCTTCGGGCAGGTCGAGACCGGCGTTGCGATAGGCCGCAACCAGCGTGTTGCGCAGCAGCACCGCGATCGTCATCGGTCCGACCCCGCCGGGGACCGGCGTGATCGCCGCAGCGACGCCTTGCGCCCCGGTATAGTCGACATCACCGACCAACCGGCCCTTGTCCGCGCCCGGTTCGGGCGGCAAGCGGTTGATACCGACATCGATCACCGTCGCTTGCGGCTTGAGCCATTCGGCCTTGACCATTTCGGCACGGCCCACCGCCGCAACCACGATATCCGCGCGCCGGACCACTGCGGGCAGATCCCTGGTGCGGCTATGCGCGATGGTGACGGTGGCATTGGCATCGAGCAGCAGCTGCGCCATCGGCTTGCCGACGATATTCGAGCGGCCGATCACCACCGCCTCGAGGCCCGACAGATCGCCTAGCCGGTCGGTGAGCAACATCATGCAGCCCAGCGGCGTGCAGGGCACGAAGCCGCTCTGCCCGACCGCGAGGCGCCCGGCATTGGTCACGTGGAAGCCGTCGACATCCTTGTCGGGGCTGATCGCGGCAATCACCGCCTGTTCGTCGAGATGGTCGGGCAGCGGCAGCTGCACGAGGATACCGTCGACCGCCGGATCGGCGTTCAATTGCGCGACCAGCGCGAGCAGGTCGGCCTCCGCCGTATCGGCGGGCAAGCGGTGCTCGAAGCTTTCCATGTGCGCGGCCACGGTCGCCTTGTGCTTGCTGCGCACATAGACCTGGCTCGCCGCATCCTCGCCCACCAGCACCACCGCGAGGCCCGCCTTGCGGCCCGCCGCCTCCGCGAATTTCGCCGCCTCCTGGCCAACGCGCTCGCGCAGCCTGGCGGCGAATGCCTTGCCGTCGATGACCTGCGCCGGCATCAGCCGTAGATCACATTGCCGAGAACGATGAGGACGATGTTGAGCAGGATGATCAGCACCAGGGGGGAGAAGTCGATCTGGCCCGTATTTGGCAGGAGGTTGCGGATCGGGCGCAGGACCGGCTCGAGGAAGCGGTTGATGGCCATGTAGAAGCCGGCGAGAAACTCGTTCGACCGGTTCACCACGTTGAAGGCGAACAGCAGCCCGATGATGAACTGGATGATGATCAGCATCACCAGTACGTTGGTGAGCATGGCGATGATCTGGTAGATAGTGCTGAGCGCCTGCATGTGATCGAGCGTTCCCTTGAAGCTGCCGTGTCGCGCGTCCTACAAGCGCGACACGCCCCGCGCTACCCCCATCCGACGGGTTAGGCCCCGCGGCTGACCAGCGTACCCGCGCCGCGGGCGGTGAAGAATTCGAGCAGCATCGCATGCGGCACGCGCCCGTCGAGCACCACCGCCGCCTCGCAGCCCGATTCCACCGCCTGGACGCAGGTTTCGAGCTTGGGGATCATCCCGCCCGAGATCGTCCCGTCATCGCGCAGCCGGTGGATGTCGGCGGGCGTCAGATCGGTGAGCAGCTCACCCTGCTTGTTCAGCACGCCCGGAACGTCGGTCAGCAGCAGCAGCCGCGCCGCGCCCAGCGCCGCCGCCAGCGCGCCCGCCATGGTGTCGGCATTGATATTGTAGGTATGGCCGTCCTCGCCCACGCCGATCGGCGCGACCACCGGGATCATCCCCGCGCCGGTCGCGGTTTCGAGGATCGCCGTGTCGACCCTGGCGGGTTCGCCGACGAAGCCGAGATCGAGCACTTTCTCGATATTGCTGTCGGGGTCCTTGCGCGTGCGCTGCAGCTTGGTCGCGGTGACCAGCCCGCCATCCTTGCCCGAGATGCCGATCGCCTTGCCCCCGGCGCGCGCGATCGAGCCGACGATCGCCTTGTTGATCGCGCCCGAAAGGACCATTTCGGCGATCTCGGCGGTCTGCTTGTCGGTGACCCGCAGCCCATCGACGAAGGTCGTCTCGACGCCGAGCTTTTCGAGCATCGCGCCGATCTGCGGACCGCCGCCGTGGACCACCACCGGATTGATACCGACCGCTTTCAGCAGCACCACATCCTCGGCAAACTCGCGCGCCGCGCGTTCGTCGCCCATGGCATTGCCGCCATATTTGACCACGAAGCTGCGCCCCGCATAGCGCTGGAAATAGGGCAGCGCCTCGATCAGCGTTTCGGCCTTGGCATGGATATCGCGTGTCTCGTTCATCGGCGGCGAAATAGCGGTGGCAGAGCCGCGAGGCAAAGAAATTGGAAGAGGGGCGGCAATGGCTGGGCTTCCTGAACCGCAGATAAACCCGCGATAAACGGGTGATGAACCGGCTCGCCCCGCCAATTCCCAGGCACATTTCGGCGCAATTGCGGGAGCCGGATTGCCGCCCCCGCCGTATCCCGGGTCCCAAGAACGAAAACGGGATACGCAGATATGACCAAGCTTACCGCACTAGCCGCCGCCCTGCTTGCCACCACCGGCGCCACCGCCGCAAGCGCGCAGCTTGCCGGACCGGTCACCGGCGCCGTCGATGCGACCGCCAATGCCCGCGTCGATGCACAGCCGACACTCGACCGCGCCCAGCGCACGACCGACAGCGTGACCGATCGGGCCGAGACCGCCGCAATGCGGGCCCGCACGCGGACCGAGGCAGCGACCGACGCCGCTCAGGACCGCCTCGAAGATACCGCCGAGCGCACGGAGCAGGCTGCCGATCTCGAAACGCAGGTCGATGGCAGCGCCAATGCCGATGCGTCGGCACCCGGCGTCGACGCCGCGGTCGATGCCGAGGCGGAGACCACAGTGGATACCCAGCCCGAGCGCTGAGGATAAACCAGACGATCGGCCGCGGCGGGCGATCCCTCCTCTTCCCGCACAGCGGCCGCATCGGGGGCGGCGGGTCAATCCCGTCGCCCCTTTTTGCGTGGGCATGCGGCGCGAGCGCGAAATTCATCGGGCTTTGCGTTGGCTGGCCAAGCCCCTAGGCTGGCGCGATGCATATCGCCCGATTTCTCCTGCCGCTCGCGGCTCTCGCCCTCGCCGCCTGCGCGCCCGCGCCCGGCCCCGCCGCTGGCACCCTTGCCCACCCGCAGGAGGCATTCTGGCAGGCGTTGTCGAGCCATTGCGGCAAGGCCTATGCGGGCGGGCTCGCCAGCACGGATGCGCGCGATACCGATTGGGCGGGCAAGCGCATGGTCGCGCATTGGGCCGAGTGCGACAAAACCCGCGTGGCGATCGCCTTTCATGTCGAGGAAGCGCCACCGTCCTCAGGCAGCGAAGCGGTAGGACAAGAACAACCCTGGAACCGCAGTCGCACGTGGATCGTGACCCGCGAGGGCACCGGCGCAGACACGCGTTTCACGCTCAAGCACGACCACCGTCATGCCGATGGCGAGGCCGATGCAGTGACCTTTTATGGCGGGACGACTGCCGACGCGGGCAGCGCGGGCGCGCAGGACTTCCCCGTGGACGCCGAAAGCGTGGCATTGTTCACCCGTGAAGGGCTGGCCGCCTCGCTGACCAATGTCTGGCGGATCGAAGTCACCCGGCGCGGCAGCGCCGACGCGCGCTTCGCCTACCAGCTCACGCGCCGCAACGACCCGACCCGGCTGTTCCGCGTCGAAATCGATGCCAGCGCGCCGGTGGAAACGCCGCCGGCCGCGTGGGGCTGGTAAGGGCTAGGTAGCCGCCCCTCCCGCGTGCGAGAGGGGTTCTGAGTGCTATTCGGCGGTTTCTTCCGCACCCTCTTCGGGCACATTGGTCATCGGCGTGTCGGGCGTGTCGACCTCGACCGCGCCGGGCACTTCCTCGGTCACGATCAGTTCGCCGCCGCCCTCATCGGTCGCGTCGACTTCATAGGTGGTGTCCTCGGCTTCGCCGCAAGCGGCGAGAGCGAATGCGGCGGCCAAGGGCAGCGCAGCGGCGGTGAAACGGGTGGTCATGGCAATACTCCTGTCACGGGATGGTGCCCGTGCAGCTTCGCACCGTGGCCGATACGACGCAAGCCGTTCGCGCGAGCGCTCAGTAATGCGGTTCGCAGGCCACCCCGTCGCCGTCGCCGTCCATGTCCGTCCGGTAGCCCGGCTCGCCATAGCGCAGCGGCGCCTTGCCCGCCGCGCGCACTTCGTTGCAGCCGGGGTAATGGACGCTCGCCATGACCGCATCGAGCTTCGCCTGCTCTTCGGGCGATGTCCGGTTCTCCAACGCAACAAGCCCGCCGACGATGCCCAGATTGAGCAGTGCCCCGCCCCCCAGCTTGGCGGTGAAGGAGGATTTGCGGATCTTGTGCCGGAACAGCGCCCGGCCGGCGAGCGCGCCGACGATACCGCCTATGACGACGAAGAACACCAGCGTCGCCTCGGCCACACGCCAGCCGCCTCTCTCGGCCTGCATCTTATCGTAGCCGAAGGCGAGGAAGGTAAGGAAATTGACCGCGATCAGATAATAGGTCGCGAGTTCGAGCACCTGCAATTTCGACACCGCTGTATCTCCCCTCGATAGGCGGTCAGCGAGACGCCGCTAGCGCGTTGACGCAATAGGTCTTTCTGCCATCGCGGTACGGTTGGCAACCCGGTGGCATGTGGCCGGTGGTAATCCCGTTACACAGCCCTGCGCCTTTCCCGTGCCCGGGCTTCCTGCCGAGCGAACCGCAGGTAATCGAAGGGCCCTGCACCCGCCGCGGGCAGGGCCGCGGCTATTACTCCGTGGTCGATGGCGACACGCACAAGCTGGGCGACAGCAGCGTGGTCGGGATCGACACGGCGGAGAAGGATGCCGATTGCCCGGCAGAGGCGGTGCAGGCCGAGGCCTCGACCCGCGCGCTGCAAGGCTGGCTCAACCGCGAAACCGAGAATCGGGCTTTGTTCGACGAATTAGGCGGGCTCTATCCCTTTACTCGCGTTAGACTAGCGACCAATCGGGATACTTCTTTTGTAGGTTCTCTACTCTCTGAAAAAGTTCACTGATAAAGCCGAGAGTTTGATTTAGATCAGGAAAGTAGCCAGTCGGATGTGCGCACTCGTTGCGACGAGACAACAAACCAATCAGCGCCTTCTGATCCGCTTTACTAGTGATTGAAAGGAGTCGAAGTGATTCGACGATTTGATGTTCGGAAACGGATTCTCCCAATTCCTCCTTGTTCGTAAACGTCCAATTCGGTCGGGCAGCCTTCAACGCTGCAAAGTTATCGGTCTCTAAAAGGCGAAGAACCATATCGAAGAAGCCACACCACGCTAAAATGTGAGCTCCACGGTAGACCTCAAGTTCGACGCAACGAAGCGACTGACGGAAAAGCTCGTCTTCTTTAAGGCTAAGACCCTTCAAATTCTCATAGCTTCGGTCGAGGGAAAACTTCCGAGCTTTCGAGGTTTCGATCTGGGAGAATGCTGCGTTAGCCTCAGCATGAAATCTACCCAAACGATCTGCCCATTCGCCAATGGGATCAACTTCCATCTAACAGGTGCTTTTTCATAGCTTTAAAAAAGGCATCATAGACTTTGCCAGTTTCATCAGCGGGCAGAGCGAGTTCAATGTTGAGATTTACTGAAACTCCCGCATTGGATGTGGGCAAGGCGGTTGCAATCAAGGGGCTTTGCACTGGCATATCTGTATCTGAATTTGCAGAAGGCGCGGGTGCAGCAGCAACGCTCGGTTTTGACGAATAATCCCCGTACTGAGCAAGGGCCTTAAACGTCCCAACCATCATTCTTATGGCGGCATCGCCGACATCGGTCTTCGCTTTGAAGAAATTCGTAAGCGCTTCGCTATCTTTACGTTCAGCATCTGGGAACGTTTGAAAGAGCGACTTGTAGCCCTCCCTCACACCCTTCCCGACAGCCACGTCGGGCTTCGTTCGGGCTTCTCGCCAAAGATCTGTAGGAGCACCGGATGAGTCCAGAAATCCAATAAATCTCAAAACTGATAAAATTGATCGATCGTTGGAGCTTTTGAACCCCCAGACGGGTAAGTCCTTGGTGGTAAGCTTATCCGGAACGCCGTTCTTTCCTATCTGCGAGATTAGACTCGTAAGATTTCCAGTATTTTGGGTGTACGGAAACGTCATTTCGAATCGCCTTTCGTAAGCCATTCCAAATGCTGACTTTATTACTTCAATTGTCAATCAGACCAGAGCTGTATTCCCCGAGCAAGAGCTTGCCCCTTACTCCGCCGCCTGCGCTCCAGCCTCATCGCCGAACAGACCCGGGCCGTCGTCCTGCGCGGCGCCCTCCTCGTTCGCGGCCTTGGCCTTGGTGCGTTTGTCGAAGCTCGACCAGACCGAGTTCCAGTCGCCGGTGGTCGCGCCCTTGGAATATTCGGTGGCGCGCTGTTCGAAGAAATTGGCGTGCTCCACACCGTTGAGGAGCGGGGCGAGCCAGGGCAGCGGGTGATCGTCGATCATGTAGATCGGCTGGAGGCCGAGCTGGCCCAGCCGCCAGTCGGCGATGTAGCGGATGTACTTCTTGATTTCCTTGGGCGTCATGCCGCTGACCGGGCCCATTTCGAAGGCGAGGTCGATGAAATTGTCTTCCAGCCGCACCGACTTCTGGCAGATGTCGATGATGTCTTCCTTGACCGCCTTGGTCAGGCAGTCGCGCTCGCGCACGAATTCGTGGAACATGCGGATGATGCCTTCGCAGTGCAGCGATTCGTCGCGCACCGACCAGCTGACGATCTGGCCCATGCCCTTCATCTTGTTGAAGCGCGGGAAGTTCATCAGCATGGCGAAGCTGGCGAACAGCTGCATGCCTTCGGTAAAGCCGCCGAACATCGCCAGCGTGCGCGCGATATCCTCGTCATTGTCGACGCCGAACTGCTGCATGTAGCTGTGCTTGTCGGCCATTTCCTCATATTCGAGGAAGGCGGAATATTCGCTTTCGGGCATGCCGATCGTGTCGAGCAGGTGCGAATAGGCGGCGATGTGCACCGTCTCCATATTGGAGAAGGCGGTCAGCATCATCTTGATCTCGGTCGGCTTGAACACGCGCGCATATTTGTCGTGGTAGCAATCCTGCACCTCGACATCGGCCTGCGTGAAGAAACGGAAGATCTGCGTGAGCAGGTTGCGCTCGTGCTCGGTGAGCTTCTGCGCCCAGTCGCGGCAGTCCTCGCCGAGCGGCACTTCCTCGGGCATCCAGTGTATCTGCTGCTGGCGTTTCCAGAAGTCGTAGGCCCAGGGGTACTCGAAGGGCTTGTAGGTCTTACGGGCTTCGAGCAACGACATCTGGTAGTTCTCCGATTCAGCGTGAACGACTCATATAGGGAATCAGAACCCGGATTCGAAGGCAAGCGGGAATGATTCGGCGGGGATAAGATGTGGTCAACCGCAGATGCGCCCGGTGGCGCGGGGGCGGTATGCGACGAACCGCGCCATTCTTCAAAGCAGCAGCCGTTCGCCGTACCCCCGGTGGTCGCATGCCAAGCGACCGGAGCGCCCCATTGTGCGCTGGATAGCCCGCCGCGCTTTGCGTCAACCCCAAGGTTCCTCGGTATTGTCGCTGCACGGCCCGCTGGGCATTATCATTAACGGCAGGGGGGTGATTCACCAGAACACCCAGGAAGCGAATCCGTCCATTTCCCCGGGCCGGGCACCGGTCGAGCGGCTCCCGCCTTT
Source organism: Qipengyuania sp. HL-TH1 (assembly GCF_036365825.1). NCBI lineage: Bacteria > Pseudomonadati > Pseudomonadota > Alphaproteobacteria > Sphingomonadales > Erythrobacteraceae > Qipengyuania > Qipengyuania profunda. Next base: position 2,559,210 of record NZ_CP142675.1, read on the forward strand.
CGGCAGATGTGCAATTGTGCGCCGTGCAGGCGAGAATTGGAGATCGACATGTCCATCGGGCTCGATGACGTTGCGACCGGGGTCGGTACCTACCTTGTGGCAAGCCTCGTGTTCGCCTCATTGCTGGTTCGTATCGCCACCTCTGCCTGGCCCAGCAAATTGCTGCGGCGTCATGTATGGACCTTTCCGCTGTCCCCGATCTTCGGATCCATGGCGCTGCTGGGGGTAGTCCTGCTGGTTGTCGGCCAGATCGTCGACGTCATGATCCGCGGCAGTTTCAGGGCGCTATCGGGGAAGCGCGCCTACCGGCGCGTCCAGATCGATTCCTATTACCATATTCGTGGTCGCTAGCTGCGGCGCGGATCGGGAGACCGCAGCAAACCGCTGAGATAGGCCGCCGCGACGATCTCGTTCGAATGGCTGCAGCCGAGCCGCTGGCGCAGCCGCGCAGCATGATAGGCCACCGTGTTTTCGCTGATGCCGAGGTCGTAGGCGATTTCCTTTTGCCGCTTGCCCGCCGCAAGACCCGCAAGGACATCGGCCTGGCGGCCGCTCAGCGCGGGCCGCAGGCGCTTTGGCGCCGGTCCGGCGATTTTCTCGAGATAGGCATAGGTGAAATGCATCACCGCCGAGAGGTAGATCCAGTAGCTGTCATCGAGCGCTGCGGTCACGTCCTCGGCAAAATCGCCCGGCAGGACGCCGCTGTCGGGGACGCTGCCATCGCGCACCACCGGGAGGCCGGCCATGTCCTCGCAGGGCGTGTCATCGACGGTGATGGCGATGGCCTGCATGGTCGACCTGTCGCCCTTGCCCGGTCGCTCGACAAACTGCCCGATGTCGCCCGCGTTCGCAGCGGCCCCATCGCGGGCGACCTGGCCGAAGGGGAATGCGGAGATCGCGACGCTGCTGGCATCAGCCGGCTGAGGCGTACCGGGCGTTAGCGTGGAAGGCGCGGTCGCCGCCTCCTGTTCGTCCTCCGTATCGCGGTAGAAGACATGGACCTCGCCGGACACGGGCACCCGGCCGATCGCATCGAGCGCGGCGGTCCAGATCGCATCCGCGCTTTCGGCATGGTCAAGCGACGCCAGGAAATCCTCGAAGAAGTTCCTCAGCCCGCCCATGGCCGTGCCCCGGACATACGTATAGAGAGTGCACTACCGAATTCCCCCTCCTTCCAAAGACAATGCAGAATGCCATTCGAAGATATTATGGGATGTCTGAATAATGCCCGCGCATGGGTGATTAAATGCGCCTTGCGCCGGTTGGTTAATACTAGCCCGTCCCGGTAGGCTGTCGAGAGCATCGGGGCGGCGCAGGATACGCGCGGAAGGCCAAAGCCTTTAATTTGAGCGTCCCGTCAGTCGAGAGAGCGTCCGCCCCCAAGAAATCTTGGGGGTCGGCTGCGCCGTGCACCAGCTTCGGCGAAGCGTGGACCAAAGCCACCGCCAGCCCGTTGGTAAGGTGTAAGCAACGCAAAACAAAAGGAATTTAGATGTTCGAGAAGATTCGCATCAAGGAACACATGGAAATCGCCGACGCCAAGGGCCAGCACGTCGGAACCGTCGATGAAGTCGAAGGCGATGCCATCAAGCTGACCAAATCGGACAGCGGCGATGACATGCACCACTTCCTGGCGCTCGACGATGTCGAGAAGATCGACGACAACCGTATCTACCTCAAGGAAGGTGCGCGGATCCCCGCCGGTCTCGGCAACAAGGCGGTCGCCTGAGCGACCCCGCCGTTACGATCCCATAGCGGATCTCAAAAGCCCCGCCCCGGAAGTCCGGTGGCGGGGCCTTTCATATGGGCAATCGTGGCTGGTGAGAGAGGTGAGCCTAGGGCCGCCCAGACGTCACCAGAGGCCGCCTACTACTGGCAGGCGAGGCATTCCTCGTAATCGGTCTGCTCGGCGCCTGCGGCCAGTTCGAACTTCGCGGCATCGGCGGTGTTGTCCGCTTCCACGCCGCCGGCGAAACCGGCGCGTTGCACGCTCTTCGAGCGGAGGTAGTAGAGCGACTTGATGCCCTTTTCCCACGCCTGGAAGTGCAGCATCATCAGGTCCCACTTGTCGACATCGGCTGGGATGAACAGGTTCAGCGACTGCGCCTGGTCGATGAAGGGGGCCCGGTCGCCGGCGAATTCGAGCAGCCAGCGCTGGTCGATTTCGAAGCTGGTCTTGAAGGTGGCCTTTTCTTCGGTCGTCAGGAAGTCGAGGTGCTGGACGCTGCCGCCCCGCTCGAGGATCGAATTCCAGACATTGGTCGAGTTCTTGCTCTTCTTGTCGAGGATATTCTCGAGATAGGGGTTCTTGACGATGAACGAGCCCGACAGCGTCTTGTGCGTGTAGATATTGGCCGGGATCGGTTCGATGCAGGCGCTGGTCCCGCCGCAGATGATGCTGATCGATGCGGTCGGCGCGATCGCCATCTTGCAGCTGAAGCGTTCCATCGCGCCGGTTTCGGCAGCGTCGGGGCACGGCCCGCGTTCCTGCGCCAGCACCAGCGAGGCTTCTTCCGCCTTGGCGCTGATATGCTTGAACATCTTGAGGTTCCACACCTTGGCCATCGGGCTTTCGAAGCCGATGCTCTTGGCCTGGAGGAAGGAGTGGAAGCCCATCACCCCGAGGCCCACGCTGCGTTCGCGCATGGCCGAATATTTCGCGCGCGCCATCTGGTCGGGCGCCCGGTCGATATAGTCCTGCAGGACGTTGTCGAGGAAGCGCATGATGTCCTCGATGAACTGCTTGTCGCCGTTCCATTCATCCCATTTCTCGAGATTGAGCGAGGAGAGGCAGCACACTGCAGTGCGATCGTTGCCGAGATGGTCGATGCCGGTGGGCAGCGTGATTTCGGCGCACAGGTTCGAGGTCGAGACCTTGAGCCCCAGTTCGCGGTGATGCTTGGGCATCATGCGGTTCACCGTGTCGGAGAACACGATGTAGGGTTCGCCCGTGGCGAGCCGGGTTTCGACCAGCTTCTGGAACAGGCTGCGCGCGTCAATGGTCTTGCGCACCGATCCGTCGCGCGGGGACACGAGGTCGAATTCCTCGCCCGCGCGCACCGCTTCCATGAAGGCATCGGTGACGAGCACGCCGTGGTGCAGGTTCAGCGCCTTGCGGTTGAAATCGCCGCTCGGCTTGCGGATCTCTAGGAACTCCTCGATCTCGGGGTGCGAAACGTCGATGTAGCAGGCGGCCGAACCGCGGCGCAGCGAGCCTTGCGAAATTGCGAGCGTGAGCGAATCCATCACCCGCACGAAGGGGATGATGCCGCTGGTCTTGCCGTTGAGGCCGACCGGTTCGCCGATCCCGCGGACATTGCCCCAATAGGTGCCGATGCCGCCGCCCTTCGAGGCGAGCCAGACGTTCTCGTTCCAGGTGTTGACGATGCCGTCGAGGCTGTCCGACACGCTGTTGAGATAGCAGGAAATCGGCAGGCCGCGCGTGGTGCCGCCATTCGACAGCACGGGCGTGGCGGGCATGAACCACAGGTTCGAGATATAGTCGTAAAGCCGCTGCGCATGTTCGGCATCGTCGGCGAAATAATCGGCCACACGCGCAAACAGGTCCTGATAGCCTTCACCCGGCAGCAGGTAACGATCGGTCAGCGTTTCCTTGCCGAATTCGGTCAGCAGCGCATCGCGGCTCTCGTCGGTCTTCACGTCGAACCGGCGATCGAGCACCTTCTTGCTGTCATGTTCGGCCGCTTCCGAGGTCGCGCTGGCGACCGCGCCGGCCAGCGCCTGGCCAGCGGCTGCCTGGACCAGTTCGTCACTGCCCTTGTCCGTCTTGTCCATGGCGACCGCTTTCTCTTCGGTGGTGGGTTCGGGCGCGGTGTCTTGTGTGTCGAAATCCAATGCCATCGCCGTATCGTTCCCGCTCTTGAAATCCATCGTGTGCCCCGCCGTCTGAGTGCTCCGCGGGCCGCTATCAGGCCACCCGCGTTCCGGTTGTGTTCGAGTCGACGAGGCCACTGCCCCGCCTACCAATTTTGTGTGGCTCCGGGGCGAAAACTTTTCCCCTTTTTCCCCACAGCCATGCCGCTGGGGCGGGGCTCCTCAATATGGGGAGCCGGCCGCCAAAAGCTAGGTCTTGTGGGTACCCATGGTAGCCTGACCACTAGATACTGAATCAGGCGGGACTCCGGCGCAAGAGGGTCAACGCCGATTTAAGGCTGGTTCGGGCCTGGCGGAGCCGGTGCCTTATCCGGCTGCAACGCCGCGACGCGTGGACCAAGCTGGACTTCGGGCGAGCGCAAGGGGCTAAATGAATCCGTGAAAAAAATTTTGCGGGCAAAAACGATCGGTCCGGCTTGTGAGTCAATCGAATCCGGGCGCGCAATTTTGGAATCGAGGCGGGCATTCGGCACAGACTCCGGCGCTGCCGCAACCCGTCCGCAGCACGGGATCACGGCAACGCCGAAGAACAGTGCCGGGGCCGGCGCTAGGACGCGGTGCGCGGAGCCGAATTGAACGCGAATACGGTGCGTTCGCGCGGGTCGGCGAGGCGCGCCTGTTCCAGCTTCGCCAGCTGCGACGACAGATCGGCAAAGGCCTGGTGGCTGTTGGCGAGGACGATGTTGGCCTGGAAAATCTGGTCGGGTGCCCCGATCGCCGGGAGCGGATTGCTCCGGCCCAGCCGGGCAACCGCCACCAGCGCGCGACGATCCACGCTGCGCTGGCCCGATTTGCGATAGAGTTTCACATCGGCCGGGCGGCCATCGGCGCCGCGCTGGAACCGCACCATGGCAATCCCTTCGCCAACCAGCTCACGCCGCGGCCAGTCGGCGCGCAGGAGATTGCGATCGAGGTCGCGGGAAATCGTCGTCTCGGCGGCACTCTCCGCCGAGACGACGATGTCCTGCGAAGTCGCGGGGACGCCGGTCACCAGCAAGGCACCGGCAAAGGCTATAAGGGGGGATTTCATCGGATCATCCTTTCGCGTGCAAAGATGATCGGCCGCAGTCGCGTTGCACGCCCGGCACAAGGCGGGCGGCCGTCCCATGGTCCACAATCAGTGGTCGATCGGGGCAGGCCGGCGTCTGCGGGAGCCGGACGTCCTGTGCATCAGGATACGCGCGAAGGATTGCGTGTCAAACTCCCGGCGCAAGGGGGGCTCGGTGGGGCAAATGGCAACTCCCTGAGGGCACAGCGCAACTTCTCGCCTGCATCCCGAAGCGATCATTTTAGCCAAACGCAAGAATCGAGCGCAGCGGCGCAGCAGACTCGCCTTTTGCGAACGACTAGAGACAATTTCCGTTCGTCCGCCGGTCGACCGACGACGGCCATTGGTCGAACAACCACGCAAATTTGGCCCTAGTCGGCATTCGCCTTGGCATGGCCGGCGATCGCATCGGCAAGCTCGTCGACCAGCTCGAGCGGCAGGTCGTGGCCCCAGCCCGGGATGGTCTTCAGCTTGGCGCCGGGGATCGAGGCCGCCGTATCGCGGCCACCCTCGCAGGGCACCAGCGGATCGTCTTCGCCATGCAAGACCAGCGTCGGCACAGTAACGTCTTTCAGCATACCCCGGCGGTCGCCATCCGCGACGATCGCCGAGAGATGCCGTGTCGGCCCTTCGGGGTAGAAACTGCGCCGGACACTGGCGGTGGTGCGTTCGCGCAGGCGCTCGTCCTCGGTCGGATAGCCGGGCGAACCGATCGTGCGCGCCACCATCATGCCATGCTCGACCAGCACCTTCTCATCGGTGCTGTCGGGGCGGGTAACCAGCGCCTTCATCGCCTCGGGCTTGGTGGGCGGCAGCTTGGGATTGCCGGTGGTCGAGAAAATCGTGGTGAGCGACAGGCATTTGTCGGCATGCCGCGAGACGAAATGCTGAGCGATCATCCCGCCCATGCTCGCGCCGACGATGTGCGCCTTCTCGATGCCCAGCGTATCGAGCAAGCCGGCCCCGTCATCGGCCATATCGGCCAGCGTATAGGGTACTTTGGGCTTGAGCCCGAGCTTGGAGAGGAGCGTCATCTTGACCAGCCCCGGCGCCTTGACCCCATCGAACTTGTGGCTGAGGCCGATATCGCGATTGTCGTAGCGGATGACACGGAAGCCGCGGCTGGCAAGCGCCTCGACCAGTTCGTCGGGCCACAGCGTCAGCTGCGCGCCGAACCCCATGATCAGCAGCATGGGCGGGGCGGTCTTGTCGCCCTGTTCCTCGTAGTGAATCTCGATCCCGTTCGCGATTGCCTTGGGCATTGCTCTACCTCCTCCGAATTCCGGCTGGAGACCTCATCGCATGCTCATGCCCTTGTCCAGCGCAAACCGGCCTGCAGCTGTGGGTTTCGCCGGCTCATCACAATGGCGTGTGCTTACAATCCTACTGCGCCGACCGCTGGCATATCCCCGCGCGGATGGCACGCATTGGCGTGGCTCGAGGGTGAACGAAATGGCTTTGACAGCAATGGATCATCGCACGGCTAGGGCCGCCACGGCTGTTCAGCTTCCCGACTTGGACCGGGATGTAGAAGGGAATCGCGCTGCCCCATTGGGCGGAACGAGGGAACGAGCGATGGACCGACGCGACGAACAGCGAAGCCAGACGCAGGACAATCTTCGCGTCACGATCGGCGGCACCGGTCTGCGCTGTGCCATGCGCAATCTGTCGCTTTCAGGCTGCATGATCGAGTGCCGCGACCTGATTGCCGATGTCGGCACGCCGGTCGAAGTCGTGCTACTGCCCGGCTATATCGCGCAGGGCGAAGTCGCCTGGCAGCTCGGCGAGAGCATCGGCATCTTCTTCCTCGAACCCATCAGCATGGGAGTGGTGCGGCACTTCGCGCTCGACGACTGGATGCTGCGCAGCGACTGGTCGGCAGCCAATTGGCGGTCGGTAACGGGCTGATGCCGCCCCGGGTGCCTCGTCAGGGCACTAGCACCATGTCGCGCGCGACCGGGTCGGTGGCGGGATAATCCATGATATAATGCAGCCCGCGGCTTTCGTGGCGCCTGAGCGCGCTGGTCACGATCAGCCCCGCGCAATCGAGCAGGTTGCGTAGCTCGATCAGATCGGTCGTGACGCGGAACGAACCGTAATAGTCCTCCACTTCCTTGCGCATCATCTCGATCCGGTTGCCCGCGCGTTCCAGCCGCTTGGTGGTGCGCACGATTCCGACATAGTTCCACATGAAGCGGCGGATCTCGGTCCAGTTCTGCTTGATCACCACTTCCTCGTCCGAATCGGTCACGCGGCTGGCATCCCACGGCAGGATCGCGGGCGGATCATCGAGGTCGTCCCAGCACGACAGGATGTCGCTCGCCGCCGCCTCACCGAAGACGAAGCATTCGAGCAGCGAATTCGAGGCCAGCCGGTTGGCACCGTGAAGCCCGCTTTCGGTGCATTCCCCCGCCGCCCACAGACCCGGCAGGTCGGTCTTCGCATCGAGCCCGATCTTCACCCCGCCGCAGGTATAGTGCTGCGCCGGCACCACCGGGATCGGCCCCTTGGTCATGTCGATGCCGAGGCCGAGCAGCTTTTCGTGGATCGTGGGGAAATGCTCCTTCACGAATTCGGGTGGCTGGTGGCTGATATCGAGATGGACATAGTCGAGCCCATGGCGCTTGATCTGGTCGTCATTGGCGCGCGCCACGATATCGCGCGGTGCCAGCTCCATCCGCTCGGGGTCGTATTTCTCCATATAGCGCTCGCCCGTGACGGGGTTGAAGAGCCGCCCGCCCTCGCCGCGCACGGCCTCGGTAATGAGGAAATTCTTGACCTCGAGATTGTAGAGGCAGGTCGGGTGGAACTGCATCATCTCCATGTTGGAGACCCGCGCGCCCGCGCGCCATGCCATGGCGATCCCGTCACCCGTCGCGCCGCGCGGGGCAGTCGAGAACTGGTACACGCGCCCCGCCCCGCCCGCCGCCAGCACGGTCGCGCGCGCGACATGCGTCACCACGTCGCCGGTAGCCTCGTCGAGCGCATAGGCACCCCACACGCGGCCCGACCCCGAATAATCCGCCTGGTTGCGCCCGGTGACCAGGTCGATGCAGCTTTGCCCGGGCAGTAGCGTGATGTTCGGATTTTCCTCCGCCGCCTTGAGCAGCGCGGCCTGCACCGCCCAGCCGGTCGCATCGTTCACATGGACGATGCGGCGGTGCGAATGCCCGCCTTCGCGCGTCAGGTGAAGATCGCCCTCCTCGCGGTTGAAGGGCACGCCCAGCTCGCACAGCCGGTCGATCGAGGCCGGCGCGCGTTCGATCACGAACTCGACCGTCTCCTGGTCGTTGAGACCCGCCCCGGCGACCATCGTGTCACGGATGTGGTTGTCGAACGTGTCGCCAGCGTCGAGCACGGCGGCGATGCCGCCCTGCGCCCACGCAGTGGAGCCGCTGTCGAGCCGGCCCTTGGCGAGCACCAGCACGCGCTTGGTCTGCGCCAGCGCCAGCGCGGCGGTAAGTCCGGCAGCGCCCGAACCGATGACGAGGACGTCGTAAGGGGTGTCTGTCATGCCCGCGTCATGCCGACGCAATCACTACGCGGCAAGCAAGGAACGATTCGGCGCAGCGAGGTTATTGTCAGCCGCTTGCTGCACTAGGGCGCGAATCGACAGGGGACAAAACAACGGGTTTGGAAGGGTCGCGAGATCATGACTTTGGGACGTATCGGCTGTGCCTTGGGTAGGCACAGCGTCGACAACGCGAATGTAACGCGCGTCAGCGGGCAGCAGGTCGGGCGCTGCCGCAAGTGCAAGACTCCGATGGAAGAGGTCGAACCGCATTTGTGGGCGGTGCAGAAGGTCCGCGACGCAGGGCTCGGGCCGCGCGCCTTCCTGTAGCGCGCAGGCCTATCCCGCGCCGGTCAGCTGGACGAACACGTCCTCCAGGTCGGCCTCGCGGGTGGTGACATCCTCGATCGCATAACCGTGCGACTGGACGAGCGCGAGCACCTGCCCTGCGCTCGTCTTGTCGCGGTCATAGGTGATCTCCAGCCGCCGCGGCTCGATCACTTCGGCCTTGGTGAAAGCCGGTTCCATGATCGGCCCGCCGAGATCCTTGTCCACCGTGATCGAGACGATCTTTTCGCGCGCCATGTCGACCAGTTCGCGAGTCGGCTTGTCGGCGATCAGTTCGCCGTGATTGATGATCGCGATGCGGTCGCACAGCTGTTCGGCTTCCTCGAGATAATGCGTGGTCAGCACCACGGTCACGCCCTCGCGGTTGAGTTCGGTCACCAGCTCCCACAGCTGGCGGCGCAGTTCGACATCGACTCCGGCAGTCGGCTCGTCGAGCACCAGGATCGGCGGCGAATGCACCATCGCCTTGGCGATCAGCAGGCGCCGTTTCATCCCGCCCGACAGGGTGCGCGCATAGGCATCGCGCTTGTCCCACAGATGCACTGCCTTGAGCAGCTCCTCGCTGCGCCGCTCGGCCTTGGGGATGCCGTAGAAGCCGCCCTGGTTCTCCAGCACTTCGAATGGGGTGAAGAAGGGATCGAAGACGATTTCCTGTGGCACGATCCCGATCGAGCGCTTGGCGTTGCGCGGATTGCCCGCGATGTCGAAACCCCAGACCTCGGCGCTGCCGCTGGTCTTGCGCACCAGCCCGGCAAGGATGTTGATGAGCGTCGACTTGCCTGCGCCATTGGGGCCCAGCAGTCCGAAAATGCCGCCTTGCGGCACATCGAAGCTGACCCCCTTGAGCGCCAGCTTGGCCGGCGCGCCCGGACCGGGCGAGGCGTATTCCTTGACGAGATTGTCGATCTTGATCGCAGGTGGGGTGGTCATGCCGCGTGACCTAGGCTCTTGAGCAGCTCCGTCAAACCCATTATCGGCTTGCGCATGAGCCTGCCTCCTCCCGAAATCACCAAGGTCACCACGCGGCGCGTGTGGTGCGACGGCGCGACCGACATCAGGACGGGTGCAAACTACAAACCCGCCGCGCTCGGCCACCCCAAGATCTATCTCGAGATCGACGAGCATGGCTATGTCGACTGCGGCTATTGCGATCGTCGCTTCGTCCTCGAAGGCGGGCCCGCCGACGGGGTCGACCAGTCGCAGCTGATGGATATTTCCGAAGGCGCGGACCCGGGTCACCGCTGACCCCCTCGCCTTCGCCGGCGCCAGCCCCTACATAGGGTGCATGACGCCAGCGACCGACCCGCACGCCCTGCTCTACAACCAGCTCGATCCCGAGGAAGCCAAGGCGCTCACCGCGCGCCTGCTGGCCCCCTGCGACGATGGCGAGCTCTACCTGCAATTCATGGCGAGCGAGAGTTTCGCCTTCGATGACGGACGGCTCAAGACCGCCGACTACAGCCGCGACTCGGGCTTCGGCCTGCGCGGCGTGTCGGGCGAGACGACCGGCTTCGCGCATGCCAACGAGATCAGCGCCGCCTCGATCGCCCGCGCCGGCGAGACGCTGCGTTTGCTCGACGCGACCACCTCGCCGCATGCCGCACCGCCCGAGCGGACCAACCGTCATCTCTACACTGATGCCAGCCCGCTCGACCTCGTGCCCTTCGCCGAGAAGGTAGCGCTGCTCGAAAAGATCGACGCGGTGGCGCGCGCCAAGGATCCGCGCGTGGCGCAGGTCAATGCGAGCCTGTCGGCCAGCTGGAGCGCGATCGACATCATCCGCGCCGACGGGTTCACTGCTCGCGACCTGCGCCCGCTGGTCCGCCTGAACGTCAGCATCGTGGCCGAAGCCAACGGCCGCCGCGAAACCGGCAGTTTCGGATTTGGCGGACGCTATCTCTACGACGATCTGTTCGACGAAGGGCGCTGGATGCGCGCGGTCGACGAAGCGGTCCGCCAGGCGCTGGTCAATCTCGACAGCATTGCCGCCCCGGCGGGCGAACAGACCGTTCTGCTCGGCCCCGGCTGGCCCGGCGTACTGCTGCACGAAGCGGTCGGCCACGGGCTCGAGGGCGATTTCAACCGCAAGGGCACCAGCGCCTTCGCCGGACGCATCGGCGAACGTGTCGCCGCCCCCGGCGTCACCGTGATCGACGATGGCAGCATGACCGATCGCCGCGGATCGCTGAGCATTGACGACGAAGGCACACCGACCCGCGAGACCGTGCTGATCGAAGACGGCATCCTCAAGGGCTATATGCAGGATCGCCTCAATGCCCGCCTGATGGGCGTCGAAGCGACCGGCAACGGGCGCCGCCAATCCTATGAACATGCCCCCATGCCGCGCATGACCAACACCTTCATGCAAGGCGGCAGCGACGATCCCGAGGAATTGCTGAGCCGCGTCGACGACGGCATCTATGCCACCAGCTTCGGCGGCGGGCAGGTCGATATCGTCAGCGGCAAGTTCGTCTTCGCCTGCACCGAGGCCTACAAGGTCGAGAAGGGCAAGGTGGTCGCGCCGATCAAGGGTGCGACGCTGATCGGCGACGGCCCGACCGTGCTGACCAAGGTGCGCGGCATCGGCAACGACATGGCGCTGGATGAAGGCGTCGGCATGTGCGGCAAGGGCGGGCAGAGCGTGCCCGCGGGCGTCGGCCAGCCGACCCTGCTGGTCGACGGCATCACCGTGGGCGGAACCGGTTGACCCACGCGCGCGTCAACTCAGCGCAGGTTCAGGCGGTGTGATACAGTATCCGCCGCTCATCAGGAGACTCGCCATGTTCAAGCCGCTTGCCATTGCCACTGCCGCGCTCGGCCTGCTTGCCGCGCCCGTCCAGGCCGACGAAACCGAGGAAATGACCCGCGGTGAGGCCGAACTCGCCAAACTGCTCGAAGGCCGCGTCGCGGGCGAACCGCGCGACTGCATCCGCACCATCGGCAGCCGCAATATCAACCAGATCGACGGCACCGCGCTGACCTATCGCGACGGCAACACCATCTGGGTCAATTACACGCGCAATCCCGAGAGCATCGACGAGAGCGAAGTGATGGTGATCAAGCGCTTCAGCGCCACCAGCCTGTGCCGCACCGACCAGATCGAACTGGTCAGCCGCACCGGCGGCTTCCTCAGCGGGGTGATCTTCCTCGACGAGTTCATCCCCTATGCGAAGGTCGACGCCGAGGGCTGATCGCCCCCAAGGGTAGCCAGCCCGTTATCCGGGGGGCATAGCTCTCTTTTTTCGAGGAGAGCCAGATGACCAGCCCGCAAGCCCCCGTGAATTCGCCCTTCGGCTATCGCTCCACCGCGCGCGAAGTGGTCGAGGGCGTGGATCTGGCGGGCAAGACCGTGGTCGTCACCGGGGGCTATTCGGGCATCGGCACCGAAACCGTCCACGCACTGGCCGGGGCCGGAGCGCAGGTAATCGTCGGCGCGCGGCGACCCGACCAGGCCGAGGATGTCCTCGAAGGGGTGAGCGGCGATATCGCCATCCTGCCGCTCGACCTGTCCGATCCCGCCTCGATCGATGCCTTTGCGGAAGCTGTCGCCGAGGAAACCGCGGCCATCGACATCCTCATCAACAATGCCGCGATCATGGCCAGTCCGCTGGCGCGCGATGCGCGTGGCTACGAAATGCAATTCGCGACCAACCATCTGGGCCATTTCCAGCTCGCCGCGCGGCTGTGGCCACTGCTGCTGGCAGACGGCGGTGCGCGGGTGGTGGCGCTGTCCTCGATCGGGCACCGGCTCAACGGGCTCGACCTCGACGATCCCAATTTCGAGCGCCGCGACTATGACAAGTGGCTGGCCTATGGGCAGGCCAAGTCGGCCAATGCATTGTTCGCGCTCCAGCTCGACAAGCTGGGCGAAGCGCAGGGCGTGCGCGCCTTTGCCGTCCACCCCGGCGGAATTGCGACCCCGCTCCAGCGCCACCTCACCATGGAAGAGCAGCGCGCGATGGGTTGGTATGACGAGGAAGGCAATGTCCACGAAGCCTTCAAATCGACCGAGGAAGGCGCGTCGACCAGCGTGTGGTGCGCGGTTTCCCCGCTGCTCGAACGCAAGGGCGGCGTCTATTGCGAGGATTGCGACATCGCGGTCCCCGTCGATCCCGAAAACCCGCGCGCGGGCGGCTGCTGGCCGCATATCCGCGACGAGGATTTGGCAAAAGCGCTGTGGCGCAAGTCGGAAGAACTGACCGGGGTCGCCTTCCCCGGTTAAAGCGCCGCGCGGCGCATGACCGCGCGGCCCGTGAACACGCCGAGCAGGGCAAAGGCGGGTAGCATCAGGCCCGGGTCGGGCAGATCGAAGCCGAACAGCGTCGCCGTAGCGCGCGCCAGCGCGGTCAGGCCGAGCATGGCGGCAACGCCCACCACCAGCAGGCCGAAGGCATTTGCCAGCAGGCCGTTGACCCGCTCGCCCAGCAGGCCGGCGTCGTTCATCGCTGCAAGCAGGAACAGTGCGACCAGCGGCAGCAATATGCCATTGAAGGCCTGCGCGGCGAGGATGGCCGGAGCGGGGCGGATTTCGGCCAGCCCGAAACCCAGGCCGACCAGCAGCACCGCGCCCCAGACCGCGCGGAAACGCCAGCCGCTAGCCTGCCACCGCGGGTCATCCGCTCTGCCGAACAGCCCGCGCGCCGTCAGCGCGGCTGCCAGGGGGGCTGTGACCGCGGAGGAAATGCCTGCCGCCAGCAGCCCGATCCCGGCGCCCGTCCGCGCCCAGGCGCCAACGCGCTCATCCAGCACATCGCCCAGCGCTGCGAACGAAAACTCGCCCGCCAGCGCCGTGCCGACCACGAGGATCGCCGCAGTGATGACCACGCCGAGCCCGACCGAGATCGCGAGGCCGAAGCGCACGTCTCCCAGCCCCTGCCCGCGCGCCAGCGCCGCGCCGAGAAACAGATTGTAGGGGACCACCGTCGTCCCCACCAATGCCAGCACCGCGAGCAGCGCAGCGGGATCGTCGGCAAAACCCGGTGCCGGGACGAGACCCGCCAGCAGCCCGGCGGCGGGCGGCGCCAGCGACAGCGCGACGAGCAGGAAGCCGCCTCCCATCAGCGCGACGAACACCGCCATCAGCCGCGCGACGCTGTGCGGCGATCCCGCCAGCAGCAACAGCGCAGCCGCTGCCGCCAGACCCAGCGTAATGCCTGCCCGCGGCCCGTTGAAGGCGAGCATCGCCCCCGCCGCGCCGCCGAGGATATTGCCCGCTTCATAGGCCGCGCACCCCAGCAGGATCGAGCCGCCGACCAGCAGCAGCGTGGCGAAATGTGCAAACCCGGTTGGGTACCGGCGCCGCAGCACTGTCGCCAGATCGTCGCCCGTCGCCACTGCCAGCCGTCCGGCAAATTCCTGGAGCGTGAAGGTCGCGATGCCCGAGAAGAGGAGCGCCCACAGCAGCGCCGCGCCGGTGTTCGCCCCCGCGCTGGCGGCCGCCGTGACCGTGCCCGGCCCGATGAGTGCCGCCGCGATTGCGGACCACAGGAGGATCGAGCCGATACGCTTCATTGCCCGCCCTTGTGGCGCAAGCTGGCGCGCGCCGCAATCAGGCGCGGCGGCGACCCGTCTCGCACAGCGCCTGCGCGGGGCAATTGGGGCAGTCGGGAACTGAGGGGCGGCACCAGGTCTGGCCGAGCTTCTTCATCAGCAGGTGATGCTCGTCGAACTGCGCGCCCGACCAGTCCTCGGGCATGGCGGGCATGATCGCGGCGAAAGCGCGCGCGGTGCCGGCCTTGGGCGGGACCAGCCCCATCCGCTGGAGAATACGCGTGTGATGCCCGTCGAGCACGATGGCGCGCCGGTCCAGAGTGCTGGCATTCATCACGCCCGCGGCGATCTTGCGCCCGACACCGGGGAGCTGTTCGAGCCAGTCCATCGCCGCTTCGGTGTCCAGCTCGGCGAGATGAGTGAGGTCTACCGCGCCGCGCAAATCGATGAGCGCCGCAAGGCTCGCCTGCAGGCGTTCGGCGGCGACATTGGGATAGGTCTGCGTCGCGAGTTCGGCCTGCAAGTCGGCGAGCGGCGCGGTGGCCACCGCCTCCCAGCTGCCCCAGCGCTGCAGCAGCCGGTCGGTTGCGGCGTTCGAGACCTCGGACTTGGTCCGCGCGCCGATCACACCCTGCACCAGCACCCATTCGGGCTGGCGCCATTCCGCGGCCGCGCGTTCGATATGCCCGAACCGCTGGACCAGTAGCGCCTGCAGACGGCGGAGCGTTTCGGTGCGCGGATCGGGACCCAGCGGCAGCATCGGTCAGCGCCGTAGCGTCAGGCCGATGCCGGTCACGATCAGCACCCCGGCAACGATCAGTTCACTGGTCACCAGTTCGTCGAGCAGGGCGATGCCGCCCAGCGCCGCGACCAGCGGCGTGGCCAGCTGGACAGTCGCCAGCGTCGCCAGTCCCAGCGAAGGGGAAACACGGTTCCAGATGACATAGCCGAGCCCCGAGGTGACCGCACCCGACAGCATCGCGAGCAGCAGACCGGGGGTTTCGGGCATCGTTATGTCGAACGCCAGCAGCGGCAGCGCGAGCATCGCACCGATGGCAAAGCTGCGCGCCGTATAACGGCCCGCACCGGCGGACGCCCGCCCGATCATCGTATAGGCACCCCACGCGATCCCGGCGACCGCCATGAATGCGGACGGCAGCAATCGCCCGCCCTGCACTTGCGGGACCAGCAGCACCGCCAGACCCGAGAGCGAGAGCACCAGCCCCGTCCACCCGAGCCAGCCCACCCGTTCGCCGCGCGCCATGCCCGCCAGCAGGATCGTCGCCTGGACGACGGCGAACAGGATCAGTGCCCCCGTCGCCGCGGGCAGCTCGACATAGGCCCAGGAAAACATCACGACATAGGCGAACAGGCTGAGCCCACCCCCGTAATTCCATGTCCCGCCGCGCCCCAGCAGCAGCGGCGCGAGGACGATCGCCCCGGTCGCCAGCCGGACCACCGAGAAGGCGATAGGCGTGATCCCCCCTCCGGCAAGCGCATAGCGCGCAATGAGCGAATTGCCGGCAAAGGCCAGCACCGCCAGGCTGGCGAGGACCAGAACCGTCGCGAGCCTGAAAGGGCGCGCAGCCGCAGCCGGTGCGCGCGGTTTTCCCGCGCTTATTCCCACTCGATCGTGCCGGGGGGCTTCGACGTATAGTCGTAGACCACCCGGTTGATGCCCTGCACCTCGTTGATGATGCGGGTCGCGACGCGGCTGAGGAAGGCGCTGTCGAAGGGATAGATATCGGCGGTCATGCCATCGGTACTGGTCACCGCGCGCAGGCCGCAGACGCTGTCATAGGTGCGGCCATCGCCCATCACGCCGACGGTCTTGACCGGCAGCAGCACCGCGAAGGCCTGCCAGATCGCATCGTAGAGCCCGGCGTTGCGGATCTCCTCGAGATAGATCGCATCGGCCTTGCGCAGGATATCGCAGCGTTCCTTGGTGACTTCGCCGGGAATGCGGATCGCGAGGCCGGGCCCGGGGAAAGGATGCCGCCCGACGAAGATTTCGGGCAGGCCCAGTTCGCGGCCCAGTTCGCGCACTTCGTCCTTGAACAGTTCGCGCAAGGGTTCGACCAGCTTCATGTTCATGCGTTCGGGCAGGCCGCCGACATTGTGGTGGCTCTTGATCGTGACCGAGGGGCCGCCGGTGAAGCTGACGCTTTCGATCACATCGGGATAAAGCGTCCCCTGTGCGAGGAAATCGGCGCCGCCGATCCTCTTCGCTTCGGCCTCGAACAGGTCGATGAAGGCGCCGCCGATGAACTTGCGCTTCTTTTCGGGGTCGGTCTGGCCCGCGAGACCGGAGAGGAACATCTCCTCCGCATTCACGTGCACGAGCGGGATATTGTAATGGTCGCGGAACAGCGTGACGACCTGCTCGGCCTCGTTCATCCGCATCAGCCCGTGGTCGACGAAGACGCAGGTCAGCTGGTCGCCGATCGCTTCGTGGATGAGCACTGCGGCAACCGCCGAATCGACCCCGCCCGAAAGGCCGCAGATGACCTTGCCATCGCCGACCTGTTCGCGGATTTCCGCGATCTTGGTGCGGCGAAACTCGGCCATGGTCCAGTCGCCCGCGAGCCCGCAGACATGGCGCACGAAATTGGCGAGCAGCTTGCCGCCATCGGGCGTGTGGACCACTTCGGGATGGAATTGCGTGCCGTAATACTGGCGCTTCTCGTCGGCGATGACCGCGAAGGGGGCGCCGTCGCTGGTGGCGACGATGCCGAAGCCGGGGGCGAAGCGGGTGACCTTGTCGCCATGGCTCATCCACACCTGGTGCCGCTCGCCGGTCTGCCACAGCCCGTCGAACAGCGCGCATTCTTCCGATACGGTGAGATAGGCGCGGCCGAATTCGCCGCCTTCGCCGGTTTCATGCCCCGGGCGAACCTCGCCGCCGAGCTGCTCGGTCATCACCTGCTGGCCATAACAGATGCCGAGGATCGGCAGGCCGCTGTCGAACAGGACCTGCGGTGCGCGCGGGCTGCCTTCGTCGCATACGCTGGCGGGCGAGCCCGACAGGATGATGCCCTTGGGCTGGAGCCGGTGGAACGCCTCCTCCGCCTGGGTGAAGGGGGCGATCTCGGAATAGACCCCTGCTTCGCGCACGCGGCGCGCGATGAGCTGGGTGACCTGGCTGCCGAAATCGACGATGAGGATGGAATCGGGGAGGTGTTCTGCCTGCATGGGTCCCGATAAGGGCAGCGCGCGTCGCCTGTCCAGCGTTCGCAGCGCTGCTGCCGGTCATATCCTGCGCCCCGCGGCGAAGATGCATCGCTTACAACCTATCGTCGCGTATTTTGCACTTGCGAACACTTATGTTGCGATGCACAATCGCGATCAAGAACAAGGCCGAGGATGCCTGAAGAGCGATAACCTTTACCCCAGGAGACGCTCATGAAGTATCACCAGTTTCTCGCCGCCAGCCTCGTCGCTGCCGCACTCGTCCACACCCCGGCGCAGGCCGAACGCAGCGAAGTCAGCATCGAAGTCGCATTCAACGACCTCGACCTGCGCGATCCCGACCAGGTCGAAGTCCTGCGCGAGCGCGTTGCCGATGCCGCCGAAGCCGCCTGCACCCACCCCGACGCGCTGTCGGTCAACGCCTTCTCCTATGATCGTCGCTGCAAGGCCTCGCTGGTCGCATCGGCGCGCAAGATGATCACGCTGAAGACCTCGGCAAAGCTGGCGCAGGCCCGCTAAGCCGCTCTCTTGTAAGCGCGACTGCAGGATATTCCGGTGCCGCCACGACCTCGGTCTTGGCGGCACCGTTCGTTTTGAGACGGGACGGCAGAGGCGCGAAAGCTTGGTTGCGCAAATCGCAACATCTTTCAAAGTTTTCTCACTTTCGTTCGCTGACGA
Source organism: Qipengyuania sp. HL-TH1 (assembly GCF_036365825.1). Lineage (NCBI taxonomy): Bacteria > Pseudomonadati > Pseudomonadota > Alphaproteobacteria > Sphingomonadales > Erythrobacteraceae > Qipengyuania > Qipengyuania profunda. The sequence continues at coordinate 2,577,368 of NZ_CP142675.1, forward strand.
GTAAGATTATTACACGCCTCACAGCCGGACGGTGAACCCTGACACTCCCGTCCCGGACGATTTACAGAAGCGACGGCCCCCCAAGCAGCCGCGTTTCTGGCCTTCCTCGCCACGGCGGCCGGCCACCGGCCCTCCGCACCGGCGAGGCGATATGGCAGCGAGTAGAGACGCGGCCGCCGACATTCCTCTCCCTCCCCCAAGAAGTCGGCGCCGCGTCTCGAAGCGCTGCGCCGCCGCTCAGTCGGGCAGGCCGCGACGGCCAGCCTCTTCGCGCAGATCGGTCTTGAGCAGCTTGCCGATATGGCTGCGCGGCATGTCCGCGATTCTGTGGAGCTGCGCCAGCCGCTGGGTTTTGCCGAGCCGCGCATTGACCGCTTCGCGAATCGCTTCGCAATCGCGCGCATCCTCCGCCAGCGTCACGAACCCGACCGGGGTTTCGCCCCAGCGCGCGCTGGGCACGCCGATCACCGCGGCCTCGACCACATCGGCTTCCTTGGACAATTCATCCTCGAGATCGACCGGGAAGATATTGAACCCGCCCGAGATGATCATGTCCTTCGCGCGGCCGACCAGTTCGACGAAGCCGTCGGCATCGACGCGCCCGATATCGCCCATGCGCTGCCAGACCTCGCCCGTTTCCGGGTCGGTCCAGTAGCCCTCGCGCGTCTTGTCGGGCTGGTTCTTGTACCCCGCCATCATCGTCTGGCTGCGCCCGACCAGATTGCCCGGCGTACCCGGCGCGACCGGCTGATCCGCATCGTCGAGCACCTTGAGTTCGCTGCCCGGCGCCGGACGGCCCACCGTGTGCAGCTTGTCGGGAAACTTGTGCGCTTCGAGCAGGCAGACAACCCCGCCCTCGGTCATCGAATAGATCTCGATCAGCGCACCCGGCATGCGCGCCAGCACCTCGCGCTTCAATTCCGCCGGGAAAGGCGCCGAAGTGCAGTATTTGAGCTGCATGGCGGACAGGTCGAATTCGTCGAAGCGCGGCTCTTCCATCAACCGCCGGTACTGGACCGGGACCAGCATGGTCGCGGTGGTCCGGTCCGCCTGCGCATATTCGAGCCAGCGCAGGGCATCGAACTTGCGCATCACGCGCACCGTCCCGCCCGCCAGCAGTGGCGGCAGGAACGCAACCATGGTGGTATTCGAATAGAGCGGCGTCGAGGCGAGCGTACGGACGGGCAGGCCGCCCTCCAGCCAGCTCGATGCCGTGCTGGCAAATTGCCGCCAGCGCATCTGGTGCGAATGGACGATGCCCTTGGGGACGCCGGTCGTGCCCGAAGAATAGATGATGTTGAAGGGATCGCACGGCTGCGGCTGGAATTCGGGCGCCTGCGCGCCTGCGGGCGCCATCCACTCAGCGAGCTGCTCGTCGAGCACGATCCGCGTCATGCTCGGGAAGCAATCCTCGCCCAGTTCCGCCAGCTTTGCGCGGTCGATGAAGATATGCTGCGCGCCCGAATCGCGCGCCATGCCTGCCAATTGGTCGGGACTGGCACTGGTGGTCAGCGGCGCGGCCACCCCGCCCGCGCGCACCGCGGCGAGGAACACCAGCGCATAGGGGATCGAGGAATAGCCGAGGATCGCCACCGCCTGCCCCCGCTCCAGCCCGTCTGCGACGAGCCGCGCGGCGATCCGCTCGACCCGGTCGCCAAGCGCGGCCCAGCTCAGCTCGCCCTCGTCGTCGCGCATCGCGATCTGGCTGTCCAGCGCGGCGGCATTGGCGGCGATGATGTGCGGAAAGCTGCCGAAAGTTTCGGCCAGCGCTGCTCTTTGTGTCTCTCCCATGCGGCGCACCCTATCGCGGCGCGCGGCGCTGTCTAGCTGCCAGCGAGGCTGCTTAGCGAAAAGGCGAGAATGACGCCCAGCGCGGTGGCAACCCCCGCCCAGTGGCGATCCTCGCGGAACGCCTGCGGGAAGACTTCGGTCGCCAGGCTCGCGACCACTGCGCCGGCGGCAAAGCAGCGGATGACTGCCAGCGTGCCTTCGCCGACCCCGGCCAGCGCGAGATTGCCGATAATTGCGGCGAGCGCGAGCAACGCTGCGGTGCCGATCCACAGCAGCATCACGGTGCCTTTGGAGCGCCCATCGGCGGTCATGGCGCGCGCGCCGCCCGCGGCTTCGGGCAGGTTGGACAGCAGGATCGATCCCGCAAGCGCGGCAACTTCCATCCCGCCTGCACCGATCAGCGCGACACCCAGCGCAAGATTCTCGGGGATCCCGTCGAGCGTGATCGCCGCCAGCAGGCCGCCGCCGCTATTCGAACCCCATTTTTCGTCGATCAGATAGTCCGCCACGGCAAAGACGATCGCCCCGGCCCCCACGCCGAGCATCGCGTGGAACACGCTGCTCTTGGCGATCGAGGGTTCGATCAATTCGCTCGTCACCGACAGCAGCAGCGCGCCGCCGGCCAGCGCGACGAGGAACCCTTCGACGCGGGTGGGGAGCTTGCCGTATATGCCCCATGCCGCCCCGGCGACCAAAGCGCCCGAAACCACCAGCACCACGACGAGCAGCATCAGCATTCGATCACATTGACCGCGAGCCCGCCCTGGCTCGTTTCCTTGTATTTCGAGGACATGTCGAGACCGGTCTGGCGCATCGTTTCGATCACCTGGTCGAGGCTGACACAGGTCTCCGCCTCGGTCCGGTGCAGTGCGAGCCGTGCGGCATTGACCGCCTTGACCGCGCCGATCGCATTGCGCTCGATACAGGGCACCTGGACCAGCCCGCCGACCGGATCGCAGGTCAGGCCAAGATTATGCTCCATCCCGATCTCCGCCGCACAGGCGACTTGCGCGGGCGAGGCCCCCCACAGCGCCGCCAGCCCCCCGGCAGCCATCGAACAGGCCACGCCCACTTCGCCCTGGCAGCCCATTTCGGCGCCCGAAATGCTCGCGCGCTGCTTGTAGAGCAGCCCGATCGCGCCGGCGGTCAGCAGGAAGGTACGGCGGCTGTCGCGGCATGGGCCGTCACCCGTGGTCGTGCAGTAGAAGCGGATGACCGCGGGGATGATCCCCGCAGCGCCATTGGTCGGCGCGGTGACGACGCGGCCCCCGGCGGCGTTCTCCTCGTTGACGGCCATGGCGTAGCAATTGAGCCAGTCGAACAATTGCTCGCGCTCGTTCGATTGCGGGTTGGCGGACAGCTTGTCCCACAGGTCGGGCGCGCGCCGCGCCACCTTGAGCCCGCCGGGCAGGATACCGCGCTGGTGCAGGCCGCGATCGATGCACTGGTCCATCGCGGCGGCGACCCGGTCGATCCCCTCGAGCGTTTGCTCGCGCGGGCGGAAAGCGTCTTCATTGGCGAGGATCAGCTCGGCGATCGGCAGGCCGGTCTGCGCGCAGGCGGCCAGCAATTCCTCGGCCGAACCGAAATCATGCGGCACCCGCGTGCCCGTATTGATCCGGTCGTCCTTGGGCTTGCGCTGCAATTGCGCTTCGGAGGCGACGAAACCGCCACCGGTCGAATAATAGGTCCGCTGGGACAACCGCTCCCCGGCCGCATCGAAGGCCGCCAGCTTCATCCCGTTGGGATGCAGGTCGGGAATGATATCCCCGGCAAGATCGATATCGGCCGCCGGGTCGAAAGCGATCTCGCGTTTGCCCCCCAGCACCAGCCGCCGATCCTCGCGCACCCGCTTGAGCGCGGCCGCGGCGTCGTCGGGACAGGTCGTGTCGGGCGCGAAGCCGATCAGGCCGAGAATGCTCGCATCGAGCGTGCCATGTCCGACGCCGGTCAGCGCGAGCGAACCCTGCAATTCCACCGTGACACGCGCCGTCCTGTCGAGCTTGCCCGACTTGGCCAGCGCCCGCACGAAGGTGCGCGCGATCCGCATCGGCCCGACCGTGTGCGAGGAGGAAGGACCGATCCCGATCCGGAAGATGTCGAGCACCGATAGCATGGCCGCGAGATGCGCCTTCGCCGCTTCGAAATCAACCGGTTGCAGTCGAAACCGGGGCAGCGGCAATCTGTGGGTAAAATCGCCCGCGAAACTTTGGAAATCCGCCTTCGAACGCCTATATGCTCACTATGGACGAAACCCCTGAAAACACGGGCGCCGAAGCGCCGAAGAAACCCGGTTATGGCGCAGATTCGATCAAGGTCCTCAAGGGCCTCGACGCGGTCCGCAAGCGGCCCGGCATGTATATTGGCGATACCGATGACGGATCGGGCCTCCACCACATGGTGTTCGAGGTCTCGGACAACGCCATCGACGAAGCGCTGGCGGGGCATTGCGACCTCGTCCTGATCGAGCTCAATGCCGATGGCTCGGTCTCGGTCGAAGACAATGGCCGCGGCATCCCGGTCGACATGCACAAGGGCGAAGGCGTCTCCGCGGCCGAGGTCATCATGACCCAGCTTCACGCGGGCGGTAAGTTCGAAAACACCAGCGACGACAATGCCTACAAGGTGTCGGGCGGCCTCCACGGCGTGGGCGTGTCGGTGGTCAACGCGCTGTCCGAATGGCTCGAACTGACGATCTGGCGCGACGGCAAGGAACACTGGATGCGCTTCGAGCATGGCGATGCGGTCGCAAGCCTGCGCGTCGTGGGCGATGCCCCGCGGGTCGAACAGAACCCCGACGAGGACGGCTTCAAGAAGGGCACGCGCGTCACCTTCAAGGCGTCCGAAAATACCTTCAAGAACGTGATCGAATTCGACTTCGAAAAGCTCGAGCACCGCTACCGCGAGCTCGCCTTTCTCAATTCGGGCGTGCGGATCCTGCTGCGCGACAAGCGCCACGAGGAAGCGCAGGAACACGACCTGTTCTACGAAGGCGGGATTGCCGCCTTCGTCAAATATCTCGACCGCAACAAGCAGCCGCTGGTCGCCGAACCGATCGCGGTGAGCGCGGAAAAGGACGGCATCGGCATCGACGTTTCGCTCGAGTGGAACGACAGCTATTACGAAAACGTCCTCACCTTCACCAACAACATCCCGCAGCGCGATGGCGGCACCCACCTCGCCGCGTTCCGCACCGCACTGACGCGCACGCTGAACAATTACGCCAGCGCCAGCGGGATGCTGAAGAAGGAGAAGGTCTCGCTGTCGGGCGAGGACATGCGCGAAGGCCTGACCGCGATCGTTTCGGTCAAGCTGCCCGATCCCAAGTTCTCCTCGCAGACCAAGGACAAGCTGGTCAGTTCCGAAGTGCGTTCGCCGCTCGAAAGCCTGATGGGCGAGAAGATGAGCGAATGGCTGGAGGAAAACCCCGCCGAAGCCAAGGCGATCATCCAGAAGGTGATCGACGCCGCCGCCGCCCGCGAAGCGGCCCGCCGCGCGCGCGAAATGAGCCGCAAGGGCGCGATGAGCATCGCCTCGTTGCCGGGCAAGCTGGCCGACTGCCAGGACCGCAACCCCGCGAACTGCGAACTCTTCCTGGTCGAGGGCGATTCGGCAGGGGGCAGCGCCAAGCAGGGCCGTGACCGTAAGACGCAGGCGATCCTGCCGCTCAAGGGCAAGATCCTCAATGTCGAGCGCGCGCGCTTCGACCGGATCATTTCCTCAAAGGAAGTGGGCACGCTGATCCAGGCGATGGGCACCGGGCTGCGCGACGAATTCGATCTCGAGAAGCTGCGCTATCACAAGATCGTGATCATGACCGACGCCGACGTCGACGGCGCGCATATCCGCACGCTGCTGCTGACCTTCTTCCACCGGCAGATGCCCGAGATCGTCAAGGCCGGGCACCTCTTCATCGCGCAGCCGCCGCTGTACAAGGTCGCCCGCGGCAAGAGCGAAGTCTATCTCAAGGACCAGGCCGCCTATGATCGCTATCTGATCGCGCAGGGCCTCGACGGGCGCATGCTCGAATCGCAGAGCGGATCGACCCACGCCGGCGGCGAACTCGAAGCGCTGGTCGACCATGGTTTGCGGATGCGCAATATGCTCGGCTTCGTCCCGCGCAAGTACAAGACCGACCTGATCGAGGCGATGGCGCTGGCGGGCGCATTCGAACCTGATGGCGACCGCCGCTCGGCGCTCGACCGCGCCGCCGCCCATCTGCAGATGGGCGATCCCGAAGCGCGCTGGAGCGCCGACATCGGCGAAGACGGCAAGGTCCGTCTCAACCGCATCTGGCGCGGAGTGACCGACGTCCACGAGATCGACCCGGCCTTCCTCGACAGCGCCGAAGCGCGCAAGCTCCACCGCATCGCGCAGGATTTCGCCGACGTCTACACTTCGCCCGTGCGGCTCGTCCGCAGCGGTGCCGCGGAGCCGGCGGAAGAGGTCGACAGCAGCGATGTCGAGGAGGACGCACCGATCCTTGCCGATGATGCGATCACCCTGCCCACCCAGCTGCTCGAGACGGTCATGGCGGCCGGCCGCAAGGGCCAGAAGATCCAGCGCTACAAGGGTTTGGGCGAAATGAACGCCGAGCAATTGTGGGAAACCACGCTCGATCCGGACAATCGCGCGCTGCTGCAGGTCAAGGTCGAGGATGCCGACGTCACCGACGAGATTTTCACCCGCCTGATGGGCGATGTGGTCGAACCGCGCCGCGAGTTCATCCAGAACAACGCGCTCAACGTGGCCAATCTGGACGTCTGACGCGGTGGGCGGGGGGCAGTCGACATCGGCGACCGAGCGGGGCGGTTTCCTGCTCTTTCTCGGTTTGGTCTCGCTTGCGCTGCTGGCGGTGGTTCTGCCATTCCTCACCCCGATGCTGTGGGCGGCGCTGGCGGCCATCATGTTCCAGCCGCTTTACCGCTGGTTCCTCGTGCGGCGGCCCGACAAAGAAACGCAGGCGGCATTGGCCAGCCTCGTGGTGATCCTGTTCGCGGTGGTGCTTCCGGCGCTGTGGATTGGCAGTGCGGTGGTCGAGGAGGCGGCCGGCCTCTATGTCGCCTTCCGCGAAGGCAATATCGACGTATCGATGTATTTCGCACAGATATTCGCCGCACTCCCGACCAATATCCAGGCTTCGCTCGACAGCGCAGGCTTTGGCGATTTCGGCGAGGTACAGGCTCGCGCGACCGCGTTTGTGCAGGCGAGTCTCGGCCTGATCGCGACCCAGGCGATCGCCTTGGGCGGAAGCGTGTTCGGGTTCGTCCTGTCCTTCGCAATCGCGCTGTATGTCGGCTTTTTCCTGCTGCGCGACGGACGCGCAATCGGCCGGGCGATCATCGCCGCGCTGCCGATGGAGCGGCAGGTCGCCAACCGGCTGGCCGAACGCTTCCTCACCATCGTGCGCGCGACGATCAAGGGATCGGTCGTGGTCGGGCTGGTGCAGGGCGCGCTGGGGGCGCTGACCTTCTGGATCGTCGGCCTTCCCTCGGTGCTGCTGCTCGGCGTGATCATGGCGATCGCCTCGCTGCTTCCCGCGCTCGGCCCGGCGATCGTCTGGGTGCCCGCCGCGATCTACCTGCTCGCCACCGGCGCGCTGTGGGAAGGCGTGGTGGTGATTATCTCGGGTGTCGCGCTGATCGGGATGGCGGACAATGTCCTGCGCCCGATCCTGGTCGGCCGCGATACCGGTATTCCCGACTGGCTGATCCTCGTGACGACGCTTGGCGGCATCGCGCTCATGGGGCTGTCGGGGATCGTGGTCGGCCCGCTGGTCTGCGGCCTGTTCCTCGCCGCCTGGGGCATTTTCGCCGAACAGCGCGAACCCCCAGTCGCCCCGACGGAGCCGAACGAAGCGGCTTGATTACGCCGCGCGGATGTCGTTCGTTCCGCGCGCGCCGCCATCCTTTGCATCGAGACCACCGAAGATCGCGCCCACGATCAGGGCCAGCTTCTCTTCGGTCAGCCGGTCGTCGATCATGGCGATCATGTAGGGCTGCAGATAGCAATTCACCATCTGGTTGATGATCGACATCGCGGTGTCGACCTCTAGCCCCTCGAGGTAACCGTCGGCCTGCGCTTCGGCGATCAGTTCGCACAGGTAGTGGTCGCCGAGATCGATATAGCTGCGGGCGTAGTCGAAATAGCGTTCGCCCATCTCGACATAGAGGTTGAAGGTTGCGGGATCGTCGCGGAAGTTCTGCCGCAGCAGGATGAACCGGCGCGCGAAGAATTCGTACATCTTGCGCGGGGGCGGCAAGTCGGAGGCCATCACCTCGTCCATCACCCGCAGCTTGGGCGCGAACCATTCGGCGGTAATCGCCTCGAACAGATCGCCATCCCCGGGAAAGACCGAATCGACCCGCGCCCGCGCAACGCCGAGTTCGGCGGCCAGCCGCGCCCGAGATACTTCCTCGCCGGTGCGCTCCATCAACGCCATCGCCTCGCGCGCGAAGCGGCTGCGCAGTTCGTCGATTTCGTTCTCGCTCACGCTTGCGCGCGCTCCCCTCTCGTCCTGCGCCGCAAATAGGGGCGCAAGGGCGCGGGTTAAACCCCCTGCGGGATCAGCCCGAGGATTTCTTGGGCGGGAGCGGGAAGAAGGCAGAGGTTCGCGCCTTGTAATCGTCATAGCCGGGACGCGAGCTTTTCATGCCGCGTTCGAGCAGCGGACCCCCCGACCATCTGGTCAGCGTGAAGGTCAGGAACAGCGGCCCGATCACCGTGGCGGCGGCGACCCACCAGCCGGCCGATGCGGCAGCGATCCAGATGCCCCACCAGACGCAGGCGTCGCCGAAGTAATTGGGGTGGCGCGTATAGCGCCACAGGCCGCGGTCCATCACCTTGCCTGCATTCGCGGGATTGGCCTTGAACCGGGCGAGCTGCCAGTCGCCGACCCATTCGAAGAGGATGCCCACCGTCCACAGCGCCAAGCCGATCAGTGCCAGCCCGCTGATCGGCACCATCCAATTGGCCTCGAGAATGCCGTATTGCGCGGGGCTCGAAACGATGAACAGCAGCACCGACTGACCCAGAAACACCTTGGTCAGGGCGGCCAGCGCGAAACGCCCCTTCGCGCGGTCCTTCGCGAGGATGCGCGCGTAACGCTTGTCCTCGCCCTCGCGCCGCCAGCGTAGCATCAGATGGAGGCACAGCCGCAGGCCCCAGATCACCGCCATCGCCATCAGCAACGTGGCCAGCGGGCCGGGTTCGTACAGCCGCAGCCAGCTGACGAATGCCATCAAGGCCATGCCGCCGCCCCAATAGGCATCGACAAAGCTGACATCGTCGATCTGCACCGCGACCACCCATAGGATGATCGCCATACCGAGCAGGATCGCCGCATTGGCCAGCAGTGCTTCGACGATCATGTCCCATTCTCCTCGATCAGTTGCAGCGCCTGGCGTTCGAGCACCTTGAAGCGCTCGAACTCGGGCAGCTTGCCGCGCATGAAACGCGCGATTTCCAGCAGTGTCTCACCATAATTCGCACTCGGAATGATCGCCGGTCCGAAGCCGACGATCCGGCGCGTGTTGCACACCCAGGCGGGAACAATCGGCACATTGGCGGCGCGGGCGATATTGTAGAACCCCGATTTCCATTCGCCTCTGGAACTGCGCGTGCCCTCCGCCGCGATCACCAGCGCGAGCCGGTCCCGGCGCGCAAATTCGTCCGCGACCTGCTCGACCACATTGGCGCGCTGCGTCCGGTCGATCGGAATGCCGCCCATATCGAGCATGAAATTGCGCATTACGCCCTTGAACAGCGTGTGCTTGCCCATGAAGGCGGGTTCGATCCCCTCTGCGGCGGTGGCGCCGGTAAAGAAAACGAAATCCCAATTGGACGTATGCGGAGCGCCAGCGATAACGAATTTGGGGATGTCCGGCAGATGCCCGTCGAGCGTCCATCCGCGCCAGCGATAGATCGCCAGAATGATCCGCCGCACGATACGCGACAGGATCGAACGCTTGCGGCGCGGCCTGGCTAACGACACTTCACTCTCCCCGGTGATCCGACCTAGCAGCTACGCGAGGGAAAGCGATAGGGATGCAGCGGTTTTCCCGCCGATTACATGCGGAACACACCGAATTGCGGATGCTCGGGGATTGGCGCTTCGAGCGTCGCGGCCAGCGCCAGCCCGAGCACGTCGCGCGTCTGCACCGGGTCGATCACGCCGTCGTCCCATAGCCGTGCGGTGGCGTAATAGGGATTGCCTTCATCCTCGTATTTCTGGCGGATCGGGGCCTTGAATTCCTCGGCCTGTTCCGCCGTCCAGCTATCGGCGTCGCGGTGAACGGTGGCGAGCACCGAGGCGGCCTGTTCGCCGCCCATCACCGAGATGCGCGCATTGGGCCAGGTGAACAGGAAGCGCGGGGAATAGGCGCGGCCGCACATGCCGTAATTGCCCGCGCCGAAGCTGCCGCCGATGACTACGGTGAGCTTGGGCACACTGGCAGTGGCGACCGCGGTGACGAGCTTGGCGCCATGCTTGGCGATGCCTTCGGCCTCGTATTTGCCCCCGACCATAAAGCCCGAGATGTTCTGCAGGAAGAGCAGCGGGATACCGCGCTGGCATGCGAGTTCGATGAAATGCGCGCCCTTCTGCGCGCTTTCGGAGAACAGCACGCCGTTGTTGGCGAGGATCGCCACCGGCATGCCCCAGATATGCGCGAACCCGCACACCAGCGTGCTGCCGTAATGCTGCTTGAACTCGTGGAACTCGCTGCCGTCGACCAGCCGCGCGATGACCTCGTGCACGTCATAAGGCGCGCGGACATCGTCAGGCACCAGCGCATAGAGGTCCTCGGCATCGAATTTCGGCGCGCGCGGATCCTGTGTCGTGATGGCCCGTGCGGCGGCGTGATTGTCGCCCAGATGGCTGACGATATCGCGCACGATGGTCAGCGCGTGTTCGTCATTTTCGGCCAAATGATCGACCACGCCCGACTTGCGCGCATGGAGGTCGCCGCCGCCGAGGTCCTCGGCGCTGATTTCCTCGCCCGTCGCGGCCTTCACCAGCGGCGGACCGGCAAGGAAGATCGTGCCCTGTTCGCGCACGATCACCGTCTCGTCGGACATCGCCGGGACATAGGCCCCGCCCGCGGTGCAGCTGCCCATCACGCAGGCGATCTGCGGAATGCCCAGCGCGGACATGTTCGCCTGGTTGAAGAAGATGCGCCCGAAATGGTCCCGGTCGGGGAAGACCTCCGCCTGGTGCGGCAGGTTCGCCCCGCCGCTGTCGACGAGATAGATACACGGCAGGCGGTTCTCTTGCGCGATCTCCTGCGCGCGCAGGTGCTTCTTGACCGTCATCGGGTAGTAGGTGCCGCCCTTCACGGTGGCATCGTTGCACACGATCATCACCTGGCGGCCCGACACGCGCCCGATCCCGCAAATCAGCCCCGCGCCGTTGATTTCGTCTTTGCCGTACATCCCGTTCGCGGCCAGCTGCCCGATTTCGAGAAAGGGACTGCCCGGGTCGAGCAGGCGCTCCACCCGCTCGCGCGGGAGCAGCTTGCCCCGCCCGACATGCCGCTCGCGGCTGCCTTCGGACCCGCCAAGCGCAGCTGCGGCGACGGCCGAACGCAGTTCCTCGGCAAGCTCCCTATTGTGTTCGAAGCGAGCCTTCGCATCAGGTGCCTCGCGGTCGAGCGTCGAGGTAAGAACGGGTGCGGTCATTCGTCTGGCCCTAGCGCTTCTTCACAAACTCGGCACGCAGGACGAGGCCCTTGATGCCGGGATATTTGCAGTCGATTTCCTGTGGGTCGCCGGTCAGGCGGATCGATTTGATCAGCGTACCCTGCTTGAGCGTCTGGCCCGCGCCCTTGACGTCCAGATCCTTGATCAGCGTCACCTGGTCGCCGTCGGACAGCACATTGCCCACCGCATCGCGTACTTCGACGCGGTTCGCGGCAGCCTGCTTTGCCGCGAGCTCGGACGCGGGCATCCATTCGCCGCTGTCCTCGTCATAGACATAGTCTTCGTCGGCGCTCACCCCGCCGCCCCGATCAGCTCGCGGCCGATCAGCATGCGGCGGATTTCATTGGTGCCCGCGCCGATATCGAGCAGCTTGGCATCGCGCATATAGCGTTCGACCGGCCAGTCGAGCGTGTAGCCTGCCCCGCCCAGTGCCTGGACGCTTTCGGCGGCCACACGGAAGGCGCTCTCGCTCGAATAGAGGATCACGCCCGCGGCATCGAAGCGCGTCGTCTGGTCGGCATCGCAGGCCTTGGCGACCGCATAGGTATAGGCGCGGGCGGTTTGCAGCGCGACATACATATCCGCCACCTTGGCCTGCATCAGCTGAAAGCTGCCGATCGGTTTGCCGAACTGCTTGCGCTCGCGCAGGTAGGGAATGACCGTGTCGAGACAGGCCTGCATGATGCCCAGCTGGATGCCCGACAGGACCACGCGCTCGTAGTCCAGCCCGCTCATCAGCACGCCGACGCCGCCATTGAGCGGCCCCATCACGCGGTCTTCGGGCACGAAGCAATCGTCGAACACCAGTTCGGCGGTGGGCGACCCGCGCATGCCGACCTTCTCGATCTTCTGGCCGATGGAGAAACCCGCATCGTCCTTCTCGATCAGGAAGGCGGTGATCCCGCGCGAACCAGCGCTGCCGTCGGTCTTGGCATAGACCACCAGCGTATCGGCATAGGGCGCATTGGTGATCCAGAACTTTGTCCCGTTGAGAATGTAGCCGTCCACGCCGTCGCGCGAGGCGGCTTCGGCCTTCAACTTCATCGATACCACGTCCGAACCCGCCGAGACTTCGGACATGGCGAGACTGCCGACATGTTCGCCGCTGACCAGCGGGGCGAGATACTTGGCTTTCTGCGCGGCATTGCCCCAGCGGCGGATCTGGTTGACGCAGAGGTTGGAATGCGCGCCGTAGCTGAGGCCGAGCGAGGCCGAGGCCCGGCTGACTTCCTCGACCGCGATGACGTGTTCGAGATAGCCGAGACCGAGCCCGCCATCTTCTTCGCTCACAGTGATGCCGTGCAGGCCCAGCTCGCCCATCTGCTCCCACAGCTCGGCGCGAGGGAAATAATCCTCGCGGTCGATCTTCTCGGCCAGCGGGGCGATCTGTTCATCGGCGAAGCGGGCTACGCTGTCGCGGATCATCTCGGCGCTTTCGCCAAGCTGGAAATCGAAATCGGGGGTCGCGCGCATGCTCTCTCCTTGGGGGCTCGCGAAAATTCGGCTGCGGGCGGGCCGATAGCCGAGCACGCAGCACGGGGCAAACCGAATAGGCTGGCTTTACCCTCTGTCACTGGTAAATACTTTACGCGATAGTCGCTTGCATCTAGGCGCTTGGGTCTGCCTATGTACCGTAAAGACAACATCCTGTGGCCCGAGGGAGAGCCCCCCTCGGATGCCTATTGCGACGAGGACCGGCGTCTCGCGATCCTGACCGCGCACGGCACCCAAGCCATGCTCGACGATCCCGAACTGCAGGAAGTCGTCGATCTCGCCGCCAAGATCTGCGGCACACCGATGGCGATGGTCACCATGGTCGAGGAGGGGCGCCAGCTGTTCCTGACCCGGGTCGGGATCGACGCTCGCGAAACGCCGCGCCCAACCAGTTTCTGTGCGCATGCCATGCTCGGCACCGAGCCGATGGTGGTCACCGATGCACGCGAGGACGAACGCTTCGCCGACAACCCGTTGGTGACGGGTGAACCGCACATCCGCTTCTATGCCGGCCATCCGCTGGTGTCTGTCGAAGGCGCTCCGCTGGGTGCGCTCTGTGTCATCGATACCGTGCCGCGCCCGGACGGGCTGACCGCGCTCCAGCGCGAAACCCTGGGTGTGCTGGGCAAGGCGGTCATGCGCCGCATCTCGCAGCGGCGCATGGGCGAGACCGCGCAGGCCGCGGTCGCAGTCCGCGAAAGCTACCTCCAGCGGATGATCGACAGCGTCCCGGGGATCGCCTGGTCCGCCGATGCCGCGGGCAATTTCGATTACGTCAACGCACAATGGGACGAAATGACCGGCCGGGCGCAGCCCAGGACGCTGGCGGACTGGCGCGCGACGATTCACCCGGAAGACTGGGACACTGCCTCGGGCGCGTTCCGTGCCTCGCTCGATAGCGGCAAGCCCTTCGAATTCGAATGGCGGTTGAAGCTGTCCGATGGCAATTATCGCTGGATGCTCGCCCGCGCGGTCCAGACGCCGGTTGGCGGGGGCCAGAACCGCTGGTTCGGCACGGTCATCGATGTCGATCGCCAGCGGCGCCTGTCCGAAGCGCGTGACCTGCTTGCCAACGAGCTGTCGCACCGGATCAAGAACATCTTCGCGGTGGTGTCGGGGCTGGTCGCGATCCGGTCGCGCGGGAAGCCCGAAATCGCCGAGTTTGCCACCGAGCTGAACGACACCATCCGCGCGCTGGGCGCAGCGCATGATTACGTGCGGCCCGGTCACGGGCACCAGGGCGGTACGCTGTCGGGCCTGCTCGCCGACTTGCTGGCCCCTTACGGCACTGCGGAAGACAAGCGCTTCAGCGTGACGGGTCCGGGGATCGTGGTCGGTGCGCGTGCCGCGACCCCACTGGCGCTCATTTTCCACGAGCTGGCGACCAATTCGGCCAAATATGGCGCGCTGTCGCGTGTCGACGGGCATGTGACCGTCACCGTCGAGGATGAATGCGAGGGCGAGGACGACAGCAAGGTCTGCGTATTGTGGGAAGAAAGCGTGCGCAGCGCCAGCGCACCCGAAGACAGCGCGCATGAGGGTTTCGGCTCGCGCCTCCTGCGGATGGCGGTCGAAGGCCAGCTGGGCGGTTCATTCGAGCGCACGTTTTCGGACGACGGGCTCGATATCCGGATCGTCTTTCCGCGCAGTTCGATCGAAACCTGATCCCCCGCCCGCCTTGCACGCTTGGCGTGGCTGTGCTTTCCCGCCCGCCATGCGAAGTCTGACAATCCTTGCGCTGGGAATGGCGCTCCCCGCCTGCACCCCCGCCAGTGACGAAGGCGACAGCTCCGCGCTTACGCCGCAGCAGGTCGTATCGCCATCGGGCGAGCCGGCCCCCGAAGTCTTCGTTGCCACCGCCTGGCGCGCGGTGGCCGCAGACGGAGCGCGCTACACCACCTATCTCGATGCCGACGGGACCTATCGCGACCTGCGCAACGGCGATCCGTGGCAGACCGGCAGCTGGACCTACAGCGTGGTCGAGCGCGACAAGCGCCTGTGTTTCATGCCTGCGCCCGACAGCGGGATCGAGCGGTGCTGGGAGCCCGGCCGGATGTCCGGCGGGAAGATGAAAGCGACGAATGACGACGGGGTCTCGATCGAGCTCGAACGCGTCGATTACCGGCCTCCCGCAGATGCTGGTTCGGAC